>JAYOMI010000067.1:0-11316 GCA_038120765.1 Rhodospirillaceae bacterium
AAAATTTTGACGACGGACAGTGCATGACGGCGCGAAAATGACCGTGACGTCCTACAAGGTCCCTGGTTATCCCGTTGCTGCCGGCCAGAAAGTGCCGACGAAGGATTTCGAGATCATCGAGGCAATGCCGGTGAAATCGCTGATCACGACCCCGCAGACCGGGCTGACGATTTCAGAACGGTCAATGTCTGTCGGCGGTCATGCATGGGCCGGCGACAATGCCGTCGCGCAGGTCGACGTTTCGATAGATTTTGGCGCGACGTGGGCGAAAGCAAACCTGAAATCGGTGCCCAATCCCTATGCGTGGCAGAGATGGTCGGCGGACCTGAAGTTTCCGAAACCCGGCTATTACGAGGTCTGGGCGCGGGCGACAGACGATCAGGGGCGCGGGCAACCGTTTGCCATTGCCTGGAATCCGAAGGGCTATCTCAATAACTCGATGCATCGCATTTCCGTACGGGTCAGCTGATACCGATGAAAACCAAACTACGGTGGGTGATGGTCGCCGCTGCGGCGTGGGTCTGGGCAATAGCCCCGACCCATGCCGTGGCGGGATCGCCGGTTCAGATGGCCGCAGAGACCGGCGCGGCGCAGGAAGAAGACGAGTATCAGGGGCTACCGCCGGGCAAGGGTCGCGACGAAACCCTCGGAATGTGCGGCGCATGCCATTCCATGAAACTGGTGGTCCAGCAGGGGTTGTCCCGGTCCCGCTGGATTGCGGTCCTGCAATACATGGTCGACGAGCAGGAAATGCCCGAACTCGAGCCGGAAGATCACAAACTGATTGTCGATTATCTGACGAAGTTCTACGGACCGGACCGGCGCGCGCAGCAGTGATTCAGGACACGAGTCGCTGACCGGGTATGCCCCCATTTACCCGGCACGTCCCCTGTATCTGATATCTGGAAGCAACAAGACGTCCGGTCAGAAGAGGGCCCCGGAAATGCCGCTGGTGCGTCTGCCGCCAACCTAAAAACCGCTCCCCAGTCCCGCGCATCTTCTATAGAATCGCGCGATGGGGCCTATCAAAATCCTGATCGTCGGACATTGTCATCCGGAACTTCCGCACGTTTGCGCACTGCGCACAAAAGGCTTCGCCGAAGGCCTTGTGCGGCGCGGTCACGAGGTGGTGCTGATGACCGGGGCATTGCCGGATGTCACATCCATGCCGGCTCCCGATACTGTTATCGACAGCCTTTCAAAGGAAGCCGGAGCCGGCCCGCTGGTGCTCGGTTGTCTGCCGCGGGGACATAGCTGGTCGCGCGGCGCGCGTCACGGGCGGTTTCCGTCAATCCTGAACAAGGCGGTTCTCGCCGGCAGTTTCCTGTTCCGGCGCGGGCTTTTTGCGGACTGGGTAAGCGGAAGCCGAACCTACTGGCCCGTCCTTGCCGATCAATGGCGCCCGGATATCGTCTGGGCGACATTCGGTAATACCGGTGCCTGGCTGATCGCGCAGGGTGTTTCGCGCCGCGCCGGATGCCCGTGGGTCATGGATATGAAAGATCCCTGGTCCGATTTCATTCCCGGCCCGATGCGGCGCCTGCTGGCCGCCAGGTTCCGCGATGCCGCCGCCGCCACCGCGCTCGCTGACATTCACGGCGACGATCTTCTCCGCTGGTTCGGCGGCGACCCGGTGACGGTGCCGAGCGGTGTCGATATGCCCGTTTCCGATCCCGCTCGTGCCGACCCTCAGCCCGACGGGGCGGCATTTCGTCTTTCACTGGTCGGCAGTCTCTACGATGATGAGGACCTGACAGCGCTTCTGGCTGGAATCCGGGCATGGGGCAAAGAGAGACGCAAGCAGACTGCACGCCCCGCGGTGCTCGAATATTTCGGGGCTGAGGAAGACAGGTTGCGGGCGGCAACGCAGGACTGGGGCGATATCTGCGGGGTCCGGATGGCAGGTTTTGTGCCTCCCGCCGAACTGGCGCGCCGGCTGCGGTCCTCGGACGTCAACGTGTTCGTCAATGCGCGCAGCGGCTTTCGCCACAAGGTCCTCGAATTTGCGGTCGCCGGCCGGCCGATCCTGTGCCTTCCCGGGGTTGGCAAGGATGAAAGTAATATCGTCCGCGATGCCGGCGGCAGGCTCTACAATTGTGAGACGGCGGAGGATGTCGGAAAAGCGCTCGATGCCCTGGACCGGCACGAGAACGCCGATGCCGTCATGCCCGTCGATGTCGAAAAATTTTCATGGGATGCCCGGTCCGCCGCCCTGGAATCGGTATTCGCGCGGGTGTTGAATTGAGCAGTCTCAGGGTCTCCATCGCTGTCCATGGGCGCTATCATGCGTTTGATCTGGCGCGGGGCCTCTATGAACAGGGATGTCTCGCGCAGTTGGCGACGACCTATCCCGGGTTCGTGGCGCGGCGTTTTCTGCCCTCCGGCCTCCGCATCCGGTCGGCTGCCCGGTTGGAAATCTGGCGGCGGTTGGCATCGCGCTTTCCCTTTGTGCCCCGGTCGGATCCCGCAGTCTCGATCGCGTTCGGCAGGTTTGCCGCACGGACCCTGCCGAAGGATGCCAGCCTGCTGGTTGGCTGGAGCTCGGCGATCAAAGAGGCAATAGAACCGGCGCAGGCGCGCGGTATGAAGGTATGCGTCGAGCGGGGCTCCACGCATATCCAGCATCAGGACCGGGTTCTTCGCGAAGCGGCGGCGCGCACCGGCCTTGCCCCGCCTGACACGCCGGCTGAGATAATCGACCGTGAGCTTTGGGAATATGACAACGCCGACGCGATCGCCGTGCCGACGCGATACGCCGCGTCTACATTCATCGCCGAAGGAGTCCCGGCGGAAAAACTGATCGTCAATCCCTATGGTGTCGATCCGGATGCGTTCGAACCGCCGTCAGGACCCCCGGCCGGTCCGTGCCGGATTTTGTTCGCAGGCTCCGTCGGTGTACGAAAGGGCGTTCCGGACCTCTTGCAGGCATTCGATAAGATGCCGCCCGGCACGGAACTGCATCTTGCCGGCCCGCTGGAGCCGGGAATGCCCGAACTGATTGCCGGACATCACCGACCCGGGCTGATCGTTCACGGCCCGCTGGCCTTTCCCAGGCTCCGGGAATTGTATCGACTATCGAACGTGTTCTGCCTGCCGTCGATCGAAGAGGGGTTTGCGCAGGTTCTGCTGCAGGCGATGGCGTCGGGGGTGCCGGTGGTGACGACCGATGTTGCCGGCGGCGCGGAACTGGTCACTGTCGGAGAGAACGGTCTGATCGTTCCTGTTGGAGATCCCGATGCCCTTGCCGCGGCGTTGTCAGACCTTGTCGCCGATACGGGGCGCGCCTGGGAAATGGGGCGCAACGCCCGGCACCGTATAGAGACAGACTTCCGCTGGTCGCACTATGTCGACCGCGCCGTCGCCACATACGAGAAACTCCTCTCGGGAGAGACGGCATGACCGTGCGCGCACCCGGCGTGCTGATTGTCACGGCGCCGCCGACCATATTCGGCGGGGTCGCTGTCCAGACACGCGGACTGGCTGTGTTTCTGCGGGCCCGCGGGTATCGCGTTACAATAGCCCACTACGCGGCGTTGCGGACGGAAGGGGATCTGACAGTGCCGGCGCGGCGTCTGATTGCCGGTGGGCGTCCTGGCGTTCGCAGCTACAAGGTCTGGGGCGGATTCGACTGCATCGCGATCGGATGCCGTTTGCCGGAACTGGAAGCAACGTATTACGGCGATTCGCCTCTCTGGCGCGATGTTATTGCAGCGCATGACCGGCATATAGCGGTCGGCGGCAATATGCTGGTCGCCGCGCCGCTCGCCGCCTCCGGGCTGGGGCATCTTGTCTGGTGCGCGAGCGACGTGCAGGGCGACCGCGCCGATCGTCAGAACGCGATGTCTCCGGCGAGGCGTGTTTACGACCGCACCATCGTCTCCCCGCTGCTCCGGCGTCTTGAGCGCCGCGTCGTCAGGGGAGCCGGGACATTTGCGACCATCAGCGGCGCATCGGCCCGTTCGCTAAATGCGATTGGATCGTCCGCAGGAAAGGCGTTCGACGTATTGCCGATCCCGGTCGATGCGGCGCGGTTTTCGCCGCCGACAACGCTGCCCGAACCCGGGGTTGTCGGCATCGCCGGTCGGCACACCGATCCCCGCAAGAATGCCGCGCTCGCATTGGAGGCGGTAGCCGCGGCGCGGCGCCGCGGTGCGAATATAACTCTCCGTGTGGCGGGCGACGTTTCGGACGAACTTCGCGCGCAGGCAGGCAGGCTCGGCATTGCGGATTCCGTCAAATTTCTGGGAACGCTCGGCAATGACAGTCTTCCCGGATTTTATCGGGGGCTCGATATCCTGCTGATCCCGTCGCGGCAGGAGGGTCTTAATATCGCGGGTCTCGAAGCGGGCGCCTGCGGCGTACCGGTTGTCACGACGCGCTGCGGCGGGCCTGAAGATTATGTCACGGAGGGCGAAACGGGTTTCGTAACTGGGTTCGATCCGGTGGAAATCGCCGGCCGATTTAGCGATATCGCCGCCGGCAGGGCGCTGCGCGACAGGCTGTCGCGCAATCTGCGGGCACGCGTGACAGCGGAATACAGCGAAGCCCGATTCGTCGATCGACTTGGAAGCCTGTGGCAAGCGACCTGGCAAGAGCCGCTACCGGTGGATTCTCAATCTGCTATTGTCGAACCATCCCGATCAGAAGTGCACACCCCCTGATGATGCAGTTTCCCCCAAATTTGTTTGCGGCGACGCCGTTGTCACAGGCCATGCGCGCTTATCCATGTACCGCCATCGATGTCGGTTCGGCGGGCGGTATCATTGCGGATCTGAACCCTATCGCATTTGCCGTTGATGCCATCGGCTTCGAGCCGAACCCCCAGCATTTTGCGGATCTGTCTACCGCGGATCATCACTGGCGGTCCCTGCGGTATCTGCCTCATGCTATCGGCGGCGACAACGGCACCAGGACGCTGTATCGGCCAAGGTTCGGGAATTCTTCAACCATCCTGCCGCCGATTGCCGAGGTTGGCGAGGCTTTCGACAAGCGCCAGTTTTTTGACGTGAAAGAAACGATGCAGGTCGATGTCGTCCGTCTCGATGATGCCATGCGCGACTTCGATATTCAGACGCCTGATTATCTGAAACTTGATGTTGAGGGCGCCGAGTACGAAATTCTCGAAGGCGCATCGGACACCCTGTCGAAACTCTCGGCACTCCGAGTGGAAGTCTCTTTCATAGAGTTGCGCGAAGGACAGCGTCTTGCGATGGAGGTCGGGCATTTCCTCGAAGGAAAGGGGTTCCGTCTGATGTCCATGCCGGAATTAAACCCGTGGCGCGTGCGCGGCTACGTTGCCCATCCCGCCGTCAGCCGGGAGCCTATCCGTTACAGCCGGGGACAACTGGTGCACGGCGATTTTCTTTTCATGCGTGACCCCGGATTGTTTATCGACGCCGAACAGCGTGTTCGCGGGGCATTCCTTGCCATGGCATACGGCTTCTTCGATCATGCAGAGAGGCTGCTCTGCGATACGGAAACCAATGCGTTACTGCGGTCAGATACCGGCAACCTGGACCTGTCCGACGCGCTGGACGCGGCATCGCGGCGCATGGCGGCTCACCTTTGGCGCGCCCGGGCGTTTACTCTGCCGCGCCGCGTCGTCAGATTGACACGCGATGCTTTGAAACTGCTGAAGCGGCGGCAGAAGCATTTGAATTCCCGGACGCCTGAGACGTGAGAGCACAGCAGTCAGAATTCGATGTCCGGACGCGTCCGGTGAAATCGCGCGTGGTTTTGCTTGTTGCCGCATCGGCGATGGTGATCATCGGCGCGATTCTCTACCAGACCAGGCCAGAAATGATCTCCCCCCTCGGGGCTTTGCTTGCCTTGGCGACCTGCGTCATCGGGATGCTGCCAGTATTGTTCTATTTTCTTCGGGACGACAGGACGATCCCGTTCTTTCCGGCAGTGGGGCTGTTTCAGGTTTTCTGTTTCGGGTTGTCGCCGTTTCTCCTGCACCTGGCCTGGGCAGATGCGCCGCCAATTGTCTATTGGGGCGGCAGGCTGACACTGTCGGAGGAATCGATCAAAACGCTCGTTTTGGTATTGGCGGGGACGGCGTCCCTTGTCGGTGTATTCTTTCTCGTGCGCCGGCATGCGCTCGGGTGGTTGCCTGTTCCCCGTATCCGTGAGCGGGCCGGCGGCAATGCAACGCTGCTTCTCCTGTGCGGCCTCGCCTCGGCGCACCTCGCCTATAAATTGATCCCCGGCGTGTCCCGTATCCCATCCGTAGGACAGTTTCTGGATCCGGTTGGCTACGTTGTTTTTTCTGCGCTCCTGGTTTTGCTCCTGAAACGTAAAACAAAAGGTTTCTATGGGGTCGTCGCAGTATTTCTCCTGTTGATGCTGGCGGCGGCGCGAATTGAGACATTCAACTTTACACAGGTGATGCTGTTGTTGCTCTGCAGTATCGGAGCGCTGGTCTATGCGCGCGCCTTTCGGATGGCATCATTCTGCGCGCTGCTCGTTGTACTCAGTCTGCCGGTCTACGAATTCACGGCCACTGTCAGATATCTCGACGGCGGTTTTCTGACAAAGGCCGAAGCGCTGTTGACGACGGTCGATGGCTACCGGAAGGGTGTGCGCCGCGATGGAACGCGCGAGGATGGAACCAGCGCTACCGAGACTGCCGTGCGGCGGATATCTCACACATGGCTGTTTGCCCATGTTGTTGCGAAATCTCCCTCGGAAGTGCCGTTCTGGGGGGGCGAGACCTACAAGCCGTTGCTGACAGCCATGATTCCGAGAGCGGTGTGGCCCGGCAAGCCGCTTGAAGTTACAGGCGGTCTGTTCGGCAAGCGGTATGACCTGCTTGAACCGACGAGCGTGACCTCCCTTAACCTGCCGTGGCATATCGAAACCTATGTCAATTTCGGCAGTGTCGGCGTTGTGATCGGCATGGCTTTGATCGGCGCCTTTCTGGCCTTGATGGACAAGCTATTGAATGCGCCGGGAAGGCGGGAGCTTGAAATGGGAATCGGTCTCGGCATTCTGATGCCGCTGACGTTTCAGGATTCAAATTTCTCGGTCATGGTCGGGACGCTGCCGCAATTCGTCCTGTGCCTTTACCTGTATTTCCTGGCTGGCGAATTCGTCCTGCGGCGTCTTGGTATGGGGCCGGCGCAAGCGGAAGGCGTTGCGCGGGATTAACGGCAAATCGGCACGCGCGGTTCAGAACGAATTCTGTCGACAAAATGCTGCATCCACATTTCGGTGATGTAGGGCATCCACAGCGGTGCTGCGAGATGTGATTCCCCTTTTCGCAGGCGTCTGAGAGCCGACTGCCACCAGCCGACGCGCCACCAGCCCCTATTGGCGAATTCTGCGGAATGCAGGACATCCTGCACCGCTTCATACATCGGGTCAGACATCCAGGTATCCTGGGGAGGGCGGAAGCCCTGTTTGTTCCATCGCTCCCGAACCGGGTCCGGCACCGTTCCCCTGATGCTTTCGCGCAGGAGTCTCTTCGTCTGGATATCCCCCATCAGAAATTCAGGGGGCAGGGAAAGCACGAATTCCGCAATTCGGTGATCGCAGAACGGAAGCCGGACTTCACGCGAATGTGCCATGGAGTTCCTGTCGCCATAGCGCAGGAGCGTCGGCAGCGTCGTGACGAATGAGTCCTCGATAAGGCTTTCAGCAAGCGGGTTTATGGAAAGCGCCGACAGGCCGGTATCGACTGCAGCGGTCGCGCCGCCCGGCGGCGCGGTCAACCCGAAACGAAAATAGCTCCCCAAACCCATAATGGCGGCGATGGCGCGGCGGTTGCCGGGGGGCATGCGGCGTTTCAGCGCATCGGCCTCGTCTGCCCGCGCCAACGGGTAACGCCGGCGAATGGCCTCCGCTTCGCGGTGGGCGGTGTCTGCCTGTCCGCCAGCGCGCAGTGCGGACAGGTAGTTTCGAAACGACTGCTCGTATCCGCCGAGGAGTTCGTCGCTTCCCTGCCCATCGAGCAACACGGTGATGCCCGCATCCTTCGCGCTTTCAAATACGGTCCATTGTGCAAACTGGCTGGTGCTTGAGACCGGGAGCTCGTTAAACCAGGAGAACTCGCCGATACGCGATAGCAAGTCAGTGGGAGACGGTTCGGAAACGTGCGCAATGGCGCCGGTATGTTGAATGACCTGCTCGGCATATACCCATTCGTCGGCCGACGTGCCGGGGAAACGGCCACAGAACACGTGGTAAGGCTGATCTCCCAGAATTTCCCGGGCGAGACAGACGATCGCGCTGGAATCGAGGCCGCCCGAGAGGCATGAGCCGATCTCCACGTCACCGCGCAGACGTAACCGGATGGAATCCGACAACAGATGGCGAAACTCGGCGACCGCGTCATCGAATCCGATCTTGCCCGCCTGGATGTCCGGCGCGGGAGACCAGTATCTTTCGGTCTTCAGGCGCATCGACCTGAGATCCAGCGTCAGGAATTCGCCCCCGCGCAGCTGACATATACCCTGGAAAACGGTTTCGCGTTCGCCGTCCAGACCGGAGCGTCCATCGGAGAGGAACCGCATCAGGCGCGGCTCGTCGATCTGAAGCGGAATATCGGACAGCGCGAACAGCGCCTTGCATTCCGATGCGAAGGCAAAATGCTGGTCGGTGGCCGTGTAGAGGAACGGCTTTTCCGCGAACCGGTCCCGGGCGCAGAAAAGCGTCTGATCACGCGCATCGTGGATACAGAAAGCGAACATGCCATTGAGCTCCGAGAGCATGGCGCGTCCCCAGCGCATGTAGGCCTGAAGCAAGACCTCGGTATCGCTGCTCGAGCGGAGTTCTACACCCTCGCTCCGCAGTCTCTTGGCAATTTCGCGGTAGTTATAGATTTCTCCGTTATAGACGAGCGCAACCTTGCCGGATGGATCGAGCATGGGCTGCGCGCCGCCGTCGGTTGTGTCAATGACGGCGAGACGAGTATGGCCGAACACAACGTGATGATCATGAGAGTGCCATATTCCTTCGCCATCCGGTCCGCGATGTCCGATGCGCGCCATCATCGCGCGGATGGCGCCATCGTTAATTGCGTTCTTTGCAGCGACGCCGGCTATCCCGCACATTCTGCCGGTTCCCGATCAGTCAATTAAGTACGGTTGCGCAACAGCACGCCTATCACTACCAGAAAAGCTGCAGCGCACCCCAGGGAGATGCCGATAGCCAGCGCTGTGGTTTTGTCTTCCACCAGACCGATACCAACCAGAACCGGCAGAGCACCAAGCATCAGATACTGCGCGACGCGGCCCATAAACAACGTTCGCATCGATTGCGTAACAAAGCAGTAGGATTTCAGATACTCAAACAGGCTTGTGAACAGGATCACGCCGGCAAATGCGATGAGCAGTTCTCCGGATTTTATCCAGGTTTCCCCGAATACCCATGTCACGACGGGAACCGCGAACAGGATTGTCGCCGCCGTGGCGATCAGGAGTATCGGTGCCAGAATCATCAATTGCCTGTTTCGCAGGCGTTTGCGGCTATCCGGATTGTTTTCGCGGCCAAAGAGATTTACAGCCAGCCTGCTGACCAGCGGAGAGAGTAACTGGTTTGGCAGGATGGCAAGTCTTTGCGCCTGAAAGAAGAAGCCGGCGCCGCGGTCGCCGCCGACGAGTCCGGCCAGCAATATGGCGATACGCTGGTAGCTTCCTTCAAGCACGCTGTCCAGCCAGATGCCCCGTCCTTCCCGAATCAAAGAAACCCATTCGATCCGGGACAGCCAGCGAAATCGCCGCCAGGTGATTCCACCGACGAATGAGAGCGACGCAAACATGGTCAGCGTCAACAGCGCTTCGCGGAAATACAGAGCGGCAACTCCCGCGCCGGCCAGTGCGACGAGCACTGTCGCCAGGTTGGCGAATACCGCACATCCGGTTTCGATAACACCGAGACGGACATAGGGCATCCCACGTTCGAAAAAACTTTTGTTCTGATTGATCCAGTGTTGCAGGCAGATAAAGACGACGAGGGAGAGTTCCAAAGCGCCCGGATTCCCTGCCAGTCCGACCCACGCCAGTCCTATAACAAGTGCGACGAGCGTTTCGATCGTCAGGTAGCTGAAATACCGTCCTTCCAGAGATAATGTGAGGTCGCCGTCAGGCACCCGGATGATCAGTGAATTCACACGGATAGAGACAAGTGAAAGTATCAGCGAGGCTGTTGCGAGCGTGATTGCGAACCGGCCGAATCCTTCCGGCGCGATATAGCGAACCAGCACGATATTTGTGCCAAAGGCGATGGCGACCTGAACGACCTGGCCGATAACCAGTGCCGTCGCGCCGGCCTTTACATCACGTCGGGTGACCTTGGCCACAAAATCCCCTTTCCAAGGCTTTCCGAGAATTTGGGCAGCATACCGCTAATTCCGGCATCGCTATGAGAGATTTGCAGCGCCTTTACGGCCAAGCGGATTGTCGTCGGTTAATGTTTCGCCCAGACTGGAGACGCACTCGCCCAATATCTGTATGTGGCGCGACCATCCGTACATATCGCTGGCGCGTGCATGCCCCCGTCGTACCAGTGTTGCCCGCAGTTCTGGATCTTTGTCCAGTTCCATCAACTGCCGCGCAAGATCCTCGGAATCACCGGGCCGGAAATACAACGCCGCATCGCCGCAGATTTCCCGGTGGATGGGTACGTCCGTCACGACGACGGGTACACCCGCCGCCATACTCTCGACGAGCGGAAATCCGAAAGTCTCGGCCAGTGATGTAGAGACGAGTACATCGTGCTGTTTTAGTTCCGAATCAACCTTCTCATGAGGGATGCGATCCAGAATTACAAAGTCACGGTTTTCCGGTGCCTGCATTTCTTTCAGTTCGCGGGGACCCGATGACCAATGCGTAAAGTCCTGATCCTTCATCGTGATCCTTGCGGTGGCGTTGGTCCCGGAATCTCTCAGCTTCTGTATTGCGCGGACGAGGGTGAGAGGATCCTTGTGGGGATAATAAACCGAAATGTAGAGGGTCTTCAGAACGCCGTCCTCCCGCCATTCCCGGTCATTTTTCATGTTCTCCGGTCCATCTTCGGCACATAGGTAGTTTACCCGCGATTTTGTGATCAATTCCGGATCATTGCCGACAACCGACTTCATCGACGTTTCCGAAGGAAACAGAACAATATCGGAATGGCGCATGGACCAAAGGACGAGGCGTCGCCGGAGCGCAAAACCGAGGCGTTCAAGCCCGCTAAGCCGCGGCAAAACCGCTTCCTGATAATAGGGATTGAAGCTGATTTCGCCCTGGATCATCAGAATCTGGGGAATAGGCGGGCGAATGAGCCCATAATTGGCGGAGGAATAAAGTACGCGCGCGCCACTTTTCCTGA
>JAYOMI010000067.1:11326-17075 GCA_038120765.1 Rhodospirillaceae bacterium
GTTCAGCTGTTCCCAAAAAAGCCTTTTCAGACTGGCCAGGCCCGACAGGTCCACGTCCATGAGGTCGACGCCGTCGCCGGCTTTCTGGTCCATTCGTTTAAGAAAAGCGGGCGGTACATATACCGTTACCGACAGGCCCGCTTTCCGCATATACCGAATGAAGTTCAGCGTGTATGTGACGATCCCGCCCTGTTGGGCCGAAATGGCATTGACGATCAACTCACTTTTTACGCTATTGGGACGCGCAGGGCTCAAAACCTTGGTACTCCTCCGGCATTCAGGACTCTTTTGCCCGAACTGATCCCGGCATTCACAAAGATAATTTTCAATTCTCGAACGCGACCGCATTCGAAACTATAAATACCGAACATAACACCGGGCACCAATGAATGATTTCAGGACTTCGTATTTTATTTGTTGCCGATCTCAATGCGTATTCCAGAGGCCTTGGCCGGCTCCGTGCGCTGCACGATCTGGAGGTTCAGGCAACGGATTTGTCTCATACGGCGATGGGGGGATCGGAAAGCGGCTTTGCAAAAATCTCGTTTCTTGATCGCGTGCTCTGGAAACTCGGTATCGAGAAGGACAAGACGCGCATAAACCGGAGTCTGCTCGACGCGGCGAAAGTGTCGGCGCCTCACATCGTCTGGATCGAAAAAGGAAATATGATCCGGCCGTCCACGTTGAAGCGGCTGCGCCGGATTGCACCCGATGCCAGGCTTGCTTCGTATTCCGAGGACGACATGTTTCTCGCGCATAACCGGACGCGGGCCTATGTCGCAGGGTTGCCGCATTATGATTATGTGTTCACGACAAAGGCTCCGAATGTCGATGCGTCCGAGTTGCCGTCACTTGGCGCGCGGCGCGTTATCGCCGTGGACAAGGCGTACGATCCGCACATGCATTGCCCGGTCGCTGTTTCCGAAGCTGATATCCGGCGATATGGCGCGGACGTTGGTTTCGTCGGGACCTATGAGGAAGCCCGTGCACGCAGCCTGGCCTATCTCGCAGCAAACGGAATAGAGGTCCGGGTGTGGGGAAATGGCTGGGAAGCCTGGAACGACCGCCCGCCCGGGCTGATGATCGAAGGCCGGGCCGTTGTGAATACGGAACGCGAACAGGCCTATACAAAATCTCTTTGCGCGACCCGGATCAATCTCGGTTTTCTGCGGAAGCTGAACCGGGATACCCAGACCGACCGAACGATGGAAATTCCGGCATGTGGGGCGTTTATGCTGGCTGAACGGTCGGATGACCATCTGCGTCTGTTTGAGGAAGGGCGGGAAGCGGCGTTTTTTGCTTCGGACGATGAATTGCTGGAGAAGGTCCGTTATTACCTCGCCCATGAAGACGAGCGCGCGGCCATTGCGCGGGCCGGACGGCAGAAGTGCCTGGATGCTGGCTACAGCGAGACCGATCGCATGCGTCTGATGATCGATAAATGCCGTTCCTGACGGGGAACCGGATTTCGGAAATATATTGCAGGCGATTGATATCCGATGCCGGATCGGTCTTTCGACGGGCCACCGTCCGTCACATCGGGTTGCCCTGATTCGTCAACGTCCATATAGAGTAGCCCGATGCATCGCCATGTCCTTGATATCCTCGCGTGTCCGAAATGCGGAAACGATCAGCCCATCGAACTGGACGTCGCCGAAAAGGCCGGTGACGACGTTATCACCGGTTCGCTGGTCTGTCCGGCGTGCCAGACGCGTGTGCCCGTGACAAACGGCATACCCCGATTTGCCGGTGCCGATGCGGAGGACTTCGACAACTTCGATTTCCAGTGGAACAAATGGTCGGCGATTCAGATCGACCGTCTCTCAGGACACACCCTGTCCGAGGACAGGTTTCTCGCGGATTCGCGCTGGGACCGGGAATGGTTGCGGGGCAAGTGGATTCTCGATGCCGGCTGTGGCGCCGGCCGGTTTGCCGATGTTGCGGCCGGTCTGGGGGCGCATGTCGTCGCCTGCGATCTCAGCGGCGCGGTAGATGCCTGCCGCCGCGCAACGAAAGATCACGACGGGCGCGTCACCTGCATACAGGCGTCTATATATGTTCTGCCGCTTCGGTCAGGGGTGTTCGATGCGGTGTACTGCTTCGGGGTCATTCAGCATACGCCGGACCCGGCACGGACGATCACGACACTCCCCCGCTTCCTCAAGGAAGGCGGTTCCCTGGCCCTTAATTTCTATGAGAGGGACTGGCGTGCCCGTGTTCAGCTGGTCAAATACGCGCTGAGGGCGGTTACGCGCCGGCTGTCGACGCGGCGAAACCTTGCGGTATCGCGGGCGTTGGTTGCCGTTTTTTTCCCGTTGACGGCCTTCCTGTCCCGCATTCGCATTATCCGGCAGATCAATCACTTTATGCCGATCGCCGGTTATCATCCGCCGTCGCTGACCCGCGAACAGCAGAAAACCTGGACGCTGCTGGATACGTTTGACTGGTACGGTCCCAAATACGAGATAAGGCAGAATCACCGCGAAGTCGCCGATCTGGTTCGTAAAACGGGGCTGACCGGGATCGAGTCACGGCCAGGCCTTGTCTGGGCGCGAAAGGCCTGAAATTCGGCGCGAAAATCCGGGCCCACGTGCCCCGGATCGGACGATGGAGCGGTTTCGTGCAACGGATTCACCGGTTCTATCGCGTGTCCACTGTGAACACCCGAAGATATAAGGAGAAAATCATGCAGCGATCCATTTGGAGTTTGCTGGTCGTCGGCGCATTGATGCTGGGCTCGGTCGGCGCGGCGATGGCCCATCACGGGTGGCGCTGGACAACCGGCGGGAATATCGAGGTGACCGGTATTATCACCGCCGCCCAGCTCGGCAATCCCCATGGCGTGCTGACCGTCGATGCGGAAGGCGAGGTCTGGCGCGTCGAGGTCGGCCAGCCGTGGCGCAACGAACGCGCGGGCCTGAAAGACGGCGATCTGAAAAAAGGCGTGGAGATCCGCATCATTGGCGAACCGTCTGCCGACATCAAGGACAAGCGGGTAAAGGCGGAACGTCTCTATCTCGGCGATAAGGAATACACACTCTATCCTGAACGCGACTGATCATGGCGGCCGTCTGGTCGGCGCTTCAGACGTCGGACCTTGCCGTCTGGATAAATCTGTCGCGCTGGCTCTACGCCGGCATTGCGACCGCGCATGTGCTGGCTATCGCCTTGCTGATCGGCAGTATTCTGATCCTCGATCTGCGCCTGGTCGGGTTCGCGGCGTGGTTGGATACCACGCCGCTTGCGCGGCTCGTCGTGCCCGTCGCCGGGACGGCGCTCGGTTGTGCGATCGTCAGCGGTTTCCTGCTGTTTATCGGCCGAGCTGCCCAATATGCCGGTTTCGGCCTGTTCCAGCTCAAAATTGCCCTTATAGCAGCGGCCCTTGCAACGACCCTGACCGTTCACCGGCGCTACGGCCTACGGCTGGAACGGGCGACGGCGCGCCAGCGCGCGCGGATCGGGATCGCATCGATCTGCCTGTGGCTTGCCGTCGCCGTTTCGGGGCGGATGATCGCCTTCGTCCACGGCTGACCCACCCGAAGGCGCCGCCGAAACCGCTGCCGATCAGTCCTTCGGCACTTCCTTCAGATGCGCGTCGCGGCGCTGGTACAGGTCGTCGTCGGCGTAGCCCATGGTTTCAGGGCGGCCCTTGCCGAGCATGACCTGGAACCACACCGGCTCCAGGCTGTTATTGTCATAACCGTGGATCACGCCGGGTGGGCAGGTGATGCAGTCCCACGGGCCGAGCCGCGTCGTGATGCGCTCGCCGTTATCGTCTTCGACGAAGGCGTCCAGATGGCCCTTGAGCACGAAGAAGGTCTCTTCGACCTCATGCGTATGCGGGGCGTTTCCCTGTCCCGGCTCGACATACATGATGCTCAGCGTGTGGGCGCGGGCGGGAATGACGGTTGCGTCGTCATGCTTGCCCGATCCGCCGGCGCCGATGAAACGGTGCTGGGCGCGTTTGTAGCCTTCGATTTTCGCGTCCTCGAACGCTTCCCAGTCGGCGCGGCGTTCGGAAAAACGGGCAACGTATTTATCGACGATCTCGGCGGCGGACACGCCTTCAAGTTCCGGCGGTCTCGGGTGTCTGGCAACGCTCATCTGGCAACTCTCCTGTTGAAACGGGCATCTGTCGGGCGGTCGGTGGTTGCCTAAAATTGAGGCAGGCCGGTCGATTGACGCCAAACTGATTAAATGTGAAACAATAATTGTAAGGCCGTTACCGCAAGGGGACAATGGGAATGAAGCCGGCGAGGTTCGACCACCTGCTGCCATCGACACTGCAGGAGGCACTCTCGATGCTCGCCGAGCACGCGCCGGATGCGCGTCCGCTCGCCGGCGGACAAAGCCTCGTCCCGATGATGAACTTCCGGCTGGCGCGCCCGACGGTCCTGGTCGACCTCAATAAAATCCCGGAGCTTGCCTATATCCGCGACGCCGGCGATCACCTCGCGATCGGCGCGATGACCCGCGAACGTGCCATCGAGAACAGCGATCTCGTCCGCGCCGCGTCGCCGCTGCTGCACGATGCCACGCTGAATATCGCCCATCTGCCGATCCGCAGCCGCGGCACCATCGGCGGCAGTATTTCCAATGCGGACCCGGCGGCGGAATATCCCGCGACCGTGCTGGCCCTCGATGCGACACTGGTGGCACGGTCGGTGCGCGGCGCGCGGGAGATTCTGGCAGCGGCGTTTTTCGACGGCGTCATGACCACCACGCTGGAACCGGATGAAATTCTTGCCGAAATCCGGGTGCCGAAGGCCCCGCCCGGCAGCGGTGGCGCCTTTGTAGAGATCGCCCGCCGCCACGGCGATTTCGCGCTCGCCGGTGTTGCCGCGCAGATAAACCTGGACGGCGAGGCCGTGACCGATATCCGTCTCGCCGCCTGCGGCGTCGGACCCGGCCCGATCCGGCTGACCGCGGCAGAAGATATACTGCGCGCGGGCGGCCTGACGGATGCGGCGCTGGCCGAAGCGGGCCGTGCCGCCGCCGAAGCCGCCGACCCGGAGGGCGATGTTCATGCAACGGCCGCCTACCGGCGCAAGCTGGCCGGTGTCATGACCCGGCGCGCCGTTAAAAAGGCCGCCGGGCGGGCGAGGAAGACCGTATGACTGACACCCGAAAAATAACCGTCACCGTCAATGGCGAGCGCCTGACCGGCGCGGCCGAACCGCGGATGCTGCTGGTGGATTTCCTGCGGGACGAGCTGCGCCGGACCGGCACCCATGTCGGTTGCGAACACGGCGTCTGCGGGGCGTGCACGGTGATCATCGACGGCGATGCGGCGCGGTCCTGCCTGATGTTCGCAGTCCAGGCCGACGGCGCCGAGATCAGTACCATCGAGGGCCTGGCGGCCAATGGCGAGATGCATCCTTTGCAGAAACTGTTTTCCGAACACCACGCGCTGCAATGCGGTTTCTGCACGCCCGGCATGCTGATGACGGCGATGGATCTAGTTCATAACAGCAAGGATCATTCGCCCGAGGCGATCCGCACTGGCATGTCGGCGGCCTTGTGCCGGTGCACCGGCTATGTCGGCATTATCGAGGCGGTCACAGAATACGCGCGCCAGGTGCACGGCGACGCCGCGGTGGCCGACCGCGATAGCGGGGAGAATTCCCATGGATGACGGCGTGCGCCGGGAGACCGGCGGCTATATCGGCCAGTCCGTGCCGCGGCGCGAAGACAAAAACCTGCTGCTCGGCCAGGCGAATTTCGTTGCCGATATGCAGCTGCCCGGCAT
>JAYOMI010000067.1:17085-19657 GCA_038120765.1 Rhodospirillaceae bacterium
CCGTTGCCCCATGCGAAGATCCTGTCGGTCGACGTCACGGCGGCGCGGGCGATGGAAGGCGTGGTATTCGCCGCATCGGGCGACGACGTGATGGTGGCACTGCCGCCGATAAACGGAATGCAGGTCGTCACCCCGCAGGGCTGGCGCGACCGTGTCGATACCGACATCCTGATTCCCGACCAGCCGCTGATCCCGAACGACAAGCTGCGTTATGTCGGCGAGGCCTATGCGCTGGTCGTCGCCGACAGCCGCTATATCGCCGAAGACGCGCTGGAACTGATCGAACCCGACCTCGAACCGTTGCAGCCGCTGGCGGATGCGGAAAGCGCGCTCGCGGACGATGCGCCGCTTCTGCATGAACATCTCGGCCGCAATGTCGCCGCCTTCCTGCACACGAAAAAGGGCGCCGGGGGCGCGGCGATGGAAAACGTGCCGCACCGGATCAGCCGCCGTTTCGTGCATCATCGCTATGCCGCCATGCCGATGGAATGCCGGGGCGTGGTTGCCGATTACGATACCCGCACGGACACGCTGAACGTCTGGTCGTCGACACAGGTCGTCCACTGGGTCCGGCGCGAGGTCGCGACCGCGCTCGGCATGCCGGAAGAACGCGTACGTTGCATCGCGCCCGATGTCGGCGGCGGTTTCGGCGGCAAGGGGCATGTCTATCCGGAAGATATTCTCGTCGCCTGGCTAGCGCGGGAAATCGGCCGCCCGGTCAAATGGATCGAGGACCGTCACGAACACATCCTCAACGCGGCCCATTCGCGCGACAATATCTATGACGTCGAAATCGGGTTTGACGATGAAGGTAAAATCCTCGCCCTGACCAGCTCGTTCCTGGTTGATTCCGGCGCCTATACGCCGGTCGGCGCCGGAATCGCGGGCAATTCCATCGCCCATATGCTGGGCCCGTACCATATCGAAAACTACGAAACCGACTGCAGGGTCGTCCTCACCAACCGCACGCCGAACGCGCCCTATCGCGGGGCGGGCCGGCCCGAGGTCGGGTTCGCGATGGAGCGCTCGGTCGATCTGGTCGCAAATTATCTCGGCCTCGATCCGGCGGAGGTCCGGTTCCGCAACATGATTCCGCCGGAAGACATGCCCTACGAGGTCGGGCTGACCTACCGCGACGGCGTGCCGATGGTTTATGACAGTGGCGATTACCCGAAGGCGCTGCGCCGCGCGCTTGAAGAACTGGGCGGGCTGGAGGCCATCCGTAAGCGCCAGAAGGAAGCGCTGGCGGAGGGACGCTATATCGGCCTCGGCCTCGGTTGTTATGTCGAAGGCACCGGCGTCGGCCCGTTCGAGGGCGCGACCGTCAAGATCGACCCGACCGGCAAGATCATGGTCGCGGCCGGCGCCTGTCCGCAGGGGCAGGGACACGAGACCATCTTTGCGCAGTTCGCCGCCGACATGTGGCAGGTGCCGATCGAGGACGTCTACGTCACCGTCGCCGATACCGGCCATGTCAGCCAGGGCTACGGCACCATCGCCAGCCGCTCCACGGTGACCGCATCCGGTGCGATAAAGCTTGCGACAGACGAAGTGCACCAGAAGGTGTTCGCGATTGCCGCCAACATGCTGGAAACCGCCGAGGCAGACCTGGAACTCCGCGATGCGGGCGTCGGCGTGAAGGGCGTGCCCGACATGCATCTCAGCTACCGCGATATCGCGACCGCGGCGAAACCGGGCTGGGGGCACCAGCGGCCCGAGGGCGTGGTCGCGGGCCTGGAATCCACGTCCTATTACGAACCGCCGACCGTCACCTGGTCCTATGCGGCGAATGCCTCGCTGGTCGAGGTCGATGTCGAGACCGGACAGATCAGGATCGAGAAATATGTCGAGGTCCACGATGCCGGCGTACTGGTGAACCCGAAGCTTGCCGACGGTCAGGTCAAGGGCGGGCTGGTGCAGGGGCTCGGCGGGGCGCTGCTCGAAGAACTCGCCTATGACGATCAGGGCCAGCTGCTGACCGGCAGTTTCGCGGATTACCTGATGCCGACTGCATCCGACGTGCCGCCCCTCTCGGTCGTGCATCAGGAGACGCCGTCGCCGCTGAACGCGTTCGGCGTCAAAGGCCTCGGCGAGGGCGGGGCCATCGCGCCGCCGGTGGTCATCGCCAATGCGGTCTGCGATGCGCTGCGTCCGTTCAGGGCGGAGCTGAACTCGACGCCGGTCCGCTGGAGCCAGGTCGCGGCGTTCTTTGATCGGGATTGATTTTCGTCAATACGATAGCGCTTCAAATTTCCTAAGAGAATCTCCCTATTAAGAGAGATCGCCGTGAAGCCTGAGCTGCAACTCAATCGTTCCCTGTCGATGGGCCTGCTGACCCTCTATGGCCTCGGCACGACAATCGGCGCCGGCATTTTCGTGCTTATCGGCAAGGTTGCCGGCACAGGCGGGGCACTCGCACCGCTCGCTTTCGTTATCGCCGCCGTGATCGCCGGCCTGTCCGCGCTCTCCTTTGCCGAACTGTCGTCGCGGTTCCCCCTGTCCTTCCCCCCTGAAACAGGGCCATTATTTTTAGAGGCTGAGGGAGGATGCGATGGCTCGGAAACGACATTCG
>JAYOMI010000068.1:0-8822 GCA_038120765.1 Rhodospirillaceae bacterium
CGGACCCCTTACCCACGCCGTCTCGTGGAGAGGCGGGTACAGTTTCGACCACAGCCATGATTGTCTCCTTCAAAATTAGTGTGCCGGCCTCCAGGGGTGCCGGTCACAGAAAAAACGCCCCGCCGATTCCGGCGGGGGCGCGCGTTATTAGCGGTAAATCAGGTCCTAGTCAAACAGACTGGAAACGGACCGGGCATCGCTGATCCGCTCAATTGCTTCGCCCATCAGCGGCGCGATCGAAATCTGCTTGATATTGCTGGCGACCCGGACGGCCTCTGTACCCAGGATGGAATCGGTAATGACCATCGATTCCAGGGGAGAGGAGGATATCCGGCTGACGGCGCCGCCCGACAGCACGCCGTGGGTGATATAGGCATGAACGGCCTTTGCGCCTGCTTCCTTGAGGGCCTGCGCCGCATTGCACAGCGTACCGCCGGAATCGACGATATCGTCGACCAGGATGCAGGTGCGGTCCTTGACGTCACCGATAATGTGCATCACTTCGGACACGCCTGCGCGTTCGCGCCGTTTGTCGATAATAGCGAGGTCGGTCCCAAGCCGTTTGGCAAAGGCGCGGGCGCGCACCACGCCGCCGACATCGGGGGAGACCATGATCAGATTCCCGTTATCGAAATTTTCCTCGATATGGCGGATAAACACGGGGGCCGCGAACAGGTTGTCCAACGGGATATCGAAAAACCCCTGAATCTGGCCGGCATGCAGGTCCATTGTCAGGACCCGGTCGGCGCCGGCAACCGTGATCAGGTTGGCAACCAGTTTTGCCGAAATCGGCGTCCGCGGGCCGGACTTGCGGTCCTGCCGGGCATAGCCGAAATAGGGCATCACGGCGGTGATTCGGCTGGCGGATCCGCGCCGGACCGCGTCCAGGGCGACGAGAAGCTCCATGAGGTGATCGTTGGCCGGATAGGATGTGGACTGCACAATGAAGACGTCTTCGCCGCGCACGTTTTCGTGGATTTCCACAAAACATTCCATATCCGAGAATCGCCTGACGCTGGCATTGGTCAGTGGCAGGTTAAGATAGGCGGCGATTGCTTCGGACAGCGGACGGTTGCTGTTACACGCAATGATCTTCATGTACGTCCACTTCCATTCCTGCAGGCAAACCGGCAGGTAGATAATGTTTGTCCCCGCGCCCGCCTCCCGAGCCGACGCCCGGGCAAATTACCAGTGGCACCGGGGGGTGTAAACGCTCAACGATTCTTATATTGCCGCACTCACCGGACAGGCGGCACCTGAACTGCATCAGGTGCTTCAGCAGGTGGCGGGCCGGCAGCGGAAAGCGCGCTTTCCGGCACTTTTGCCAGAATATCGCCGATGCCCTGGGCCGCGCCGAGGGCTATGCCGCGGGCAATACCGGGCCATTCGTTTTCCAGTGCGTCAGCGGCCACTGTATTCTTCTGGTGCAGTTTCCCGAACTCCCGCCCGTCCGGACCCATCACGGTCCATTCGAGTCCGAGTTCTCGCTGTCCTTCCGGCGCCGGCGTGCCGGAAGGCGCGGCGGCAAGTGTCACGATCCCCACGATAACCAGAGAATCGTCACGCATTCTGGACGAAACCCGGAGTGCCGCGCGGCGGAGCGCCGTTTCCAGTTCGGAGCGAAGCAGAGCCCCGGCCGTCTCGGGCGCGCCGTCAATCTTCCAGACGTGCAATGTGCGCTTCGCGCGGCCCGCAGTGCGGTCGCGTTCTTCGGGACCCTGGATGATCGCCGCGATTTTGCCGGCCGATTTCTGGGCTATCTCGCGCAACAGGGTCGGACTGCCCTGCGCCCAGGCCGTCTTCCGGGTGGCTATATCCAGGGCATGCTCGCCCTGCTGAATGCCGTTGTGATCGGATACCCGCCAGATGACTCTGATTTCGCTGCGCGTGCCGCCCACAGGCCTTGCGATGGCCTGACCTGTCAGTTCAAGGCTGGAGATGTTGCCGCGTTCGGTGAAAGCGGGAAGGTTCCTGTCAAGCAGCGCTATCGCCATCTGACGCGCCAGCGCCGAGCCGGTGTCGTCCGGCATGCCCTCTACAGGTCGAACGACGATACCGGACCTGTCCGGCAGGGTCAGAAGCGGGTTCGCCGACTTTTTCGTCGCTGCCGGCTGGAAAGGCTGTGGCAGGGGCTGGCAGGCGGCGACTGCCAATGCCAGCCCCCCCAGCGCCGACAGAAGGGCGGTGACGGGACGCCTAGATCGCACAGCTCACCATGAGGCCGAGGATCAGCGCGAACAGGAAAACGATCATGTGCGGCAATTCAGACTGCCTCCGTCAGTCTGATGGCGGAAAGACCCCGACCGTAGTCGTCTTCTCCACGATGGCATGTGCGTCGATAGCTGAAAAACAGGTTCTCCGAGGCATAGGTGTCCATGTCGAGGGCATCCCGGGCCGATATGCCGGCCTTTTGCAGACGGCGGAGGACGTATCCCTGTAAATCGAAGAGGTGTTTGCCGGTATCGCCGTCGGGTCGAAAGAGCACCACGGTTCCGGGATCGTCCTCAATGAACGGGTCGGGGAAATCCGGCCCGACCTGATAGGAGGCCTGTGCGATGCAGGGACCCACCGTCGCCCCGATGTTCCGCCGCCGTGCGCCGAGGTCTTCCATCGCCGCGATCGTGTTCTCGACCACGCCGCCCAGCGCGCCGCGCCACCCGGCATGGGCAGCGCCTATGACCCCGGCCTCCGCATCCGCGAACAGAACCGGCGCGCAATCTGCCGTCAGGATGCCCAGCGCGATGCCCGGCGTTCTTGTGACCATGGCATCGGCCTCCGGGCGGTCGGCCAGAACGGACGCCGGGTCCGTCAGCGTCACGACATCCGGACTGTGAACCTGGTACAGCGTCACCAGCCGGTCGTCTTCCAGGTCCAGATGGGCTGCCGCCCTGCGTTTGTTTTCGGCAACGCGTTCGGGGGCGTCGGACGAGCCCGCGCCGCAATTGAGAGAGGCGAATATGCCCTCGCTCACGCCGCCTTCCCGCGTGAAAAATGCGTGTCTGATGCCGGAGATATTGTCCAGCGCGGGGGATTTCAGCATGTCTCTTCGGCCCATGATTCGAACCCGGCCAGTCTAGGCATTTCGGGCGACGTCGCCACCATAACCTTGAAGAGTTCGCCCATCTCCGCTGGATCGGTCAGACGGCTGGTCGCCGACACCAGGTTTGCGCCGGCCTCGGGAGATGCCGTCTTCAGAAGCTGCTGCGTTCGCTCCTGTATGCCGATCGTCCCGAGGAATTCAGATTGCGTGATCGGATCGCTCGTCGCCGCCCCGGCCGATCGCAAACGGCGGGCGAAGGCGTCGAAATCGACATGCGCTGTCAGATCCGCTTTGCCGGGATCGGTCAGCGGGTCGGCGAATGCGTGACGATGGATGGCCTGAAGCGTGTCGCCTGCGGCGGGTTCGCCATGCCCATAATCTATCACAAGCGCCGCCCCCGGCGCGGAGCGCAGGCGACGACCCAGGCGGTCGGCGAAATCCATTGCGGCAGGGCAGGTCTCGAAGATTGCTCCCCGCGGCGCGTCGGAAGGTAACGCGGGCAGGCAAGCCGACGCAGTCTTGCCGGTGACGAACGCAAGCTCTTCGTTGGCGATCCCGATGCATCGCTCGACCCAGCCCGTATCGGTCGACACGAACTGATGTATCGGCAGGGCATCCAGAAATTCGTTTGCAACCAGTATTGTCGCACCCGCCGGGATGGTGGCGATGTCGTCATGCCAGCAGGGTGCATGCCCGGCCAGGGTTTCCTCCTGCCGGCGGCGCATGGCGGGGCTGTTCTCGACGAGATGGATGTCGATCGCTCTGGCGAAATCCGGCACCGATTTCGCGGCCCGCAGCATGTCTTTCATTAAGGTGCCGCGACCCGGGCCGCATTCGATAAGGATCAGGTTTTTGGGGGATCCCATCTGCTGCCATGTTACGGCGGCCCACAGCCCGATCAGTTCGCCGAATACCTGGGAAATTTCCGGTGCCGTGATGAAATCGCCCGCGGCACCGAAGGGATCGCCGGTCATGTAATAGCCGTGATCGGGATGACCGAGAGCGAGTTCCATGAATTCAGCGACGGAAATCGGGCCGTCCCCGGCAATCCGGTCGCGGATCAGCGCTTCAAGGGGAGACATTTTTCCGCGAAACGACGATCAGCCAGACGCCGATTGCAAACAGCGGCAGCGAGAGCAACTGGCCCATCGTTGCTCCCATTGCAAGAAAACCGAGATGCGCGTCCGGCTCGCGAAAAAATTCGGCGACCGGACGGCCAATGCCATATCCGACCATAAAAACGCCCGAGAGAAAGCCCCGTCGTTCAAACGTGCCCGGGCGCGACGCGAACCATGCCAGGACAAGGAACAGAAGCAGGCCTTCCAGCAATGCCTCGTAAAGCTGGCTCGGGTGTCGCGGCAGGGGGCCGGCGCCCGGGAACACCATCCCGAGAGGGGAATCCGTCACCCGGCCATATAGCTCGCCATTGATAAAGTTTGCGATACGGCCGAGGAACAGGCCGATCGGCGCCGTACAGGCGACGATATCGCCGATTGCGATCCAGGAATAATTGCGGAGGCGCGAAAACAGCCAAATCGCGAAGATCACGCCCAGCAATCCGCCATGAAACGACATGCCGCCCTGCCATACCGCAAATGCTTCGAGCGGGTGGTCCAGGTAGTAGCCAGCCTTGTAGAAAATCACGTAGCCAAGCCGCCCGCCCAGCACCACCCCGAGGGTCGCCCAGACGATAAAGTCGTCCACATGCTCTTTGGTTATTCCCGCCGGCGAGCGCCGGGCGAGCACCACCATGTATCGCCACGCGAGCAGAATACCCGCGATATAGGAAAGCGCGTACCAGCGGACCGCAAAGGGCCCGATTTCGATCAGTACCGGATCGATGGCGGGGTAGGTCAGGGTGAAGACGGTCATTGGCAGGACATGTGGTGCATGGCGATCGAACTGCGCGTTCAGATATACGGGTCGGAAGCCATCAGGCTCTCGCGGACGTATTTTCCGACGCCGTCTTCAAGCGCAGTCGGCGCCTGATCATACCCCGCGGCGCGCAGGCGGGTCATGTCGGCTTCCGTGAAATACTGGTAGCGGTCGCGGATCGCCTCGGGCGTATCGACGAACTCTATCACCGGCGTCTTGCCCATCGCCGCAAAGACGGCTTTTGCGAGGTCCGCAAAGGTGCGAGCCGATCCGGTGCCGACGTTGAATATCCCTGAGACGTCCGGGTTCGCGGACAGCCAGAGGGCGATATTCACGCAGTCGCCGACCCAGACGAAGTCGCGCTCCTGGCCGCCGTCGGGATAGTCCGGGTTGTGCGATCGGAACAGAACGGCCTTTCCGTCTTCGGATATTTCGCGGAAATTTTTCAGAACGACGCTGATCTGTCCGCCTTTGTGATACTCGTTCGGGCCATAGACATTGAAGAATTTCAATCCGGCCCAGTGCGGTGGGCGGGGTCCGTTTTCGGAAACGATACGCGCGACACGCCGGTCGAATGCATGTTTGGACCAGCCATAGGCGTTCATCGGTCGCAGCCTGGCCAGGCCTTCGATCGAATCGTCGTCGCTGAAGCCGCGTTCGCCGTCCCCGTAGGTCGCGGCCGATGAGGCATAGATCAGCGGGGTATCCGCATGCGCGCACCAGTTCCACAGATCGAGGGACAGCCGGATGTTGGACTGAACGATCAGGTCGGCGTCGCGCTCGGTCGTCGCGGAAACGGCGCCCATGTGAAAAACCGTCTCGATATCCTTCGAATTGTCGCCGAGGAATTCGGCAAGGGCATCCGGGGTGATGATATCCGCCAGTTCGCGCTTTGCGATATTTTTCCATTTGTCGTCGTGGCCCAGAATGTCGCAGACCACGATGTCGCGGTCGCCCCGGGCCTCCAGAGCCTGGACGAGATTGGAACCGATAAATCCGGCACCGCCGGTGATGATTATCATGCGTGAGGTCTACTCCGTTATTCCACATGCCGGTTATAGGATCGGGCGCGACAAGCGGCAAACATGGACTTATATTAGACACCATACACATTCAGACCCGCTGGAGGCAGTAAGATCATGCAAAGCCGCAACCGAGTATTCGACGATGCCGCCCGCATAGCCGGCGGCGCGTTTGGAACGCTGTCCGGAATCCGGCGCGAGGTCGAGGGCGTGGTCCGTCACCAGATCGATAAGCTGTTGTCGGGCATGGACCTCGTTACGCGCGATGAATTCGACGCGGTGAAGGCGATGGCGATCCGGGCCCGCGAAGAGAACGAGCGGCTGGAAGCGCGCTTGCAGGCTCTGGAAACGGCGTCCGAAAAGACGGCGCCGGCGGCGCGCGGCAAACCTAGGACGTCGTCCAAAGGCGCCGCAACAAAAAAGAGCTGAGTCCGCCGAAACGGACTTATCCACTACATTTTGTGTTTAGGCCTCGCTAGGACACCAATTGTCCTTGCGCGGTAATTTCCGTTCTGGCACCCTAAATGTTGTGTTGATACTCTCTCCAACCCCAGTATTTTGCGGGCGACCCTGCTTTATAGCGGGCTTCGGGGGCGTAAATGCACCTAAACGTGTTCAAGGGGGTCAGGCATGACGGCATTAAGCAAGGAATTCGAAAAATCAGCGCCCAATCCGCTCGATATGATTGAGCAGATAGCGACAAGCCACGACTGGCTTTACGAACGTTCGAGCGATCAGGACATCGCCGTCGAGGTAACAGGTCACTGGTGCGACTACCGGATGTTCGTGTCATGGCATGCTGACGTTCATGCACTCCTGTTTGCCTGCGCATTCGATATGCGCGTACCGGAAAAGAAGTCGGAATCCATTCACCCGCTGCTGGCGATCATCAACGAACGCCTCCTTGTCGGTCATTTCGACCTGTGGTCTGATGACGGTCTGCCGGTGTTCCGCCATGCGCTGTTGCTTCGGGGTGTCGCCGGAGTGAGCCAGGAACAGCTCGAGGATGTCGTCGATATCGCGTTTACAGAGAGCGAGCGCTATTATCCGGCATTCCAGTTCGTGATCTGGGGCGGCAAATCCCCGGAAGACGCGATGGCAGCGGCTATTCTTGAAACCGAGGGTGAAGCCTGAGCGCACGCCGTCAAAAGGCGCCGCCCCGAGAAACCGGGCGGTAGAAACCGGATGTCTGAAACGCAGAAAATACTCCTTGTCGGTTGTGGGAAAATGGGTGGCGCGCTGCTGCGCGGCTGGCTCGCCCGTGGTGTCGCCCCGGAGAATGTGATCGTCATAGAGCCTTTCGCGGATGCAGCGACGGCAATGCGGGAGGAACTCTCTGTCACAGTCTTTGACGATGCCGCTGCGCTGGACGCGGATTTCGTTCCCGATATCATCGTCTTCGCCGTAAAGCCCCAGGGGATGGACGAGATCGTACCGTCCTATGCCGGATTTGCCGCAACGGGTGCGGTCAGCCTGTCCATCGCTGCCGGGCGCACAATCTCCTATTTCGAGGCTCATCTCGGAGACCACGCCGCGGTCGTCAGGACGATGCCGAACACGCCTGCCGCCGTCGGCCGCGGCATTACGGCCGCGTGTGCGAACAGTTATGTCAGCTCCGCCCAGCGGTCCGCGTGCGAGAACCTGTTGGAAGCCGTCGGCGACGTCGTCTGGGTAGAGAGCGAAGACATGATCGATGCCGTGACCGCGGTTTCCGGAAGCGGACCTGCCTATGTCTTTCTGTTGATCGAATGCATGGCCAAGGCCGGGGAGGCTCAGGGGCTGCCGGCGGATATTGCCGCCAGGCTGGCGCGTGCGACCGTCGCCGGATCGGGAGAACTAGCCCGTCTGTCCGACGACACGGCAGCGGTTCTCAGGCAGAATGTCACAAGTCCGGGGGGCACGACCGCCGCGGCACTGGACGTTTTTATGGCCGAAGAAGACGGCCTTCAGCAACTGGTGGACCGGGCGATAGACGCGGCAACGCGCAGATCCCGCGAACTCGCCGGTTGATCGGCTATTCCGCTGCCTGAAGACCCAGTGTGCCGGAGCGGATTTTTGCGAGCGCCCGCATCTCCAACTGTCTGACCCGCTCCTTGGACAGGCCAAGCTCCCTGCCGATTTTCGTCAGGCTCTGGCGTTTCTCGCCAAGGAACCGCCGGCGAAGTATATGCCTTTCCCGCCGGGTCAGGGCGGGCAGCGCCGCCCGTAACATGCCGACAAGCGCCATCCGTTCGCGTTTGGAGACCAGGGCGGTTTCCGCGTCCGGCGCCGGCGCGGGAAGTGTATCTGCCAGCGTGCGACCGTCGCCGCGAGGCATATCGAGCGGCTGGTCCGAGGCCGTCAGCCGCTGGGCAAATGACAAGACGTCATCGACAGTCGTGTTCAGACGGTTCGCAATCGCGCGGACCGCGTCGCCCCGTTTTTCGTCAAGACCGGCCAGGGCGCTGCTGAAATACATCGTCCGGTGCCGTGGCGTTGTGACGGTGCGGACTATCGCACCGGAACGCAGCACGTAGTCCTGGATCGACGCGCGAATCCACCACATGGCAAAGGTCGACAACCGGGTGCCTTTTTCCGGGTTGAAGCGCTTGATGGCCTCGAGGAGTCCGACCGTGCCTTCCTGGATAAGGTCGGATAACGGGCAGCCATAGCGTTTATAGCGGCCGGCGATGCGGATTACATAGCGCAGTTGGCTCAAAACCAAACGCTCCCGCGCCCGCGTATCCCCTTTATGAACCTTGCGGAACAGATCGCGCTCTTCCGTCGCTGACAGGGCCGGGGTCCGTCGCAGGGCGCGCGCAATATTTGCCGGAATTGGCGAACGCATTATCTCTCCAGTAACACTGACGGCGAATCGTCGCATACAGTCGCCGGAGGATCAACCG
>JAYOMI010000068.1:8832-19548 GCA_038120765.1 Rhodospirillaceae bacterium
GATCAACCGTTTCCAACGGCACGGGTCTTCGAGAAATCGCCCGACACTGTTACGATGCAATCGATTAAGGAGAAGCAAATGGCCCAGAAAGCAACCAGTCGGCAACCGGGTCCCGACCGTGTTCTGGATGCGGCGCTCAAACTTGCGAGCGGCATGCGGTGGCGGGACATCTCCATGGAAATGATTGCGGAAGAATCCGGCGCATCGCTCGCGCGGGTTTACGATCTGTTTCCATCCAAACTGGCGCTCCTGACCGCTTTCATAAGGCGGACGGATCAGACGGTTCTGGCCGGGCATGATTTCGGCGATGCGTCGGAGCCGGTGCGTGAGCGTCTTCTTGATGTGCTGATGCGGCGCCTTGATGCCCTCGCGCCCCATAAGGAGGCCGTCGGATCCATAATGCGTGACCTGGGCCGCGATCCCGGTTCTTTGCTATGCGCGGGCCCTGCCTTTATGAAATCCATGGCCTGGTCGCTGGAGGCTGCAGGGTTGAGCGCGTCGGGATTGCTGGGGATGGCACGAACAAAAGGCCTTGCGGTGATTTATCTGAGTGCTCTCCGCGTCTGGCTTCGCGACCAAACGCAGGATCAGTCCGAGACAATGGTGTATATCGACAAAAACCTGAAACGTGCTGAATCGACGATGTCGATGGCGCCGTTCCGGGGAGCCCGTCGAAGGGGTGCCGCAGCCGAAGATGCGTAGGCGGCACCCAGTGACCCTTCCCGTGACGACAATGTAATACGAAAATGTAATACGAACGGCTTTCTTTTAGGCACCTGAGTCGCCGTGCAATGCAATATATTTGTGGCTTTTGACCGTGTAAATTCTTAAGTCATTGATATTGCTGGCTAAGAAAATGGTGCAATGCACAATAAATCATTGACATGGTGCAGTGCACAACATATATTCCTGAAACAAGATCAAGAGCGTACAACCACATCAACACGTAACAGGAGCATATGATGGCTGCTAATGCAAAAACGAACGGCGCGATGTTCCCTGACTGGGACTTCACCAAAGTCTGGGCCGATATGAAAATGCCCGAATTCAATGTCGACGCGATGGTCGCGGCGCAACAGAAGAACATCGAAGCAATGAACCTCGCCAACAAGACAGTCGTCGAAAGCTGGCAAGGTTTTGCGAAGAAGCAGGCCGAGCTGTGGCAGGCCGCTGTCGAGGACACCGGTGCGTTCGCCCAGGATGTCGCTTCCGCAAAGGAACCGACGGACAAGGTCGCCAAGCAGGCTGCTTTCGCCAAGGCTGCTCTCGAGAACAGCCTGTCGACTGCCCGCGAAGCTCAGGAAATCGCCGCCAAGACGACCAACAAGACGGTTGATATCGTGTCCAAGCGCTGGGCCGAGGGTCTTGACGAAGTTGTCAACTACGTTGGCAAGGCGACCCCGAAAGCCGCGTAAACCAGATCATTCGTGATCTCAGCGATTGTTCGCTGATCAGACCGCCGCCCCGGATATCCGGGGCGGCGGTTTTATTTTGGGCGATTTTCGGCGACCATCCCGGCAGATATGAAGAGAGGCCGGGGTGAAAATAGAATTCGATGATTTTCTGAAGGTCGATATTCGTGCCGGAACAGTTCTTCGCGCTGAAGCGTTTCCGGAGGCACGAAAGCCGGCGATCAAGCTTTGGATAGATTTCGGACCCGATATCGGCGAGAAGAAGAGTTCGGTGCAGATCACGCGATACTACACGCCAGAGACGCTGGCGGGGCGGCAGGTCGCGGCGGTGGTCAATTTCCCGCCGCGGCAGATCGGCCGGTTCATGTCGGAGGTTCTGGTCCTCGGCTTTCCCGACGATGACGGTGAAGTCGTCCTGACCGGGATAGACCGGCCCGTCGCGAACGGGGCGCGTCTGTTTTAGGGTCGGGTGTGACCGGCTTTGACCGGCGCCGCATGAGGAATGTGCAGGATGCCCGCCCCACGGCTGCCGATCCCTAGACGGGCAATGTGATCGTTGCGCGGAGGCCGCCGAGCGACGATTCCGAGAGTGTTACGTCGCCACCGCTGCCGCGGGCGAGATCGCGGGCAATCGAGAGGCCAAGGCCGGTGCCGCCGGTTCCCGGGTTCCGTGAAGAATCCAGCCTGTAAAACGGTTTGAAGACGGCTTCGCGTTCTGTTTCAGGTATGCCGGGGCCATCGTCGTCCACATTGATTTCAACCAGGCCGCCGCGGCGTTCTGCGGAGATCTTCACCTTCCGGGCATGGGTTTTCGCGTTGACGACAAGGTTCGTTATGCACCGCCGTATCGCATTGGGTCGAATAGGGATTGTCAGATCACCGGTCGTCGTCGCCTCGACCACCCGGTCGTCGATCGACGCACCGCGTGCGACCGCGTTGACGATTTCCGCGAGATCGCTGTCTACCGGTTCTTCCGTCCCCTCGCCGCGCGCAAAGGCGAGAAACTCCTCGACCATGACTTCCATCTCGCGAAGGTCCTCCTTCAGATCTTCCACGCCCTTTGATTCTGCGAGCATCGCAAGCTGCAGCTTCATCCGCGTGAGCGGGGTGCGCAGATCGTGGCTGACGCCCGCGAGCATCTCGGTCCTCTGGGTCAGGGCATTGTTGATCCGCCCCCGCATTCGCTCGAACGCCGCTGCCGCCCGCCGGATTTCAGTTGCGCCCTCCGGCCTGAAATCCGGCACGTCGCGGCCTTTGCCGAAATTATCCACCGCCGCGGCAAGGCGCCTGATCGGTCTGACCTGGTTGCGCATGAAAATCGTCGCGATGGCGAACAGCAGAAATGACGTCCCGATCATCCACATCAGGAAGATGTAGGTGGTGGAACTGAAAAGCCGTTCGCGGGGAAGAAAAATTTCCATGACCCCATCGGGTAGCTGGACTTTCATCTGGACCAGCCGGTCGTGGCTCCATGTATCGATATGGACGGGCCGGCGCACTCGTTCGCGCATCGAATTCGCCAGACGGGTATCCAGGATGCCCCCGCCGGTTACCGGCGGCGCGTTGGGCAATATCTCGCCCGCTTTGAAGTTCATGGTAAAGCCCATCTCGCCCGCCGAGGCCATCAACCACTTCGTCGTATTTTCGTCGGCGAAATGGCTTTTAGCGTTGATGACGAGGCTGATTTCGCCGGCAACGGAATCGGAAAGTCGCCGGGTGATCGTGCTCCAGTGGCGATCGTAAAAGACCCAGGTCGAGACCACCTGCACAAGAATCAGCGGGGTAATGATGATCATTATCGACCGGCCCAGAAACGATTTGGGCAGATAGCGTTTGACTGCGATACGAAGCCGGATCGAAGCCTTCACTGCCGGCACTCCGTACGTCGATCAGTCCGGATGAAGCACATAGCCCTGTCCCCGGATTGTGTGGAGATAGCGCGGCTCGCGCGGATCGGATTCGATCTTGCGCCGCAACCGCGTAACCTGCACATCGACGGTGCGTTCATTGCCTTCGATCCGGCACTGGCTGATCAATTCGTCCCTGGACAGGGTCATGCCCGGATTGCGTGCGAGTGCTGACAGAAGATTGGCTTCGATTGTCGTGAGCCTGACGATTGCATCCTCGCGCCTGAGTTCGCGCCTTCCCATGTCGAATGCGCATTGGCCCAGAAGAATAATGCCTTCCGTGACGGCAGGTGCGGACCGGCGCAGGATCGACTCGATGCGCAATACCAGCTCTCGCGGCTCGAACGGCTTGGTCATGTAGTCGTCTGCGCCCTGTTCCAGCCCCGATACCCGGTCTTCCGGTTCCCCCATGGCTGTCAGCAGCAATATCGGGACCCGGGATACCGACCGCAGCGATTCGGTCAGTTGAAGGCCGCTTTCGCCCGGCATCATGACGTCGAGGACCAGCAGATCGAATTGAAGACCACGCATCCGCGTCCTTGCCTCTTCGGCATCGGCGGCGGTGGTGACGCGGAAACCGTTTTCCCCGAGATACTGGCTTAGCAGTTCGCGGAGCCTGTTATCGTCGTCCACGACGAGGATATGGGGCTGGTCATCCATAGTTGTCAGTATATCAGCAATCTGCCTGCGGTCTCAGATGTCGTATCCGACGGCCTTCAGGGGCATGCCGCCGAACATTCCGAACATTCTATCCCGCCACGCATGGACCGGGTCGTCATTCTTCAACAATGGAAAATCGCTGATCGACCGCGCCCAGGCAAAAGCACCGAACACTATATAGTCGCCGTAGGCGGCGGTCTCACCAGACAGAAACGGCTGATCTTCCAGGGCTGCACGCAGCGTCGAAACGGCGGCCCGGAAGGCCTTTACGTCTTCTTCTGAACGGTTCTGTACCTCGGCCGGCAGCTTGCCGAACCGGGCTGAGCGACTTTCGATGAAGTACTCTCTGTCTGCCGGTTCAATATGATCCTGTATGTCGGCAATCACGAGTCTGATGAGGGCGAGGTGAAGGGTGCGATCCGTCCAGACGTTGAGGAAGCGGGCAAGCCCATGGCCGGTCGCGCCGCCGAACAGCGACGGCGCGTCCGGATAATTTTTTTCGAGATACTCGGCGATGGCCCATGAGTCGGATACAACGGTGTCGCCGTCCCGGATGACCGGCACCTTGTCCTGTCCGGAAAAAGCGATCAGGTCCTTGTCGGTAAACCTGGTCGGGATCGTCTCGTAGGCAAGCCCCTTGTGTTCAAGCGCCATCCGCGTCCGCCAGCAATAGGGGCTGAAGCGGCGATCGTCCTGTCCGACGAGTTCGAATAATTCAATAGCCATATCGATGCGTCCTCTGCCTGATCCCGGACTGAGCTATAGCAGCTGACGGATATACCGGGGCGCAGAATCGACGCCGCCTCCATTCAGCCGAAACGGGACGACACAAGACGAGCATGCCCAATTGTGTGCCGGACACCCCTATTATCGAAACCCGAGAATCCGGTTATCGTTTCGGCGCCGCCCAGCTAGACTGCCCTACAATCGGGAACCAGCGCAAGCGGGGGGGCATGCTAGATCAGGATATGAAACGGATCGTCGCAGAGACGATACTGTGTTTTGTGGCAACAACCAACGAGGATGGCAGTCCGAACCTGTCTCCCAAGAGTTCTCTCCGGGTATACGACGATACCCATCTGCTGTTCGCGAACATGGCCTCGCCCGGAACGGTGCGGAATCTCAGACGCGATGACAGGATAGAAATCAATTGTGTTGACATCTTTGGCCGCCGCGGATACCGGTTTGCGGGCCAGGCGACGGTTCTATCCGGCGACGATCCGGTTTATCTGGATCTGAAGAAAGACGTCGCCGCGGATCATGGCGAGGCGATCCCGGTTTTCGATGCCGTGCTCGTAAAAGTGCTGGATGCAAAGCCGGTCATTTCTCCCGCTTATACGTTCATCGAGGGCGTAACCGAAGAAGCCCTGCGGGCGGCATATCTCGCTAAATACGGCGTTCAGGCTATCGGTGGAGGGGCTGTGAAATGACGCTTCGCCTCGATTACGGCAAGGCCTCTCCCGGTGCCGTCGCCGGGATGTATGCGACCAATACCTATCTCGACGATGCACCCATTGATCAGGTGTTGCGGCGCCTGGTTGAATTGCGGGTCTCGCAGATTAACGGGTGCCGTTATTGTATCTGGCTCCACAGCCGGCAGGCGCGTGACCTTGGCGAATCGGTGGAGCGGATTCAGGCGGTTGCCGACTGGCGTGCCGCCGGGTGTTTCGACGCGGCCGAACGCGCGGCTCTCGCCTGGACGGAATCCGTCACGTCTATTGCGGACGGCGTGCCGTCCGACGATCAGTTTGCTGCTCTTGGCAGGCACTTCGATGATCGACAAGTGGTCGACCTCACCGCGGTGATCGCAAATATGAATGCGCTCAATCGCGTTGCGATCAGTTTCCGGCTGGAACCGCCCGGATAGCTGTCCCGGCCTGTCTCAGGGCCCCCAAAAGAGAACGAGGAGCGGCGCAGCGACGGCGAAAGTGATAATCGTCAGCGGCAGGCCCATACGCCAGTAATCGCCGAACCGGTATCCGCCCGGCCCCATGACAAGCAGGTTCGACTGGTGGCCGATCGGGGTCAGGAAGGCGCTGGACGAGCCGATCGCAACGGCCATCAGGAATGGATCGAAGTTTGCCCCCGCGATATTCGCGATGCTGACGGCAATGGGGGCCATGAGAACCGCGGTCGCCGCATTGTTTATCACCGCGCTCAGGACAGCGGAAATGATCATTATGGTCATGAGCATCACCCAGAGCGGCAGACCGCCGGCGAGCGCTGTAATGCCGTCGGCAATCAGGGCAGTCGCGCCGGTGGAATTGAGCGCCGCACCGACCGGCAGGAAGGCCCCCAGCAACACTATCACCGGCCATTCGACGCTGTCGTACATTTCCCGGAGCGGAAACAGGCGGGTCGACACCAGGACGACCACGGCGGCGAGAAATGCGACATCGATGCGGACAAGTCCGAGGACGGCGGCGGCAATCGCGGCTGCGAAAACGACCAGCGGCAAGTAACTCTTCCGGCCCGGGACCGTTATCTCGCGGGATGCGAGGGGCAGACACCCCAATGATGTGAGGGATTCATGTATCAGTTGTTCTGCGCCCTGGATCAGGACCACGTCGCCTGCCTGGAACCGGATATGTCCTATCCGGTCGCGAATCGGTTTGCCCTGGCGGGCAACCGCAAGGATGTTGACCCCGTAGCGCGAATTGATGCGTAGTCCGCCGGCGGTCCGCCCCTCCAGGCGTGAGCCCGGATTAACCACCGCTTCGACCACGATGACTTCGTCAGATGAAAGGCTCTCCTTGGAGATATCCCTATCCGTTATCAGGTCAAAATCCGACTTTCCAACGGCCATCGCGATTGCGTCCGTGCCACCCTCGATAATCAGGTGGTCTCCTGGCTGCATCCGGGTGTACCAGGGCGGCGCCAGTTCCCTGGCATCCCCACGTATGAGGGCGACGACCGAGATATCTCCGTCGGCCAGCACGACAAGTTCGCGGATCGGTTTTCCGATCAGGGGCGATTCTTCCGGGACGACCAACTCGGTCACGTAGTCGTCGATCTGCATCAGATCTTCAAGGGTAGTGTCGCCGCCCTCCCGATGGGGGATGAGCCGGTAGCCGATCGTGAAGATGAAGATCACGCCTGCGAACGCGGCGATCGCGCCGACGGGCGCAAAATCGAACATCCCGAATCCGCCGCCTTCGCCGAACGACTTGCCCAGGACCTCCGCGCGATAACTCGAAATGATGATGTTCGGCGGTGTGCCGATAAGCGTGGCAAGGCCGCCGAGCAAAGAGCCGAAGGCGATCGGCATCAGAACCCGTGACGTGGGTATGCTGGACGCCTGAGCTGCACGAATTGCGACGGGAAGCATCAGTGCAAGTGCGCCGACATTGTTCATGAAAGCAGAGAGTACGGCGACCGTCAGGGTCAGCGCGCCGATCTGGATCATTGGGTTGTTCGGCAGCTTTCCGATTGATTCGGCGAGCACGTTGATCGCGCCCGACCGTTGTAGGGACTGGCTGATGATCAGGACGGCGGCGACCGTGATCACCGCCGGGTCGCTGAACCCGGAAAACGCCGTCTCCGATGGCACGATGCCGCTGATTATCGAGACGACCAGCGCCCCCATCGCGACAATATCGTAGCGCCAGCGACCCCACGCGAAAAAAACAAGCGAAGCAATGATAATACCGAAGGCAATAATTTGCGGGGTTGTCATACGGGGTCTAGTAGGCAAAAGGGGTCAGGGTGGAGCGGATTCCCGATCATATCCGATAGATTTTGTTGCGGTGCGAAAAAATGCCTATTGCTATTTTTCGGGCACACTCCTAGAACGGCGGCGGGCCACAACTCCCCAACGGGTTGCAGCTCTTCTGTAAGGGAGAGACTTAAATGTCTGAATTGATTTCGAAACCGGACACCCGTCCGGCAAATCCTTGTTTTTCGTCCGGCCCTTGCGCCAAAAGACCCGGCTGGTCTCCAGCGGTTCTTGAAGATGCGCTGACAGGGCGATCCCATAGATCTGCACCCGGCAAGGCAAAGCTGAAAGCCGTTATCGAGCGGTCGAAGGCGCTGCTTGGTATGCCCGACGATTATCGTCTCGCGATCGTGCCTGCGTCCGATACCGGCGCGGTCGAAATGGCCTTGTGGTCGTTACTCGGCGCGCGCGGTGTCGATCTGTTTACCTGGGAGAGCTTCGGTGCCGGTTGGGTGAGCGACACGCTCAAACAGCTGAGGCTGGAGGACGCCCGCGTATTCGATGCGCCCTATGGCGAACTGCCTGATCTGTCCCAGTGGGATCCGACGCGTGATGTGGTTTTCACCTGGAACGGCACGACGTCCGGTGTCCGTGTACCCGATGGCGCGTGGATTCCGGATGATCGCGAAGGTCTGACGATCTGCGACGCAACATCCGCGGTCTTTGCGATGGACCTGCCATGGCAGACGCTCGATGTCGTGACGTGGTCATGGCAAAAGGTGATGGGCGGCGAAGCAGCACATGGCATGCTGGCTCTCTCGCCACGCGCGGTGGAGCGGCTCCAGTCATATTCCCCGCCCTGGCCGATGCCGAAGATTTTCCGGCTGACCAAGGGCGGCGAGCTGATCGAAGGCATCTTCCGGGGAGAGACGATCAATACCCCGTCCATGGTGTGTGTAGAGGATGCGCTGGACGGGCTGGCCTGGGCCGAAGGCATCGGCGGCCTCAAGGGTCTGATGAAGCGCAGCGAGGACAATCTTGCCGCGATCGCAGACTGGGTCGGTCGCTCCGACTGGGCCGGTTTTCTGGCCGAAGACCCTGCGCAGAGATCTTCCACATCTGTCTGTATCAAGATCATCGATCCGTGGTTTGCGGCGCTTGATGCCTCCGTGCAGTCTTCCGTGCCCAAAAAGATCGATGCGCTGCTCGATGCCGAGGGCGCGTCGTTCGATATAAACGGCTATCGCGATGCGCCCCCCGGTCTTCGTATCTGGGCCGGTGCAACGGTGGAAACATCGGATCTCGAAGCGCTTTTCCCATGGCTCGACTGGGCCTATGCAACCGTCAAGGCAGAGCTGGCAAACGCTGCCTGAGCAGGATTTATCATGTCAAAAGTACTTATCTCGGACAGCCTCAGCGCTGCCGCCGTCGAAATTTTCAATGCCAACGGCATCGAAACCGATGTTATCACCGGGATGAAACCCGAAGAGCTTATCGCCTGTATCGGAGAATATGACGGTCTCGCGATCCGGTCCGCCACGAAGGTGACGCAGGCGGCTATCGATGCGGCGACCAACCTCAAGGTCATCGGCCGCGCCGGGATCGGCGTGGACAATATCGACATCGACGCGGCTTCCGGTCGCGGCATCGTGGTCATGAACGCGCCCTTCGGCAATTCGATCACGACGGCTGAACACGCTGTCGCCATGATGTTTGCGCTGGCCCGCCAGATTCCGCTGGCCAACCAGTCGACCCAGTCCGGCAAATGGGAAAAATCCAGGTTCATGGGCGTCGAAGTGACCGGCAAGGTCCTGGGCATCATCGGCTGCGGCAATATCGGATCGATCGTCGCCGACCGGGCGCTCGGGCTTCGGATGAAGGTCATCGCGTCCGATCCGTTTCTCACGCCCGAACGCGCGGAGTCCCTCGGGGTCGAGAAAGTCGAGCTGGACGAACTTTTCGCTCGCGCCGAAATTATTACGTTGCATACCCCGCTCACCGACAGCACCGCCGGTCTGCTGAACGCCAAGAATTTCGCGAAAATGCGGGATGGGGTTCTTGTCGTGAACTGCGCGCGCGGTGAATTGGTCGTCGAAGCCGATATGAAGGCCGCCATTGAATCCGGGAAGGTTGCCGGATTCGCCGTCGACGTGTTTCCGCAGGAGCCGCCGGAAGAGTACAGCATGTTCGGTATGGAGCAGGTGATCGCGACGCCGCATCTCGGCGCGGCGACGACCGAGGCCCAGGAAAAGGTCGCGCTGCAGATTGCCGAACAGATGTCCGACTACCTGAATACGGGGGCGGTTACCAACGCCCTGAACATGCCGTCGGTTTCGGCGGAGGACGCGCCGCGGCTGAAACCCTATATGGTGTTGGGAAGCCAGATCGGCAGTCTCGTCGGGCAGGTGGCCGAAAGCGGCCTGACGTCCGTGACCATCGAGTTCGAGGGAACGGCGGCTGAAATCAACACGCGGCCGGTGACATCGTGCCTGCTCGAGGGGCTTTTGTCTCCCCTGATGAGCGGGGTGAACATGATCAATGCACCGATACTTGCGCGCGATCGCGATATCGATGTGTCCGAGGTTCGGCACGAACGCGACAGCGAATACCAGACCCTGATCCGCCTCACGGTAGAGACCGAATCCGGTCCGATTACCGCAGCCGGTACGTTGTTCGGCGGCGACAAACCCCGGATTGTGGAGGTGAACGGCATCAATCTCGAGGCAGAGCTCAGCGAAAACATGCTCTACATCATCAACAAGGATCGCCCCGGATTTATCGGGCGCTTCGGCACCACCCTCGGAGATGCCGGCGTCAATATTGCCACCTTCCAGCTCGGCCGGGTCAAACAGGGCAGCGATGCGCTGGCGCTGATTCAGGTCGATGGTGAACTGTCGGATGCCGTACTGGCCGATCTCCGGGCGCTCCCGGATGTTGTCCAGGCGAAAGCACTTTCCTTCTGATCATTGCCTCAACCTGCGGAGAGGGCCGTTTTCCGTTTGCCGAACGCGTCTAAAGCCGTTACCAAAGCCGCGCTCAGGAAGACAGGATTATGACCGACCTAGAACGAAAAGCGCTGCTC
>JAYOMI010000069.1:0-5293 GCA_038120765.1 Rhodospirillaceae bacterium
CCCCCAGGATGTCCGCCATTGCAGCGATGGATGCCGAAAGCCGTTTGGGCGATTCAAGGAAAACAAGCGTGGCGCGAACCGACGCCAATTCCGCGAGGGTATCCCGGCGCGCCTTTTCCCTGGTGGGCAGGTATCCGGCGAACAGAAACCGGTCCGTCGGCAGGCCGGACAGCACCAGCGCCGCCATCGGCGAAGACGGGCCGGGCGCCGCGGTTACATAAAGTCCCGCATCGACGGCGTCGCGGACCAGGCGATAGCCGGGATCCGATATGAGCGGCGTCCCCGCATCGGAGACCAGTGCCACGATTTTGCCGCTTTCGAGGCGCTCTATGATCGCGGATCGTGCCGCAGGAGAGCTGTGATCGTGATAGGGAACCATGGGCGTGTCGATGCCGTAGCGTTTGAGCAGCTTGCCCGTCACCCGGGTGTCCTCGCAGGCGATAACGTCTGCGCCTTTCAGAATATCGCCGGCGCGGGCGGACAGGTCCCCCATATTCCCGATGGGGGTCGCGACGATGTACAATCCGGCCTTCAGGGTACGGCTGTCACCGATACGTTTACTTGGCGCAGCACCGTCGCTAGTCTGCCCGCCGTCGCTCATATCGTCAGAAATCGGATGCATCGATGACACTATTTTCCGGCATTGCTGATCTTCCGGGCAGATTTCCGGGCACAGGCATCGCCCTTGCTGTTACGGCCGCCCTTGCGCTCACAGCCTGTGAGAATAGGGGAACCGGCGACGGACGCAATACGGCGGGAAGCGGGACGTTGCCCGGCGCTGTGTTATCGAGCCGGGTCGAGACGCCGCTGCCGGGCGAAGCCGGCTCAATGCCACCGGCGACGACCGAGCCCTCCGCTACCTCCGCGGCGCCGGCCTCTGGCGCGGAGCAGCAGACGCAGGGCGTTCAGCTGATCCCGCCGCCCGGCATGGCGAACCGCACACGGGTCGCCTTGCTTGTCCCGCTCAGCGGTCCACGGGCCGATATCGGACGGGCAGTGTCGGATGCGGCCAAGCTCGCCCTGTTCGATGTCGCCGACGGGGATTTTGAACTCCGTCCCTATGACACGGCCGCCACCGGCGCGGGCGCCGCGGCGGCAGCGCAAAGAGCCGTTTCCGATGGCGTCAAACTCGTGATCGGCCCGATATTTTCAGCCGCTGTGCAGGGTGCCGCCCCGATCGTGCAGGAGGCGGGCCTCAACATGCTCGCCTTTTCCAATGACCGGAATGTCGCGGCGCCCGGCGTTTATTTGTCTGGCCTGTTTCCTGAATCGCAGATAGAGCGCGTCATTTCCTATGCGGCGCAGCGCGGAATCCGGCGGCTCGGCGTCCTCGCGCCACGGGGGCCGTTCGGCGCCCGGGTCCTCGACGCGGCGCGTCGGGCCTCAGCGGCATCCGGCGTGGAGCTCGTCCGGACGGAAGAATTCGGTGCGTCGACCGACGATATTGTGCGCGCAGCCCGGACCATCGGCGATTACGACGTCCGCCGGGCGGCCCTTCTGGCACAGAAAAAGGCATTGGCCGGCCGCGAAGACGAAGTATCCAGGCGGGCGCTCGCGCGGCTCGATATTCTCGATACGCTTGGCCCCGTCGCATTTGACGCGCTTCTCGTCGCCACCAGCGAGGGGGAGCTCGTCAATATGGCGGCACAGCTGGGTAATTTCGATATCGATACGAAACGGGTGCGCCTTCTGGGACTGGCAAGCTGGGCCGCGGACGGCACCGGGCGGGAGCCGGCACTGATCGGCGGATGGTTTGCCGGCCCGCCCGCGGCGGCGGACACCGATTTTACCCGGAGCTACCGCGCGATGTACGAAACGGAGCCGCATCCGCTAGTGGCGAACGCCTATGATCTGGTCGCTCTCGCAGCGATACTCGGATCGCAGGAAGGCGGTGCGAGATACGATAGCGCGACGCTGACATCCGAAACGGGGTTCGCAGGGATCAGCGGGCTTTTCCGGTTTCTGCCCAACGGGTTGTCGGAACGGAGCCTGGAAGTGCGTGAAGTGACCCCGGACGGGAACAAACTGATCGATCCGGCGCAAAAAAGCTTCACCCCCCTGACAAACTGACCGAAATACCGGATCAGAGGGATATGGCCGCGATTAGCGCGTTTAAACGCTGCATTCCGGCGGCCGTCGCCGACAAAGCGCGCTCATCCGATACCAGAAGCCCGGCATCCTCGAGGAGGGCGGCTTTCGTGGTGTCGATACAGTCATCCAGCGGGCGCCCGACGATCCGGGCAAACAGGGCGCGGTCGATTCCGTCCGCGAGGCGCAAACCCATCATCAGGAATTCGTCGATCTGTTCGTCTACACTGACAGGATCGAAGACCCGCGTGGCATAGCCGTCCGCGGCGACCGCCGAAAGCCAGCCCGCGGGAGCGGGGATCTGTTCTGTGCGCAGCCGCTCGCCGTTGAGCGTCAGCCGGCCATGGGCGCCGGGCCCGACCCCGATATAGTCGCCACCGCGCCAGTAAACGAGGTTATGGCGGCTTTCCTGCCCGCACAGGGCATAATTCGATACTTCATAGGCCCGAAAACCCGCATTCGACGTCATTTCACCGGTCAATTCGTATAAATCGGCCGCCAGATCCTCGTCAGGCAGCGCAAATACCCCCTTGCGATGGTCCGAATAGAACGGCGTGCCCTTTTCGATGGTCAGCTGGTACAGCGAAAGGTGACCGGTGCCGCGGGACAGCGCGGCGGAGAGTTCGGCCTCCCAGGCTGCACGTGTCTGACCCGGCAACGCATAAATCAGGTCGAAAGACACACGATCGAACGATTGTTGCGCTATCGTAATGGCTTGCGACGCCTCCTCCGCACTATGCGCCCGGCCGAGAAACCGCAGCGCCGCATCGTCGAAGGACTGGATTCCGACGGAAACGCGATTGACGCCGGCGGCCCGGAAATCGGCGAATTTCCGCGCTTCTATGGAGGACGGATTGGCTTCCAGCGTCACTTCTATGTCGGCGGGCACCACCCAGTATTCGGCCAGTCGATCGAGCAGGGCCGCGGCGAGGGCGGGCGGCATGAGCGAGGGCGTACCGCCGCCGAAAAACACGCTGTCGAGCCGGCGGCCTTTTGTTTTGATTCCGTAATGATCCAGCTCAGTCAACAGATTCCGCTGCCAGGCCGCGGCGTCGACGCTGTCAGCCACGTGCGAATTGAAGTCGCAATAGGGGCATTTGGAAACACAGAACGGCCAATGGATATAGAGCCCGAATCCGCCGGGCACCGGGATTCCGGCGCTCGTCATCGCTCAGGGCGCCGGTGGAAAGCAGGCCTCGATCAGCTTGGCGAACGCAATCGCGCGGTGGCTGCTGGCATGTTTCGCGACGGGATCAATCTCCCCGTATGTCCCGGCATCGCCGTCGGCATAAAACATCGGATCGTAGCCAAACCCTTTGTCACCGCGGGGTGGCCACACCAGCGTACCATTGACCTCGCCCTCGAAAACCTCGCAATGGCCGTCCGGCCAGGTCAGGGCAAGCGCGCAGACGAATTGTGCGCGGCGGTCCGGGTTATCGCCAAGCTCGTCATTCACCCGGGCCATCGCCATGTTGAAATCCTTGTCCGGACCGCCCCAGCGCGCAGAGTAGATTCCGGGCGCCCCGCCGAGCGCGTCGACCGCCATGCCGGAATCGTCGGCCAGTGCCGGCAGTTTTGCCGCCAACGCCGCGGCGTCCGCCTTTAGTTTCGCATTCGAAACAAAACTGTCTCCGGTTTCCTCCGGTTCGGGCAGATTTAGTTCCGCAGCCGAAACAACCTCTATCTGCCAAGGGCTGAGAAGCTCCCCGATCTCCCGGACCTTGCCGGGATTGTGGCTGGCGATCACAAGCCGCTTTTCCGTGAACTGGCGGGCCATATCAGTCGGCAAGCGCCATGTTCTGGAACGTCGTCAGCTCGCCGACGCCTTTCTTGGCAAGCTCCATCAGCTGCAGGAACGCCTCTTCCGAAAACGGGTCTGCCTCTGCCGTGCCCTGGATTTCGACGATGCCCCCCGTGCCGGTCAGGACGAAATTGGCATCGGCCTCGGCGTTCGAATCCTCGGCATAATCGAGATCGAGCACCGGGGTGCCCTGATAAATGCCGCAGGAGATGGCCGCGATCGAGCCCTGCACCGGATCGACGGACAGCGCGCCGGAACGCATCAGGCCTGCCATCGCCAGCTTGAGGGCAACGTAGGCGCCTGTAATCGACGCCGTCCGTGTGCCGCCGTCCGCCTGGATGACATCGCAGTCGAGCCGGACCTGGCGTTCGCCGAGCGCTTCGAGATTGACCACGGCGCGCAGCGAGCGGCCGATCAGGCGCTGGATTTCCTGTGTCCGGCCGGATTGCTTGCCACGAGCGGCTTCACGATCGGTCCGTTCATGGGTGGACCGGGGCAGCATGCCGTATTCGGCGGTCACCCAGCCGCGGCCGGAATTGCGCATCCATGGCGGCACGCGTTCTTCGACCGTTGCGTTGCACAGAACGTGGGTATCGCCGAACTTCGCAAGGCACGAGCCTTCGGCATATGCGCTGAAACCAGTTTCCAGCGTGACGGATCGCATCTGGTCGGGGGAGCGGCCTGACGGGCGCATGTTTTTCTCCTGTTCGGGAAAGTGGGCGCAAGCTATCCAAGCAGGGGCGCGGCGTAAAGACATCTGTTGGGGTGTGGGCTGGCGGGCCGGAACGCTGGCGAGCGGGGCCGGAATCGCGAGATTGACAAAAAACGGACCAACACTAAATTCCACACTTGTTTCGGTGAATTGAATGAACAACCCGAAGTCCAGCATAATCAACGAATTGAACGACCGCTCCCGCGAGGTGTTTCGCGAGATTGTCGAAGCCTATGTGGCGGAGGGCGGCCCCGTCGGCTCGCGCACGCTTTCGCGGCGGCTCAAGTTGCCGATATCGCCGGCGACGATTCGCAACGTCATGGCGGATCTGGAAGACATGGGCCTGCTCTATGCCCCGCACACGTCCGCGGGACGCCTGCCGACCGATGCCGGGCTTCGCCTGTTCGTCGACGGCCTGCTGGAGATCGGCGATCTGAGCTCGGAGGAACGCGCAAATATCGAAGCGCGCTGCGTGACCCATGGGACCAACCTGAACGAGGCCCTGGGCGAGGCGACATCGCTGCTGTCCGGGCTGGCGCAATGTGCAGGCCTGGTCGTGGCGCCGAAAACCGCCCGTCCGCTGAAGCATATCGAATTCGTCAATCTGGGCGACGGGCGCGTGCTCGCCGTTCTGGTAACCGATGACGGGTTCGTCGAAAACCGGATCATCGACATGCCGCCGGGCACGCCGC
>JAYOMI010000069.1:5303-18743 GCA_038120765.1 Rhodospirillaceae bacterium
CCTCGGCGCTGGTACAGGCCGGCAATTATCTGAATGCGCGCCTCGCCGGCAAGACGATCGAGGCCGCACGCCGCGCCGTGGGACAGGAAATCGAGCAGCGGCGGGCGGAAATCGACCAGATTACAGCGAATCTGATCGACGCCGGGCTGGCAGCCTGGTCCGGCAACGGCAGCAATATTTCGGGTTCCGGCGGCACACTGATCGTCAAAGGGCAGTCCCGCCTGCTGGACGAAGTATCCGCCGTCCAGGACCTTGAGCGCGTGCGCGGCCTGTTCCAGGCGCTTGAGACAGAGGAATTGCTGGTCAAGCTGCTGGATGTCACCGATAGTGCAGACGGCGTACAGATTTTCATCGGCGCGGAAAACACCCTTTTCGACCAGGCCGGGTGTTCGCTGGTGGTGGCGCCGTTCAGGGGCGAAAGCCAGACGATCGTCGGCGCGATCGGTGTCATCGGTCCAACCCGGTTGAATTATGCCCGCATCATTCCCATGGTTGATTTCACCGCGAAAGTAATCGACCGGATAATCGGATAGCCCGGCCCGGCGCCCCCCAGGCGCACCGTTTGCGCCGGAAAAATTATGAAGAGAGAGTAGAAAACGTGAGCGATCAGGAAAAGAATAACGAGACCCCGGAAGAAGCAGCGGCAGCGGCAGATGCGGCGGCGGATATCGCCGCGGAGGCGGCCGCAGAGGCCGAGGATCAGTCAGCTTCGGACGATGCCGGGCAAGAGGTTGAAGTCGAAATCGACGCGGCCGGCAATGCCGAGGCGGAGATCGCCGATTTGAAAGACAAGCTTTTGCGGGCGCTCGCGGATATGGAAAACCTGCGGCGGCGGTCCCAGAAAGAGCGCGAAGACGCCCTGAAATACGCTTCGGCCAACTTCGCCCGCGACATGCTGTCGGTCGCAGACAACCTGCGCCGCGCGATCGAATCGATCCCCGAGGACGGCGATCCGGACGGCGCAGCGCTGGTCGCATTTATCGAAGGCATTGCACTCACCGAAAAAGAACTGCTTTCGGCGCTCGAGCGCCACAAGATCAAGAAGATCGAACCGATGGGCGAGAAATTCGATCCCCAATTCCATGAAGCGCTGTTCGAAATCCCGACGAACGAAGCGGCCAGCGGCACGGTCATGCAGGTCATGGAAAACGGCTACACGATTCATGACCGTCTGCTGCGCCCGGCAAAGGTCGGCATCGCGAAGGCGGCGCCGGCGGACACCGGCCCGGGCGACAAGGTCGATACGACGGCGTAAGGCGTCGATGCGCGCCGCGGGCGGATGCGGCGGCAGGTGAGCCGTTAACCCGGCTGGCCGGACACCCTTCAGGGTTGCGCCTTGCCGCGTAGCGGTTGTTCCCTGGAATGCGCTGGGTTAGGGTCGCGTCAGTACAGGCGATCATCCCGGCCTGTGGGAGATCATCGCAGGACAGGATTGCGGTGACGTTCCGATGGCGGACCCGGGTCTGGTGGCTCATCCGCAGGGGAACGGGACAAAGTATGTCAAATGATGCGTCGTATCCACGGTCAACCGAAACCGGGCCAGACCGGAGCCTTCTCGTAAACCGCTTCATCGCAACACGGCGCCAGACCGAAGAAATCGCATCGCGGCTGTCGGTCGAAGACCAGCAGGTCCAGTCGATGCCGGATGTCAGCCCGACAAAATGGCATCTGGCCCACGTCACCTGGTTCTTCGAAACATTTATTCTCAAACCCCATGCAGCGGATTACGAAGAATTCGATCCGGCCTTCAATTATCTGTTCAATTCCTATTACTAAGCGGTGGGTCCGCGTCATGCCCGCCCCGACCGGGGCCTGCTGACACGTCCGTCCAACGCGGAGGTCATGGCCTACCGCGCCCATGTCGATCGGGCGATGTCCGGGTTCATGCACTCGTCCGACGACGAGACGTTTGCGGCGGCGGCGGACCTGCTGGAGCTGGGACTGCATCACGAACAGCAGCATCAGGAACTCGCCCTGATGGATATCAAACACGTCCTGTCCTGCACTCCTCTGGCACCCGCCTATCGCAAGAAAGAACCCGTGAGCGTGCGCGAAGCACACCCCCTGACCTGGTTCGACCTGCCGGGCGGCACCTATGAGATCGGCCACCGGGGCGATGACTTCGCCTTTGACAATGAAGGGCCGGTGCATCAGGCGCTGGTCGGGGATTTTTCGATCGCATCGCGCGCCGTGACGAATGCAGAATATCTCGAATTCATCGAGGATGACGGCTACCGGCGCGCGGAGTTCTGGCACGCGAACGGCTGGGCGATGGTCAATGGCGAAAGCTGGGCCGCCCCGCTCTACTGGCGTGAAAACGGCGAGGGCGGCTGGAACGAGTTCACCTTTGCCGGCATATGTCCGGTCTACCCGGACGCACCGGTCGGCCATGTCAGTTTCTATGAAGCGGCGGCCTATGCAGCATGGGCAGGCAAGCGGCTGCCGACGGAGCCCGAATGGGAGATCGCCGCCCGGCGTTTCGGATGCGACGCTGTCGACGACGACGGGGCAAACCGGCTGGCCAGCGGCTTTCTGCGGCCGATGCCCTCCGGCGAAGCCCGCCCGGATCGGCCGTCGCAGATGATGGGCGACGTCTGGGAATGGACCCAAAGCGCCTACACGCCCTATCCCGGTTTCGAAGCCGCGCCCGGCGCCGTCGGCGAATATAACGGCAAGTTCATGATCAACCAGATGGTGCTACGCGGCGCGAGCTGCGCCACGCCGCCCGGCCATGCGCGGGTGAGCTACCGGAATTTCTTCTATCCCCATCAGCGCTGGGCGTTTTCGGGCTTCAGGCTCGCCGCCTGAAAGTCGGGCCTTAAAAAGCGTCGCGGCATCCTTATATCCTGTGAAGAGCCGGCGCGCTGTGCGCCGCAGACCACTGGCCGCCGGACGACCTCCCGGATGCAGCAGACCAACCGGAAGAACCCTTATTGGCAAAATTTCTGACAGTCACCGTCACCGGGCTTGAAACCGTCCGCGACATGCCGGACTCGTGGTCCGAGGCCGAGTACCACGCCCTGCTTGACGCGCTGGAAGTGGACGGAACGGCGGATCTCAGCGGTTCGGATCTTGAGGAAATGCTGTTGATGGCGCTTCAGGACCTGGACGCGGAAGAAGCGGCGGACGCCGTTCTCGCCGTCAAGATCGGCGATGCGCTGACACGGGGCGCGCGCCGGAACATCGTACAGGACTTCATGGACGAGCAGCGCGCCTGGGAAGAGGCGGCGGACATTGCCCTGCACGCCCGCACATTCGAGGCGGCGGTCCTGCTGCAGAAGGCATTGCCGAAACGTTTTGCGCGGCCGGATATCCTGCGGCTCACGATGCGGCTGACAGCCCATAACCCCCGGGCCGAAGCCCTGTTGCAGAAAGACCCGCTGCCGGCATTCGGCGCCCGCATCCTCGCGGACGGCATGGGCGAGGACAGCACGCTGGAACGGCTGTTCGACGACAGCCTGGAATCAAGCTCTTTCCCGGACGCCGCCGGGATCGTCTGGCACGCCGGGTTCAGCGAATACGATGCCGGCCCGCCCGCCGCTGCAACGCTGACAGTCTATTCATCGGCGCTGTGGCTGCGGCCGATGGAAGAGGTCGAAACCTTTGAGTCCGACGCCCATAACGACGGCGCCTAGCGAAGGCATATGCCGGGTAGTCTGCCTCGCGGTCTACCGGGCAGTCTCTGGCCGACGCAGCGCAGAGGCCGCTTTTTCGTGGTCCGACACGGCATAGCAATAGACACAGCCATGCGCGCAGGTGTCGTAGGATCCGATATCGCGGCTTTCCGCGCAGAGACAGCCCTCGCGGTTGCCTTTTACCCGGGACGGAATCCCCTATCCGGCAATATCCTACAACCGGCCCACATCGATACAGCGGGCGGGGCGCAGCGCCGCCGCGGCCTGCCCGCCCAGTGCGTCGGGTTGGCTGCAGACGCTTGTTCGGATACCGTATTCCGCCGCAATCCCTGCCATTTCGCCCAATAATTCGCTCTTTTGATCCCAATCAGGATCATTCCAGCCGAATTCGTGGCTTTTTGCTGCGATATTCAGCCGCCTTTGGGTCTTTTTATAGATATGGGCGCAGGAAACCACGCATTCGTCTACCGAGCCCGCAAGCTTCCGGGCCAGATCGGCAAAATTCCGGAGATGCCAGCCGGCGGGTGTCAGAGAGCTGAAAACCACCGGATCGTATCGCCAGACAACGGCTTTCGGCCCGAACTTGCGCGCGAGATCCACGATCTGGGCCACCGCCACATCGGCCTGCGGGGTATGGGGATCGAGCGGGCGCGGATACCCGGTCACGGTAAACTGGATGACGAAGGGCAGGGACAGTCTCGCCACATCGTCGAGCACCGCGGCAAAGGGCGCGGCGTTCCGGGTCCAGAACACGTAGCCGTCGACCGCGTCACCGCGCAGGGACACGCGATAGGGCTTGCCGCTATAGGGATTGACGACCTCGCAAAAACCCGCCGCAAGTCGGTTGCGGAACCAGTCGGCATGAAAGGCCGGGATATCGCTGCGATAGCTCGCGGAAACAATCATCTGCCGGACATCCCGCCGTTCGGGCTTTGCAGTTCAGGATTTCAGGACCGAAACAGGCAACAGACAACTCAACAGACAACGCAGAAGAGCGCCTGTTATGCATATTATAAACTATTGTAAGACCCGTGCAGGCTACTTATATATCCGTCAATCCACTCTCATTGGGTCAATTCAAACCTTGGGGGGTTTCCCACGGTGCCGACAGGGCCGCGGAAATCTGCCGAAAAGCGAGGTAATATTATGGGTAAAGCAATAGGTATCGATCTCGGAACCACGAATTCGTGCGTTGCGGTGATGGAAGGTGGGGAAGCCCACGTCATTGAGAATGCGGAAGGCGCGCGCACCACGCCGTCGATGGTCGCTTTCGCCGAAGGCGACGAGCGCCTTGTCGGCCAGTCGGCAAAACGCCAGGCCGTCACCAACCCGGAAAACACGCTGTTTGCGATCAAGCGCCTGATCGGCCGGCCGTTCGACGATCCGACGACGCAAAAGGACATGGACCTTGTCCCCTATCAGATCATCAAATCCGACAGCGGCGACGCCTGGGTAGAAGCCCGCGGCGAGAAATATTCGCCGAGCCAGATTTCGGCCTTCATCCTGCAGAAGATGAAAGAAACCGCCGAAGCCCATCTCGGCGAGGAAGTGACCGAAGCGGTCATTACCGTTCCCGCATACTTCAACGATTCCCAGCGCCAGGCGACCAAGGACGCCGGCAAGATCGCCGGGCTTGACGTCCTGCGCATCATCAACGAGCCGACGGCGGCGGCGCTTGCCTACGGTCTCGAGAAAAAAGAAGCCGGCACCATCGCCGTATACGATCTCGGCGGCGGCACGTTCGACGTGTCCGTCCTGGAAATCGGCGACGGCGTATTCGAAGTGAAATCCACCAACGGCGATACGTTCCTCGGCGGTGAAGACTTCGATGCCCGCATCATGGATTACCTGGCCGACGAGTTCAGAAAAGAGAACGCGATCGACCTTCGCCAGGATAAGCTGGCCCTGCAGCGCCTGAAGGAAGCGGCGGAAAAAGCGAAGATCGAACTGTCGGGTTCGTCCCAGACAGAGGTCAACCTGCCGTTCATCACGGCCGACCAGAACGGGCCGAAGCATCTTAACCTGAAGCTGACCCGCGCCAAGCTCGAAGCGCTTGTCGACGACCTGATCCAGCGGACCATCGGGCCGTGCAAGGCGGCCCTGAAGGACGCAGGCGTGTCTGCCGGCGAGATCGACGAGGTCATCATGGTCGGCGGCATGACCCGTATGCCCAAAGTGCTGGAAACCGTGAAGAACTTCTTCGGCCGCGATCCGCATCGCGGCGTGAATCCGGACGAAGTCGTCGCCATCGGTGCGGCGATCCAGGCCGGCGTGCTGAAAGGCGACGTCAAGGACGTCCTGCTGCTCGACGTCACGCCGCTGTCGCTCGGCATCGAGACGCTGGGTGGCGTGTTCACCCGCCTGATCGACCGCAACACGACGATCCCGACCAAGAAAAGCCAGGTGTTCTCGACCGCGGAAGACAACCAGAACGCGGTGACCATCCGGGTGTTCCAGGGCGAACGCGAAATGGCGGCGGACAACAAGCTGCTCGGCCAGTTCGACCTGGTCGGCATTCCGCCGGCACAGCGCGGCGTGCCGCAGGTCGAGGTCACGTTCGATATCGACGCCAACGGCATCGTCAATGTCGGCGCCAAGGACAAGGCGACCAACAAGGAACAGACCATTCGTATCCAGGCCTCCGGCGGATTGTCGGACGAGGATATCGAAAAGATGGTCAAGGACGCCGAGGAGAACCAAGCGGCGGACGAGAAGCGTCGCGAATCCGTTGAAGCGCGCAACAACGCCGACGGCCTGATCTATTCGACCGAGAAAACCATGACCGAACACGGCGAAGCCCTGGCGGCCGAGGACAAGACCGCCATCGAGGATGCGATCGCCGATCTCAAAACCGCCCTTGAGGGAGACGACGTCGAGGCGATCACCGCCAAGACCGAGGCTCTTGCACAGGCGGCCCAGAAGCTGGGCGAAGCCATGTACAAGGCCCAGCAGGAAGAGGCTGCGGCCGGCGACATGGGCGATATGGGCGGCGACGCCGGCAGAGCACAAGCCGGCGGCGATGATTCAAACGTGGTCGATGCCGATTTCGAGGAAGTCGACGACGACCTGCCCAAGGACAAATCAGCCTGATAGACTGACAGTGGGCGTTTACACAAAACGTTCGACGACAACGCATCGGTGCTTCGCGGCACCGGTGCGTTGCGCATTTCAAGCGTTGAACAGAGAGCGTTGACCATGGCCAAGCCGGATTACTACGAGACGCTGGGCGTCGATCGCAATGCCGACGAAGCCGCGCTGAAAAGCGCGTATCGGAGGCTTGCGATGAAATATCACCCGGACCGCAATCCGGACGACGCGTCAGCCGAAGCGAAATTCAAGGAAGCCAACGAAGCCTACGACGTCCTGAAAGATCCCGACAAACGCGCGGCCTACGACCAGTTCGGGCACGCAGCCTTTGAAGGCGGCGGACCGGGGCCGGGCCAGGGCGGCGGCGGCTTCGGTTTCGGCGGCGGCGGGTTTGCCGATATCTTCGACGAAATGTTCGGCGATTTCGGTGGTGGCGGCGGACGCGGCCGGGGCGGCGCCGCGCATGGCGCCGATCTTCGCTACAACATGCAGATCAGCCTGGAAGACGCTTTCAAGGGCCGCGAAACCCAGATCCGCGTGCCGACAGCGGTCCGCTGCGATGACTGCAACGGCTCGGGTGCCGCAAAGGGTTCCCACCCGTCGACCTGCGGCGGATGTCAGGGCCGCGGCAAGGTTCGCGCGCAGCAGGGCTTTTTCACGATCGAACGGACCTGTCCGACCTGTAACGGCGCCGGCCAGGTGATCGAGGATCCCTGCGGCAGCTGCGGCGGCGCCGGACGCGTACGCAGGGAAAAGACGCTCAAGGTCACGGTCCCGGCCGGTGTCGAGGACGGCACCCGGATCCGCCTTTCCGGCGAGGGCGAAGCAGGCGCGATGGGCGGTCAGGCGGGCGATCTATATATATTCATCGCGGTCGCGCCACACCGCATGTTCCAGCGCGACGGCGCAGACCTGCACCTGCGCGTGCCGATCCCGATGGCGACGGCGGCGCTCGGCGGCTCTGTCGAGGTCCCGACCATCGAAGGCAAGCGCGCCAAGGTGACTGTGCCGAAAGGCACCCAGTCCGGCCACCAGTTCCGCCTGCGCGGCAAGGGGATGTCCGTCCTCCGCAGCCAGGCGCGCGGCGACATGTATATCGACGTGAATGTGGAAACGCCGGTCAACATGTCCAAGCGTCAGGAAGAGTTGCTGCGCGAATTCGCCGGCGAGAAACCGGCGAAAGGCCAGAGCACGACCAGCCCGGAATCCGAAGGGTTTTTCGCCCGCGTCAAGGAACTGTGGGACGACCTGACGGACTGATCTGGCCGGCGGTTTCCGCCGCGCTGCCGCAGCTTTCTAGTACGTCATGCAGGCCGCGTTCAGCAGGCCGCCTGCGAGCGAGGCCGAACCGAGCCAGACGCCGCTGGCCATTTCACCCTTTTCGATGCGCTCCGATATTTTCGGCATCGGAATCCGGGCGATGAAATAAATCAGTATCTGCACGATCAGGGCGATAATCCCCCAGAGCGCGCAGTCCAGCAGGTCGACCGAGCCCGCGATCGTATTCGCGAGCGGCAGGGAAAAGCCGATCAGGCTGCCCGCAAACGCCACCGCGGCGGCCAGGTTGTTCTCGCGGATCAGCCGGATTTCAGGGTGGGGCGTCACCCACATATAGACGACGATATAAATACCGGTCAGCACCGCTGCCGTGCCGACATAGGCAAGAAACAGCGGCAACCCCTCTATCGACGTACTCAGCGCTTCCATTCAGCTCCCCCTTGAACGCGCGGACAGGCTGTCCGCCAGGGGATCATTGTACCCGGACAAGCACCTGATAGCGACTGTTCACGATCTCCTTGCCGCCCCAGCCGATATTGCACTTGCCGGCGACGACCTTGCCCGGATGCATTCCCTTGTTGAAAGCTGCCCGGCAGACGACAAGCTTGCGGCCGGGTTCCTGTCCGCCGATATAGGCGCCGCCGGGCAGGCGGCCAGATTTTACTGTCACCCATTTAGGCGCCGGCAGCCCGGCCGCCACAGGCGTCGGTTTGGGTTTCTCGGCCGCGGCGCAGCTTCCGCCATCCCCGGCCTGGCGCATGAAGATCCTGCGATAGGCCGCACAATCCCGGGCGGCTGGCATGCCGTTCTGCCACTGCTCGCTGCCGTCGAGCGTTTCCATGAAACCGAGCATGATGTTGCTGCCCGACGCCGTGCTTTTCGAGCCGATATCGCGCAGCATCCGGCTCACTTCCGACGGCGCCATCAGAATCATCTTGCTGATCTGTACCGTATTGTGACCGGCCGTGAATTTGCGCCAGTCGAACGCCTCGTTCGGATTGGAATATCCCTTGTCCGATATCTTCAGGTAGGTCGCGTTGAAGGTGGCGAGGTTCGTCTTTTCGCCGCCGCCCGAGCTCATGACGGAATTGAAGTAATTCTGCGGGTTGGTCATCAGCCTTTTCAGCTCGGCCTTGTCCATGCCGATCGCCGACTCGAGCAGGGTATCGAAGGCCTTGTCCTTGAGTTTCTTGATCGCCGCCTGCAGCGCCTTTGGCGTGATGGCATCGATCACGTTGCCGATGACCTTCGCGGTCGCACCGACAAAATCCGGGGCGCCTGCCATCGACAGAAGGTGGTCCCGGGCATAGGCGTTCATGATCCCCTCGGCCTTTTCGACGTCTGCCTTGCGGTCCTTGTTGAAAAACAGGGCGATCGCGATCTGGTGGCTTACCGCCGGCCACTTGCGCAGACCTTCGTCGACATCCTTGATCCAGGCGTTGCGATAGGCCTGCTGGATACCGTTGGCGGTGATATAAGCGCCTTTCTTGCCGGTCAGAATTGCCTTGCTGCAACTGAAATCGGTCAGTTTGCACGCTTTGATCTTCTTGTCGTAATCGGCGACGGTGTCGCGGTATTTCTGGATTTCGCGCTGCAGATTGGCGCGGATCGTCGAGAAGATCCGCGGGATCGAGTAGGTCGTGCCCGCCGCGCCTTCGCGCAGGAGCGTCTTGTCGAGAACGGTGCCCGGCCGCGCATCGATCATGAATTTATAAATCAGCCAGTCGATGCCGGAGATGCTGGCACCGAAAAAATCGCCCCCCAGTTCGTCCTTGGGCAACCGCTTGTCGATATAGCCTTCGAGCAGAACATGCTTGGTCGCATTGGTCGGCGGGTTGAAGGCGAACGGTCCGCCCGCGAAATTATTGATGAATGTATGTCCGTACATGTCGCCCGCCGCATGGGTCAGGAACCCCGCGACGAAGGCGGTCATGCGCCCGTCATTCGGAATTTTCAGCACCTTCATCACCGTCGCAAGACCTGGCACGCGGGCCGGATCGCGCCGGGCCCACATATATTGGAGCCACGTGTTGGAGCCGCCCTTTACACCCGAACCCTTTTCGTCCGGATGGATCGACTGCTGTCCCGACAGGATATCGGGATAGGCATCGGGGCCAAGCACCCCGGCGCGGTAATGGGACGGAAATTTCCGGATCGCCGCCATGATTGTCGAATCGACTGAATAGGTGCCGACCTCTCCGGTGACCTGCCCGGATTCGTAATCGACACTGTTGATGGTGACCTTTCCGTCCCGCGCATCGTCAAGCGCGCGTTCGGCGAAGTACACATGCGTCGTCGGTTTCCACGCCTGTGCGTTTCCGGAAATCATCATCAGCGGCCCGGCCACCGCAAGCGCAGCCCCGAGCAGGGCGAAACGCCCCGTCCCCAATTCAGTCATTTTATGGCTCCTACCCCAATTGAACGGACAGTGTAGGAATATTCAGGGCAACTCGGCAATCCGCAGCGAATTGCGGCGATGAAGATACCCGCGCCGGCACGGGGCCAACCGGGATCCGGCCGGTCAGGCGCGCGGGCCGAACAGGATCAGCGCGCGGACGACGATGAACAGCACGCAGCCGTTCAGCATGTGCCAGATGAAATGGGTACCGACCGGGACTGATGCGCAAACCTGCGCATCGATGGTGCGGAATATCAGCGATACCGCGAAGGTCGCGGCGGCGAGGAGCAGCGCCCCGCCGGCGGGATGCCCGCGGACGGCCTTCAGGAAGCCGCCAATCACCACGAGCGCCGTCAACGCCGCGACATAGGAGCCGCCGCGAAACTCCGTCAGCATCGGCACCGCTCTCGCAAGCCCCAGCACGGCGGCGAAACCGAGGGCACAGGCCCATGCGGGTGCCGCGGCGAAACGGCGGAGGGCATACCACGTATAAACCAGGATAAAGATCGCGATGGGAATGACGTCCATCAGCAGCGCCCAGCGGGTCGCGAAGGTGTGGAACAATCCACTGCCGGTACCGATGACAAAGACCAGTCCGGTCAGCACCCAGACCGCCGGATCCCGGCGCACCCCTGCATCCGCCCGCAGGATCATCCGGACAAGCAAAGCCGCCGCGACGATGAAGGCAAGGTTGGTGACAGCGTTGACCGGCTCCGACCAGAATTCCGGTCCCGTCCGCTCGCAATAGAAATCGAGATAGTCGCGTTCCATGGCGGGACTTTACCCACGGGCGCGGTCCGATCAAACGGAATTCTGGCGCTTCGGCCTATCGCCGACTAGACTCTGTCCATGCCCACGCTCAACGTTGCCTCGGCGCTCGGACCCCTCACCCTTGTCGAACGGGATGGCGCGCTGGTGCGGCTCGGCTGGGACGATGCGCCCGACGAATTGCCCGCGGGCGGACCGACCCCGCTGCTCCGGGAGGCCGCTGCGCAGCTTGCCGCCTATTTCGCCGGCACGCTGACCGCCTTCGATGTGCCGCTGGCCCCGGCGGGAACCGGTTTTCAGAAACGGGTCTGGCAGGCGATGCGCGAAATCCCATATGGGGAGACCTGGACATATGGCGGGCTCGCAAAGCGGGCAGGCACCGTGCCGCGGGCCGTTGGCGGGGCCTGCGGGGCGAATCCGATCCCGGTTATTATTCCCTGTCACAGGGTGCTCGCGGCCAACGGCGGCGCGGGCGGATATTCCGGCAAGGGCGGGCTGAAAACCAAAGCCCTGCTTCTGGATATCGAAAATCGCACCATACGTTTGCTCTGAACGCACAGCAGAACGCCTGATTGCACAGTGACTTTTCGTCGCATCGGCGCTATTATGCCTGCAATAAGAAGCGCTTAACCTGAAGGTGAGTCCAGTTTCCGGAACACCATGCGAGAAATGAGATATCCAGGCTGCCGAAGGCAGCTTCACTCTTCAGGCCGGGTAGGGGATGCCGAAATCCGGCCGAATTCAGAAGAAGCCCGAGTCTGACGTTCCGGGCCCTCCTGTCAGACGACAACAGAAACCCGACGGGACGGACATGGGATCCCGCCGGGGGCACTGGAATACCGGTACTGGAAAAATGTGGCCTGAAATAACCAGGCCATCGATCAAAGAAGGAAACGCAAATGCCTAAAGCTATCGTCGTCGAAGAAACCGGATCGCCATCGGTCATGAAATGGCGCGACGTCGAGGTCGGGCGGCCGGCCAAGGGCGAGGTCACCGTGCGCGCCAAGGCGATCGGCGTGAATTTTATCGACATCTATCAGCGTTCGGGCCTGTATCCGATGCCCCTGCCCTTCACGCCGGGCGGTGAAATGTGCGGCGAGATCGAAGCCGTGGGCGCCGGCGTCTCCGGGTTCAAGATCGGCGACCGGGTCGCCACGGGCACGGCGGGCTCTGGCTGCTATGCCGAAATCCGCAATATCGATGCAGGCAAGCTCGTGAAAGTACCGCGCGAGATTGCGGACGACACTGCCGCCGCCATGATGCTCCAGGGCATGACCGTGCAGTTCCTGATCCGGCAGGTCTACAAGGTCAGCAAGGGCGATACGATCCTTGTCCATGCCGCCGCCGGCGGCGTCGGGCTGATCCTGTGCCAATGGGCAAAAGCGCTGGGCGCGACCGTCATCGGCACCGTGGGGTCACCGGGCAAGGCGCGGCTCGCGAAGGCCCATGGCTGCGACTATCCGATCATTTACAGCCGGGAAAACTTCGTCGACCGGGTGCGCAAGATCACCAAGGGCGCCATGGTGCCGGTGGTCTACGATTCCATCGGCAAGGGCACGTTCCCGGCCTCGCTCGACTGCCTGCAGCAGCGCGGGCTGTTCGTGACATTCGGCAATGCATCGGGGCCGATCCCGCCATTCGATCCTGCGATCCTGATGCAGAAGGGCTCGCTGGTCATGACCCGCCCGACCCTGTTCCATTTCGCCGATACGCCTGAAAAAATGCGGAAAATGGCGGGCGACGTGATGAAGATGATCAAGTCCGGCGACGTGAAGATAGAAGTGAACCACAAGTATTCCCTGCGCGAAGCCGGCCGCGCCCATCGCGACCTCGCGGCGCGGAAGACGACCGGATCCATCATTCTGGAGCCGTAAAACCGGGCTTTGGGTTGAACGAAAAAAGGGGCGCCTGAAACAGGGCGCCCCTTTTTGATGCGTTGGTTCCGGTGATCTACTGGTTCATCGAATCGAAGAATTCCTCGTTCGATTTGGTGCCTTTGAGCTTGCCGAGCAGAAATTCCATGGAATCGACCACGCCCATCGGCGTGAGGATCCGGCGCAGTACCCACATCTTGGACAGCGTGGCCTTGTCGACGAGAAGCTCTTCCTTGCGGGTTCCCGACTTGGTGATGTCCATCGCCGGGAAGGTGCGCTTGTCGGCGAGCTTGCGGTCGAGGATGATTTCGGAATTACCCGTGCCCTTGAATTCCTCGAAGATAACCTCGTCCATGCGCGAGCCGGTATCGATCAGCGCGGTGCCGATGATGGTCATCGA
>JAYOMI010000070.1:0-11196 GCA_038120765.1 Rhodospirillaceae bacterium
TAACAAGCGTCAATACCGATACTCACCCACAGAAAGAGCGAGCGCATGAAAGCCAAAGTTAATGGCATCGAGCTGAACTACGAAGTCTCCGGCAATCCGGACAAACCCTGGCTGACGTTTTCCAATTCGTTGGCGACGAACATGCATATGTGGGACGAGCAGGCGAAGCTGCTGGCCGACGACTATCATATCCTGCGTTATGACAAGCGCGGCCATGGTGAGTCCGAAAAGGTACCGGGTCCGTATAATTTCGACGACCTGATCGATGACATGGTCGGCCTGTGGGATCATCTCGGGATCGATCAGACCTACTATGTCGGCCTGTCCATCGGCGGCATGACCGTTCAGGGTATCATGCTCAAACACCCGGAACGGCTGAAGGCTGTGGTTATCGCGAACTCGATGGGCGTCGTTCCGCCGGAATTCGTCAATGCCTGGGGCGACCGCATCAAGCTGTGCCAGGAAAAGGGCATGGCGCCGCTTGTCCAGCCGACCATGGAGCGCTGGTTCACGGAGGCTTACCGGAAAAAGAATACGCCCGAGGCGGCGTTCATCGAGAACATGATCGCAACGACGTCGGTTGAAGGCTATGCCGGCTGCGCGGCCGCGATCCAGAAGCTCAACTACCTCGACGATCTGGGCAAGATTTCCGGCATACCGGTTCTCTTTATCGCCGGTTCCCAGGATGGCGGTACCCCGGCGCCGGGCGTCGAAGCGATGCATCGCAATATGCCGGGTTCCGAATACCTGCTGCTCGATCCGGCGGCCCATATCTCCAACGTAGAGTGCCTCGAGGCATTCAACGAGGCGATCACGGGCTTTCTCGCCAAACACTGATCTGAACGGCCGCCGCGTCCCGACCGGCGCGGCGGCCGGTCATTTGAAGGAAAAAGCCGATGAGCGGAACCGCAGGCGTAATCGGGCTCGGGATCATGGGCGGCGCGATCGCGGATCATCTGGTGAAAGCCGGTTTCACCGTCCATGGGTTCGATCTTTCGGCGGACGCGGTGGAAGCCGCCCGGGCGACCGGCGTGGAAACACTGGCCTCCGCGGCAGCCGTTGCTGAAAAGGCGCAGGTCATTGTCTGCTCCCTGCCCAGTCCGCTGGCGCTGCGCGCAGTGGCCGAGGAAATTGCCGCCTCATCGGCGTCGGATTGCGTGCTGATGGAAACCAGCACCCTGAAAATTGTCGACAAGGAAGCGGCGCGGGACATTCTTGCCGCCGGCGGACATACGCTGCTGGATTGTCCGCTTTCCGGCACCGGCCAGCAGGCGCAGACCGGCGATCTCGCGGTGTTTACCAGCGGCGACGAAGGGGCGGTGGCGCGATGCATCCCCGTGATCGAGGCTTTCAGCCGGGAGAACAAGTATTGCGGCGCCTTCGGCAATGGCAGCCGGATGAAGTTCGTCGCCAATCATCTGGTGACGATCCACAACACGGCCGCCGCCGAGGCGATGGTGCTCGGCATGAAGTCGGGCCTCGATCCGCACCTGATCTACGACGTCATCGGCAGCAGTGCGGCGACATCGCGGATGTTCCAGGTGCGCGGCGGGATGATGGCTGATAACAATTACGATAATGTCGGCATGTCGAACCGGCTCTATCAGAAAGACCTCGACATCATTACGGCCTTCGCATCCGACGTTCATTGCCCGGTTGCCTTGTTTGCGGCGGCCGTTCAGCCCTATCGCGCGACCCTCGAACAGGGACTCGCGGAAAAGGATACCGCGGCCGTCTGTGCCGTTCTTGAAGACCAGGCACGTGTGAGGCGCTGATTATGACAGATCTTTTTACCCCCTTGACCGCCGGCCCGTTCGAGCTGCCGCACCGCGTCGTGATGGCGCCGATGACGCGGAACCGCGCGGGAGACGGCAACGCTCCCCATGCGCTGAACGCAACCTATTACCAGCAACGCGCGGACGCGGCTTTCATCGTCACCGAGGCATCGCAGATTTGCCCCGAAGGGATGGGCTATCCCGGCACGCCCGGTATCCATTCCGACGCACAGATCGACGGCTGGCGCGAAGTGACCGACGCCGTCCATGAAGCGGGCGGTCGGATTTTCCTTCAGATGTGGCATGTCGGGCGCATTTCGCATCCCGATCTGCAGCCCGACGGCAAGGACCCCGTGGCACCGTCGGCGATCCGCCCGGCGGGAGACGCGATGACGCTGTCCGGCATGAAACCGTTCGTGACGCCGCGAGCGCTGGAAGCGGCGGAAATAGAAGCGCTGGTGGAACAGTACCGGGTCGCGGCGAAGAACGCTGATATGGCGGGGTTCGACGGCGTCGAAGTGCACGGCGCGAACGGCTACCTGCTGGACCAGTTCACCCGCGATTCCACGAACACCCGGGATGACGACTATGGCGGCTCCATCGAGAACCGCTGCCGTTTCCCCCTCGCGGTAACCGATGCGGTTGTCGACGTGTGGGGCGCCGACCGCGTCGGCTACCGCATATCGCCGTTCCAGCCCTATAACGATATTTCGGATTCAGACCCTGCAGCGACATTCAGTTATCTCGCGGGCGAGCTCGCCAAGCGCGATCTGCTGTATCTCCACATGGTCGAGATGGGCGCCGAGCAGGGCGCGGGCAGTTTTCCGGATAACCGCGATCCTCTTTTCGCGAACCTGCGCGAAATCTGGCCGAACGTCCTGATCACGAATGGCGGGTATCACCGCGCCATGTCGGATGCGGTGATAGGCGCCGGGCTCGCGGACATGGTGGCGTTCGGCGCGCCGTATCTTGCCAACCCGGACCTTGCCGAACGGCTGCTTACTGGGGCTGCATATAACGAACCCGACCGCGCGACATTTTATGGCGGCGGCGCGAAGGGCTATACCGATTATCCGGCTCTCGGCAAAAGCTAATCCTGATTTCTGACAGGACGGTGAGGGCGCGCGGCGGCAGGGCAGAGAGCGACGGCTCTCAGCCGTGGCGGCGGAGGAAGCGCGTCAGGATGGACTCGCCCCAGACATCGTTCACCGTGAACGGATCGTTGGCAATGAACTGCTCGACGGCCGTCCGGTCCGGCGCTTCGATAAAAAAGACAGACCCGATCATCGTCTCGCCGTCGTCCGCGAGCAGCGGTCCGGAGAGTGTCACGTCCACGCCGCAGACTTTCTGATAGGCGCGATGTTCGTCGACGAACTTTTTGCGGGTCTCGATGCGTCCGGGTTTGTCCTGAATATGAAGGCAGAAAAGCATCAGGCGTTTCCTTTTTGTTTTTCATCCTGTCTATAAGTGTAATTGCCGGGGCGCACAAACCCTCGCGATAGCGTGTCTTGTTCGATCGCGGCGGCGGCACTATGACTGGCCATTATGCTCGATTTTACCTATCAGGCCTTTCAGGCGCGCATCGTATTCGGACCCGGCAAGGTGTCGGAGCTTCCTTCAGAGACGGAGAAGCTCGGCGCAAGCGCCGTTCTCGTGATCTCGACAGGCTCGCAGCGGGCGGTTGCCGATGCCGCGATCGAAGCCCTGGGGTCGTCCTTCGCGGCGCGTATCGATGGCGCCGTGATGCATGTGCCGCGCGAAAATGTCGTCAGCGCCATCGACCTAGCGAGACAGCACAATTGCGATTATGTCGTCGCCATCGGCGGCGGCTCGGCCATCGGCGTCGCGAAGGGCATCGCGCTCGAGACCGGCCTGCCAATCATCGCCGTCCCGTCCACCTATGCAGGTTCCGAGATGACGGATATCTGGGGCATCTCCGAGGGCGACGGGAAAACGACGGGCCGTGATGCCTGCGTCGTGCCGAAAACCGTCATTTACGATCCCGACCTGACGCGGGGCCTGCCCGCCCGACTCGCCGGTCCGAGCGGCATGAATGCGATGGCGCATTCGGTAGAGGCCCTGTATGCGCAGAACCGCAATCCGGTCCTGTCGATGTTTGCGGAGACGGGCATCCGGTCTCTTGCATCCGGCCTACCGGCGGTCTGCGACGGGAGCGCAGGGGACGCCCAACGCGGGGCAGCGTTATACGGCGCCTTTATGTGCGGACTGGCGCTCGCGACCGCGACCATGGGTATTCATCACAAGCTCTGTCACGTCGTTGGCGGCACATTCCGGATGCCGCACGCCGAGACACACACGATCATTCTGCCGCATGCGACTCACTACAACCGGGATGCCGCTCCGGAGGCGATGACGGCAATCGCGCGGGCGCTGGGCGCCGACAGCGCCGCCGGCGGCCTTTTCGATCTTGCCGGAAAAATCGGGGCGCCGACGGCGCTGAAGACCCTGGGACTCGACGAAAAAAATCTGGACCGGGCGGCTGACATCGCGACGGCGTCGCCCTACTACAACCCGAGACCCGTCGACCGTGACGGCGTTCGTGCATTGCTCGACGACGCCTATCACGGGCGGCGGCCGGAATGAGCAGCGATCGCTTCTCGGGAATTCGATACCTCAAAACCAAACCTAAAGGGAGAAAGCCGGATGGCTGAAGCAAAAGCAAAGACCGAAATCACGATGAAAATGTCTGCGACCTGTCCGCATCATGCGCGCAGCGATATCAGCGTGCGGGACGTCGAAAGCGTTATCGACGAACCCACGGAACGCGGCGGGACGAATCTCGGCTTGACGCCGACCGAGACGATGGTGGCCGCCCTGATCGGCTGCACCAATGTCATCACCCAGCGGATTTCCGAAGGGTACGATCTTCATATCGACGGCATGGATATCGATGTCGAAGCGCAGTTCGACCGCCGCGGCGTGATGTTGCAGGAAGAGATCGCGGTGCCGTTTCCCTCAATGACGCTGAACATCAATATCAAATCTCCGAACGACCCGGCGGAATTCGAGAAGGTGAAAGCGGACCTGCAGAAATTCTGCCCGATCGCCAAGGTGATCCGCGAATCCGGCACGAAGATCACCGAGAACTGGAATATCTCCAAGGACTGAAAACCGGCCAAACAAGCCGAAAATGGCCGTGTGCGTCGGAGTACGCGGCCATTTTTTTTCTGTGCGGGTCGCCCTGCGACCCGCATTGCATAAATATCGATAAATATGCGACGATGAATCAATATTTCGATAAACGCGGTATAAGGCAGGAAATAACCATGCGCGTTCTTACGAAAGTTGCAACCATCGCTGCCGTCTCGGCTTTGCTTGTGACGCCGGCTATGGCTCAGAAAACAATAAACCTCACAGCGATCGACGGCTATCCGCCCAAAGCGTCCTGGGTGCGGGAGTTCATCAACTTCTATATCCCCGCGATCGACAAGGAACTCGCCGCCAAGGGCAACTACAAGATCTAGTGGAACCAGGCCTGGTCGGGACAGATCGCGAAGACGCGGCATGTTCTCGAAGGGCTGCAGAAGGGCCTCGGCGATATCGGTATTGTCACCACCGTGTTTCATGCCGGACGCGTGCCGCTGCAGAACCTGTCGTTTGTGACACCGTTCGTTTCTGCCGACCCGGTTCTGTCGTCGCGCACGATGGACGAAATGGCGGAGACGTTTCCCGAGTTCAAAGCCGCCTGGAAGCCGTTCAACCAGATCTATCTGACAAATGGTTGCGTCCTCGATTCCTATCAGATGTTCACCAAGGAACCGATCAACCAGCTGTCCGATTTCGAGGGCAAGAAAATTGCCGGCGCCGGGGTCAATCTCCGGTACCTGCAGGGTCTGGGTGCGGCGGGCGTTCCGGGCAGCCTTGTGTCGTTCTACAACAAGCTGAAAACCGGCGTCGTGTCAGGCGCCATGTTGTGGCCCGAAGCGGTCGGTCAGTTCAAGATCGTCAAAGTCGCGCCCTATATGCTGAAGGCCGATCTCGGCGCTGCATGTTCCAAGTCGATCAAGGTGAATGCAGACTCCTGGAAGAAACTGCCGGCAGAGGTCCAGCAGGCGCTCGCAAATAATGCGATCGGCTACCGCGACCAGATGTCCACGCAGGCGCTTGCAAAGGGCAAGGGCGCACAGGAGAACTTCGTCAAGGCTGGCGGGACAGTCCGTGTCCTTTCCGCAGAGGAACGTGCCGCCTGGGCGAAAAGCATGCCGAACGTTGCCAAGGAATGGGCCGAAAGCCTCGAAGAAAAGGGTATTCCCGGCAAGAAGATCCTCGCCGCCGACATGGACAAGATGCGCGCGGCGAACCAGCCGATCATGCGGCACTGGGACCGGGAATAGCGGCCGGCGCTCGGCTGGATAGCTGAGCCGGAATGTTCCATGACGGAAAACGCGCATCCGGCCCCGCCAGCCAGCGGGGCCGGGCTATTCTTCGATCGCGTGGTGCAGTTCCTTAACGGGATCGGCACCTTGTGGATTCTCGCGATCCTCCTTCTGATCAATGCCGATGTGTTCGGACGGAACGTTCTGCATGCGCCGATCAACGGCGTGATCGAGATGATCGAGATTTCGATGATCGCGATCGTCTTTCTGCAATTGAGCGATGCGACCCGGGTCGGCCAGCTCACACGTTCGGACGGTTTCTTCGGTCTGATACAGCGCAGGTGGCCGAAACTCGGCTACGTGATGGGCAGCATTTTCGACCTGCTCGGCGTCCTTTTCATGTTCTTTATCCTGTACGGCACCTGGCCGAGCCTCATCGAGGCGTGGACGCTGAACGATTATATCGGCAACGAAGGCGTGTTCACGGCGCCCAAATGGCCGATGATTTTCATCCTTCTGCTCGGCTCTTTCATTACGCTGCTGCTGTTCCTGAAACTTGCCGTAACGCAGATTCGCGCATTCACACGGGGCGCGCCGCAGCAATGAAACCTTTTGAAATCGGCATCGCGTCCGTCATTCTGATTGTCGTGATGATCTATGCCGGGCTCTATATCCCGGTCGCTCTCGGACTAGTCTCGTTTCTCGGCGTGTGGATCATCCGGGACAATGTCGACATCGCAATCAACATGCTCGCGCTCGCCGCGGCGGATACCGTCTCGCACCAGGTTTTCGCGACCGTGCCGCTATTCGCCATGATGGGACTAATCGTCTCCAAGGCGGGGCTCGGAAACGACGTCTACAAGGTCGCCAATTTCGTCTTTTATAAAGTCCGGGGCGGACTCGGCATCGCGACGGTGGCGGCAAACGCCGTGTTCGCGGCGATTACGGGCTCTTCCATTGCCTCCGCGTCGGTCTTTGCACGGGTTTCGGTGCCCGAGATGCGGAAATTCGGCTACACGACGCGTTTCTCTGTCGGCGTCGTGGCGGGATCTTCGGTTCTCGGCATGATCATTCCGCCGAGCGCCATGCTGATCATTTATGCGATCACTGCCGACCAGTCGGTCGGACAGATGTTTCTTGCCGGCGTCATTCCCGGCGTACTTCTCGCCATCGCCTTTGCGCTGGCGATCGTCATCATGGCGCGGTTCTGGCCGAAATTCGTCGGCGGGCACGGTGTTGTGGAGATGAAGGACATCAAGGAAGACTGGCAGGATCTCACCTGGGGCGACGTTGTCCGGCTGATGTCGCCGATCGTGTTCCTGGTGCTCGTCGTCCTGGGCGGTATCTATGGCGGCATCGTCACCCCGGTCGAAGCCGGGGCCGCCGGCTCGCTCGTGGCCCTGCTGATCGCGATATTCCGCCGCGCGATAGGCTGGAGAGGCTTCTGGAACTGCCTGGTCGAGACGGGCCATATCACGGCGTCCATCCTGTTCCTTATCGTCGCGGCCTCCATGTACAGCCGGATGCTCGGATTCGCGGGGCTTCCGACATTGTTTCAGGCGTGGCTGGACGAGCAGGGCTAAGGCGTGCTGGCGCTGATGATGATCTATATTCCCATGCTGCTGCTGCTTGGGACCATCATCGATACCGCCTCGATGATCCTGATCGTCGCGCCGCTTTTCCTGCCGGCGATCGAGGCGCTCGGGCTCGATCTCGTCTGGTTCGGGATTGTGACGGTGATCGCGGCCGAGATCGGCCTGCTGACGCCACCATTGGGAATTTCGTGTTTCGTCATCAAATCGACGCTGAACGATCCGTCAATCAAGCTATCCGACATTTTTGCCGGCGCTTTTCCCTTCGCGGTCATCATGTTGCTGGTGCTCTTCGCGATCATTGCCTGGCCCCAGTTGAGCCTTGCATTGATATAGGGAATGGCGGCACTTTTTCTGAATTACACCTGCAAGACCGGAGACTGAACGATGCGCAATCTGACCGAAGAAAACACCACCGAGGTTGTTCTCAATGCGTGGTCCAAAAACCCGGATCCCCGTTTCAAGGAGATCATGGACGCCATGATCACGCATCTGCACGATTTCGTCCGTGAAGTTCAGCTGACGGAGGCGGAATGGGGCGCGGCGATCAAATATCTGCATGCCTGCGCCGATATCTCGTCGCCGGAACGCAGCGAGTTTATTCTGACGTCGGATGTGCTGGGTGTCTCGTCGCTGGTCGATACGATCAACAACCGCCGCCCTGACGGCGCGACCGAAAACTCCGTGCTCGGCCCGTTTTATATCGCCGAAGCCGGCGAGCTCGGCGAAGTGCCGGTTATCCAGAATGGCGACGATCTGATCGGTGAACGCAACAAGGACGGCGTGCCGAGCTATATCCGCGGCATGGTGCGCGATGCCGCGGGCAATCCGATCGCGGGCGCCGCGCTCGATTTCTGGCAGAACGCGCCGAACGGCCTGTATGACGTGCAGGAGCCGGAAAAGGGCTACAACCTGCGCTGCCGGATAATTACCGGGGAGGACGGGCGTTTCGCGTTCACGACGACAAAGCCGCTTCCCTACACGATCCCGCTCGACGGGCCGGTTGCCGTGATGCTCAATTACGCCAAGCGGAACGTCTGGCGCCCGGCGCATCTCCATGTCCGCATCGAGGCGGCGGGATACGAAACTTTGACGACCGAACTGTTTATCGACGGGGACGAGTATCTGGACGACGACGCCGTGTTCGGCGTTAAGGATTCCCTCGTCCTGAAATGGGAACTGAACGATTCCGCGGAGGAAGCCGAAAAAGTTGGCATCTGGGCGCCGTTCTGCGACATTGAAAACGATATCGTCCTGCATCCTCTCGCATCAGCGGAGGCTGCCGAATAGAGAGACTATGCCCGCATGCATCAGGTAACCGTCCGCCAGGAGATCATCGACCGCGTTCTGGCGCGCCGTGGCCGTCACCATCTCTTCGACACCCTGGATCCGAAGCAGACGGCGTTTGTCGTGATCGACATGCAGAACATGTTCTGCGCGCCCGGATCGCCCGCCGAAGTGGCGGCATCCCGCGGCATCTGCGATGCCATCAACCGGCTGGCACAAGAGCTCCGCGAACTGGGCGGGCTTGTCATCTGGGTGACCAGCGCCACCGTGTCCCATAACGGAAAGAGCGACTGGGAGCATTTTATCCGCAACTTCGTCGCCGAAGATATCCAGCAGCGGACGATCGAGGCGCTGAAGCCCGACAGTCCCGGCGAACAGATATGGAAAGACCTGAAGGTGGAGGAGGGCGATCTCCACGTCCGCAAGAACCGCTATTCGGCCCTTACGCCGGGCTCGTCCATGCTGCAGAGCATGCTGTCGAGCATGGGCATCCGGAATGTGCTGATCGGCGGGACCAAGACCAATATCTGCTGCGAAAGCGCCGCCCGGGATGCCATGCAGCTCGATTACAATGTGGTCATGGTCGAAGACTGCAATGCCGCCCTGTCGGATGAAGAACACCGCGCCGCACTGGAGAACGTGATCCAGCAGTTCGGCGACGTGATGACGGCCGACGAGACAATCTCCCTCCTGAAGAACCGCAAGAACTAGAGACATGACCAGCGATCCCGCCTTTGTGCGCCGGGTAGAGGAATTCCTCTATTCCGAGGCGCGCCTTCTGGACGACCGGGAATTCGAAGCCTGGATGGCGCTGTTCGCCGATGACGGAATCTACTGGATTCCCGCGCGGCCGGGCCAGACCGACCCGCTGGGCGAAGTTTCCATCGCCTATGAAGACCGCCAGTTGCTCGACGTGCGCGTTCGCCGTTTGCGCCACCCTGAAAATTACGCGGACCAGCCTGCCGCCCGCACGCGGCGCGTGATCGGCAACGTCATGGTCCAGGAGGGCGGGAACGGAACTATCATTGCACGCTCGAACTTCACCCTTGCCGAGTTCCAGAACGATGCGCAGCGTTGGTTTGCCGGCGACTATGTCCATACGCTGATTTCGGCCGGCGACAGCTTCCGGATCCGCGAGAAACGGGTGAACCTGCTGAATTGCGATGCGCCCATGGGCGGTATCGTGATTCCGTTCTGACGCGGGCATGCCCGGAACCGCAGTCATTATCGGGGCGGGTGATGCCCTCGGCGGCGCGATTGCGCGGCGGTTTGCCCGTGAGGGCCTGATCGCGGTGCCGTCGCGGCGCAAGATCAAGCCGCTTGGCGAACTGGTCGCCGAAATCGAAGCCGATGGCGGCCAGGCGGAGGGCATTCCGTGCGATGCGCGGGACGAGGACGCGGTGATCAACCTGTTCGACCGGGTCGAGAACGAGATCGGACCCATCGAAGCATTCGTCTTCAATACCGGCGCCCAGCATAGCGCCTCTATCCTCGACATGACGGCGCGGATCTACCGCCAGGTATGGGAAAGCGCCGCTTTTGCCGGTTTCCTGACCGGCCGGGAAGCGGCACGGCACATGGTCGAGCGCGGCAGGGGGACGATCATCTTCACGGGTGCGACGGCGAGCGTGCGCGGCGGCGCCGGGTTTGCCTCGTTTGCCGGGGCGAAACACGCCCTGCGCGCGCTTGCGCAATCCATGGCCCGCGAACTGGGCCCCCTGGGCATCCATGTCGGGCATGTCATCGTCGATGGAATGATCGATTCCGACGCCGTTCGCAGCCGGTTTCCGGAGAAAACGGACGCGCTGCCGGAGGGCGGTATGCTCAATCCCGACCATATCGCCGATGCCTATTGGGCGATGCACGCGCAACCCCGCGACGCGTGGACTTTCGAGATGGATCTGCGCCCGTCCGTCGAAAAATGGTGAAAATTCATTGTTTTTCGTAAATGGTCATCCCGAACCGGCTGGCAAACGTAAAACTGTGAACTACGTATAATCCGCTGACAGCGCAATCTGATCGTGTATGATCCGGTCAAACCAATAAACCGGACTTTTTCCAACAGGAGGACAATGTGAAATATTCCAAAATCTTGAAGTCGACCGGCGCCGCCGGGCTGGCTGTTGCGGCATTGCTTGGCGGGCAGACCGCAGCCTTTGCCGCCGACACGAACTACATTCTGAACACCGCGTCGACCGGCGGCAC
>JAYOMI010000070.1:11206-18597 GCA_038120765.1 Rhodospirillaceae bacterium
GGCGGCACCTATCATCCGGTCGGGACCGCGATCGCGACGCTCAGCAAGATCAAGCTGCTTCCGAAGGAAAAGTTCAGCCTGACCGCCGTTAACTCCGCAGGCTCGGGCGCGAACATCCAGGCGCTCGGTGCCAATACGGCACAGTTCGCGATCATCCAGGGCCTGTTCGGCTCCTATGCCGCGACCGGCACCGGCACGATATCCGCGCCGCAGCGGAACGTGCGGGCGGTAACGATGCTCTGGCAGAATGTCGAGCAGTTCGTGATTGCAAACCAATTTGTGAAGTCCGGCACGGTATCCGACATGGTCGCGATGAAAGGCCAGCCGATGGCCATGGGCCGTAAAAGCTCCGGCACGATTGAATCAAACCGGGTTCTGCTGCAGGGCCTCGGTATCGATATCGAGAAGGATTACACGCCGATCTATGCAGGCTTCGGCCCCAGCGCGGACGCGATGGCGGACGGCAAGGCGATGGGCGCCGGGCTCGGCGCCGGACCGCCCACCGGTGCGATCACCAAGCTGATGGCGGCGAATGCCGGCAAGTTCACCATCCTTGACGTGACCGAGGAAGAGGCCAAGAAGATGGATGGCGGGCGGAACCTCTGGGTGCCCTACACCATCAAGGCAGGCACCTATCCCGGCCAGACGAAGGACGTGAACACGGTCGCCCAGCCGAACTTCCTCGCCGTCAATGCCGATGTTTCCGAGGATCATGTCTACAAGCTGACGAAGGCGATCTACGAGAACCTTCCGTTCCTGCAGGCGATCCATCCGGCGACCAAGGTGATGGCGATCGAAAAGGCGATGGCGGGTCTGCCCGTGCCGCTGCATCCCGGTGCGATGAAGTACTACAAGGAAGTGGGGCTGAAGATTCCCGCGCACCTGATGGCCAAATAAGCTAAATCGCGTTTTCTCGTGATTTTCCTGAAAATATAGAATCGGCGGCTGCCTGCGGGCGGTCGCCGGTTTTTTTTTCGCTGTCAGGATACTGCCCATGAGTTCCGACACCAAAATACCGGAGACGGTACCGACCGGTTCCGGTGACAGCCCGTCGCCGACCGTCTTTCGCGACCGCATTTTCGACGTGGCCTATGCGAGAGATCACAAGGCCTACTGGTTGCCGACGTCGCTGATCGTTGCGTTCGGACTTTGGCATATCGCGACCAATCTGTATCTGAACGAGCCGGGAAGCTGGCAGAACTGCATTCATTTCGGCGGTTTCGCGCTGATCGCGGTGATTTCGTCGCCAACGTTCCGCTTTGAAAAAGACCGCGCGTGGGCGATCGGGCTGGATGTGTTGTACGGCTCGCTTGTCTTTGCAGCGGCCTGCTGGATCGCCTATGCCGAAGACGGCCTTTACAGCCGCACCCTCGCACAATCGGGCGAGAGCTGGCAGCTCACTTTCCTCGACTGGGCGGCGGCACTGATCGTGATTTTCGCGGCAATCGATCTCACACGGCGACTGACCGGCTGGATCATTCCGGTCCTGATCATCGTCGCGATGTCCTACATCCTGTTTCTGGGCGAATGGATGCCGGGGGCCTTTCGGGCCGCAAGCTTGCCGTTGAACGACGTGCTCTTCCGCTCGATGTATAACGACGAGGGTATGTTCGGGATTATCACGACGATATCCTCGGCGAATATCGCACTTTTCATGATCTTCGGCGCTTTCCTGGTCGTCTCGGGCGCATCGGATTTCGTGATCGAATTTGCGAAGATCGTCGCCGGGCGCTTCCGCGGCGGTTCCGCCTTCGTTGCGGTGCTGGCCTCTGCGCTGACTGGGACCATTTCGGGCTCTGCCGTCGCAAACACGGCGTCCACGGGCGTAATTACGATCCCGCTTATGAAGGCCAACGGCTTCCGGCCGATATTCGCCGCCGGCGTCGAGGCATCCGCTTCGACCGGCGGCCAGATCATGCCCCCGATAATGGGCGCCGGTGCATTTGTCATGGTGTCGTATACCGGCATCGATTACGGCACGATCGTTCTCTATTCGATCGTGCCCGCGATCCTCTATTTCATGTCGATCGCCTTCATCGTCCGGGTCGAGGCGATGAAATTCGATATCGGCGTCGAGGAAGGAAATGTCGTCGACTGGAAGAAACTCTGGGCCGGCGCGCTGAATTTCGTCCTGCCGCTCGGTGTGATGACCTACATGCTGGTGTCGGGGCGCACGCCGTCCTACGCCGCCTGTTTCGCGATCGGCACGCTTATCGTCACAAGCTGGTTTACGCCCAATAAAATGACCGCGCCGAAAATCTGCGAAGCCCTGGTCATGGGGATGAAAACAGCGACGATGACGGCCATCCTGCTTGTCGCGGTCGGGCTGGTGAACAACGCGGTGACCACATCGGGGGTTGCGAACTCCTTCGCGCTGATGATCGCGCAGTGGTCGCAGGGCTCCCTGTTTTTTGCGCTTTTGCTGATTGCCCTCGCATCGCTGGTTCTGGGGATGGGGCTGCCGGTGACGGCCGCCTATATCGTTCTTGCGATCCTGTCCGCGCCGGCCCTGTCGGGCATGCTGGCCGACGGGCTTGTCGTCGACCAGCTTGTCGCCGGAATTGCGGATCCGGCGAAAGCGGCGATGTTTGCGCTGGTGGATTCGCCACTCGTGGCAAAGGTCGCGACGGGGATGACGCCAGACGAAGCGCAGCAGCTCGTCAGCGCGATGCCGTTCGAACTTGCTGTCGTCATACGCCCCGCCCTCGTGGATACGGCGACCATGACCACGTTCCTGCTGACCGCGCATCTGATCATCTTCTGGCTGAGCCAGGATTCGAACGTGACCCCGCCGGTCTGTCTGGCGTCGTTTACGGCTGCCGGCATCGCCGGCTCGCCGCCAATGGCAACCGGGGTCGAATCCTGGAAGATCGCCAAAGGGCTCTATATCGTCCCGTTGATCTTCGCCTATACGCCGATGATCGGCGGCGATTTATACACCGTCGTCCATATCGGCTTTTTCGCCCTGTTCGGCATGTATGCCTTTACAACCCTCGTCCAGCGGCATTCCGAAGGGCCGATGCCGATCTGGCTTTATCCGGTCATGATCTGCGGTGCGGTCCTGTCGTTCTGGCCGCTGGAGCTAATGGCGAATATCGCCGGTGCTGCGATCGTGTCGTTTGTTGTGTTTTTCACGTCCCGGGTGGCGAAGCGCCGGGCACGGGCCTGACCGGCCTGCGGGGCAGGGCGGACGGCCTCCGGGCGGTTTACAGAAACGCCGATTTCAGCAGGTGGCCGATCCCCCAGGCGATGGCTGCGGCGGCAAGCCCTATCGCCAGCGTTTCTGTCCCCGACCGCCACCATGACTGCGTCGACCACTGGCTTTTGATCGAGCCGATGCCGAAGAAAACGAGCGCGGTGAGCCCGATCGCGGTCTCGAAAGGGTGCGGGATCGAGAAGAAAAACGGGACCAGCGGCGCCAGCCCGCACAGAATGAAAGCGGCAAAGGTGCACAGACCCGATTTGAACGGGTCGCGATAGGTGGTCGGCATGCCATATTCCTCGACCATCATGGTATCGACCCAGCGGGTCTTGTCCGCCGTGATCACGTCCACCACGCGCTCGAGATCGTCGCCGCTGAAGCCCTTGGCCCGGAAAATCTCCCGGATTTCCATGCGTTCGCCTTCGGGGATGTCTTCGACCTGTCGTTCCTCGTAGGCCCGGTGACGGCGGTAATCGTCGAGGTCGGCCTTGGTGCCGCTGTAATTGCTGGCGGCCATCGAGAAACCGTCGGCAATGATGTTCGCCGCCCCGAGGATCAGGATGACGCGGGTCGACATTTCCGCGCCGACCACGCCCGCGACGATCGCGAAGGTCGTGATAGCGCCGTCGATGCCGCCATAAACCCAGTCGCTGAGGTAGGAGGTCTTGGGACCTTCTTCGATGCGGTCCCGGATGGCGCGGGGGTGGTGGGAATGTTCCATGTGGGGAGTCTATGCCCGCAGCGCTTTCTTGTCGATTGGATGCGGCAGCGGTGGGGGCGAAAAAAGCCTTTCGGAGGGGCGGGAGGCTAGAGAACGATGGCGGCGCGCCCGGTGACCAGCCCCCGTTCGACGCGTTCGTGCAGTGCTTCGGCCCCCGCCATATCGGCGGTTTCGGTCACCAGCGGCCAGACATCCCCGCGGCCGCAGAGCTCGAGGGATTCGATCACTTCCTGGCGGGTGGCATAGCGGCTGCCCATCAGGACAAGTTCCTTTTCCAGCATCGCGTGCGCATTCGCACTGAAGGGTTGGCCCGAGCCGCCAAGGGTCACCATCCGGCCGCCGCGGCCGAGCGCCTGCACGGCGGTTTCCAGGGTTTCCACCGAGGATACAAAGTCGATGGCGACATCGATACCGCCGCCGGACAGGTCTTTCAGCGCTTCGACGGCATCGCCGTCCCCTGGGTTCAGGCAGATATCGGCACCGGCCCTGCGGCAGGCGTCGAACTTGTCCGCCGCGATATCCACGGCAATGACGCGGGCATGGGCCCATTTCGCCAGCATCAGCATGTGAATGCCGAGCCCGCCGCCGGCGCCGAAGACGGCGACCGTCTCTCCCGCCTTGATGCCCGCATGGCGGACAACCTTCACCGGCGTCGCGATTGCGTCGGTAATGACGCCGATTTCGGCCGGATGGGCCTTCCAGTCCAGAGATTCAGGGAGTTTGAGGAAGTTTCTGGCCGGCAGTTTCATAAGTTCGGCATAGCCGCCGTCGCAGGCGCGGCCGATATAGCCGCCGAAATTCGAACACAGGGTTTCACGGTCGATCCGGCACCACTTGCATTCCCCGCAGGTCAGATAGAAATACGCCGTGACCGGATCGCCGATGGCGACATTGGTGACGCCTGGGCCGATCGCTTCGATGATACCGGTGATCTCATGGCCGATAATCCGCGGATAGTCGACTTTGGCGCGACCCGCCTTCACATGCTGGATCGTCAGTCCCGCGCCGCAGGCAATGACTTTGGCGACTGCTTCGCCCGGACCGGGGGCAGGGTCCGGCACGGTTTCCAGTGAAAAAGGCTCGCCCGGTCCGTTCAATACAAGTGCCTTCATTCCCTGTGCTCCATTTCTTGTTGTTACAGACCCGCCGCGCTGCGGGCGTTGAACTGTCTTCTCAGCTTCGCCCTCCTGTGCGGGGCGGTCAATACGGTGCGTCGCAGGACGGCGTCTGGCAGCGGCGGTGCATTCGCGGCCGATGCGGCCCGGGAATGCGTCAAGAGTATTAATGTTAAGTATAAGAGAAATTAAAGAACATATTATAAAAAAACAGAAAATTGGCTTTTTTAATGTGATTTGTGAGGAGCCCGCCGGGACGCGGTGCGGCTGTTTCGCCGACGTCCGGGCGGACTATCCCGCGCGGGCTGAAGGAACGCTTCTTACACGGACGGCTTCGTGCTTAAATATCGCCCGCGAACATGCGCAACTGCCCGGACAGGAGAACCGATATGAAAAAGATGCGTCTGGAGACAACCTCGCCCTTTCAGGGGCTGGCGGAACTGGTGGCCGACGATGAGGGCCTGTTTGCCGAAGAGGGCATCGAGATCGAGTGGGTGAAGCGCGCCAATACGCCGCGCAAGGCAGATCCGAAAATCACGACGCCGGACGGCCTGTCCGCCTTCGGCAGCCACGGCGAAGCCTTCGAGAAGGGCGGCGCCGACATGTACAATGCCTGCGAATGGGGCAATTACCGCCGTGTCCAAGATACGTCGGCGAAGGGCCGCCAGCTCGGCCGCCGTTCGATCATGGTATGGGCCGGGATCGTGGTGCGCGAAGATTCAGAAGCCTATTCGCCCCAGCAGCTGGCGAACACGCACGTCGCGGTGCCCTATTATTTCGGCACCCACTATCTCACCTATCAGATGCTCGAGGGGTTCCTGCCGCGCGACCTGATCAAGACCTGCCGCGCGCCGAACGGCTCCGCCGCGCGCTACGATGCCCTGATGAACGGCGACGTCGAGGCGACGACCCTGACCGAGCCCTATCTGACGCTGGCGGAGAAAAACGGCTGCCGGATCATCATCGAGGGCATGTATCACGGCACCGAGGTCGCGTCGGACGATATCGACGCGGATACCTATGCCGCGTTCAACCGCGCGGTGAAAAAGGCCGTACGGCTGATAAATTCCGATAAAAGGCGCTTCATGCAGTACTTCATCGACCGCCACAGGGGCCAGCATCCGGATATCGACACGTTGACGGTCGACGATTTTCGCCTGTCGCGCCTGCAGATGGTCGATCCTGCGCCGATCCCGGAGGACGAGCTGCAACGGACCTACGAATGGATGCGCAGCTGGGACATGATCGACGAACTCAGCCCCGATGTGCTGGTGGATGTCCACCGCCAGCAGGCCGCGCACGTTCAGGCGGCGGAGTAGATCTGGAACGGTTCGTTCGGACCATCGCCCCGGAGATCACTCGGGCGGCAGGATTTCCTGGGTGCAGACCTGATCGATCAGGTGTTCGCGGCCGATATCGGCGAGATGGGCGCGTTTTTCGTCGGCGGTGAGCGCGGTGCCGATGCCCTGCGTCATCGCCAGCACGACGGACGTGTCCCCCATATCGAGCCAGTAACCCCGGCGGACGAGCTTGCCGGTTTCGTCGCGCGCAAACGGGCTGTCCGGTGCGGCGCCGAGATCGGGTTTGTAGAAATTGGGCATGGATAACGGTTCCTGTTGGGGCGGGTTTGTCTTCGCCGGCGATCATACAGGCGTGTCGCGATTAACCAAGGGGCGGGAATTTTGCCCTGATGTTGCTATTACGTTCTTTTGAGCTAAACTGGTTTGCAGACCGGGGCTGCATCCGATGCAGGAAGAAGGATGACGGCAAGCGGATACTGGGAACAGACTCCCCGTGCGCCCGCTGGTCGGCCCGGTAGAGTGGCATTTGCACCCATTAATCCTGCCTCCCTTCGGGTGAACGGAGTTACTTTTTGTACTATTTTTCTGAATGTGGCGGATACCAACGGTTTGCGGGTGTCGTCATCAATGAAAACTTCCTCTCTGCCGTAAATATGCCGTATTTTCTGCGAATTCCTGTCTGCCGTAAAAAAGCATGACGTAAAATGCCCAGGCGCTGCAACACAAGAAATCCAACATGGAGGTATATAATCATGCGCCCCTGGGATACCGGGCAGAGGATGGCAAGCTGGTGCCAATCGATGAGGAACAGCGTGTCGTTGCCGATATCCGACAACTGAGGGGAAAGGGATTATCCATGCGCCGGATTGCCGACGACCTGAACAGCCGGGGTATCATCGGGAAACGTGGCGGACGGTATTACGCCAGTACCATAAAGGCGATACTGGACGATGACTTACACGACAGACTTACGGCCTGACTTGTAACACCGGACAGCTTCGAGTTCCGCGACGATCTTCTTCAACCGCGTGTTCTCTTTCTCGAGACTGCGC
>JAYOMI010000071.1:0-1801 GCA_038120765.1 Rhodospirillaceae bacterium
CTGTTCTCCTTCTGGAGCACAGCATTCTTTTCTGCCTGTGCACGTGCTCTATCGGCCACCTCGACCTCCTTGTTTCGCAGAGCCTGCTCCTTCAGTCGTAGGGCAGCTTCAGCATCAGCAAGCTTCTCGATTCTACATCCGCGTTGTGGGAATCAAGAGTGCAAGCGAAGGCGCTTGAGTACGCGGTCTACAACGAACTTGGCGATCTCGATATTATTTTCGCCGATGGACAGCGTGTAAGACAGGTTCTGTTCAACCTGATCAGTAATGCCGTGAAGTTCTCGGAGAAAGGATCGATCGAGATTATTGTGGGGCGCCAGGCGCGCGATGACAATAAACTGGGAATCCGTTTCGAAATCCGAGACACAGGTATTGGACTAGACGATCAGGCGATTGAAAATCTCTTCAAACCGTTTTCACAGGCAGACAAATCCACGACCCGGAAATTCGGCGGCACGGGTCTTGGTCTCGCTATCTGTAAGAAAATAGTTGAACTGCACGGGGGAGAAATCGGTGTCCAAAGCCAACCGGGGGAAGGGTCTACTTTCTGGTTTCATTTTGCGGCAGAAGAAGGGAACGTCGAAAATCTGGTCGAGATAATCGATGCCGGGGATGACGAACTAGCGGAAAAACTGACGCAGATAGAGAAACCTCTCCGAATCCTGGTTGCGGAGGATAATCATATCAATCAGAAGGTCATCGAAGCGCTACTGTTGGGCAGCATAAAATGCAGTATTGATTTTGTCGGAAACGGACTTGAAGCAGTGCAACAGGTTCAGGCACAAAAATACGATGTCGTGCTTATGGATGTCCAAATGCCGGAGATGGACGGCCCGACCGCAACACGAAAAATTCGGGCGCTTTCCGATAAAGAGACGGCAAATATTCCGATCATTGCGCTGACGGCAAATGCGATGAAAGGCGACCGGGAAACCTATCTCGCGGCCGGGATGAGCGACTACGTGACAAAACCGATCGACCCCAGAATTCTCTTCGGAGCAATTTTACGCAGTACCGACAATCCAAGTTTGAGCACTCATCCGTCTGTACCGTCAGTCTTACAGCAAGAACCTCGGATACAGGGCGCGTATGTGACGGCTGAACTTCAAAATCTTGTGTCAGAATTCGACAAATTGATTGAAACCGATAACCAGAAATCAGATTCGTAATCAGGAGTCTTTTCACTTTTCAGGAAGCAGAGGCGGCAACAGGGTTTAGACGCCGGATCACATTCTAATTCTGTTCTCACGCCACCGCTTTACATGAATTCGGTGAAAGTGGTTTGTTGCCTGCACAGTCAATGTCCGTTGCTGGCTAAGGCTTAAAGTCTCGCCCAGCGGTAATGATGTCCTATTCGGCCTTAATAGAGACTTTCGTCGGTTGAGTAAGATTGTCCGTTCCGGGTCAGGAACAGACATTTCCGATATCAGGGACCGATGTCCGACATTCGCCCGATACCGGACCCCGGTCCCTGACTCCATGAACCAACCGGATCGACCGGGCGGGTTTGCATAAAAAAGCCCCCGGCTCGAAGGCCGGGGGAATCAACAAGGCTACATCCTGCCTGCGGTCAGGATCTGCCCTAGCTCTTCAGCGCCTGCAGGATCCCGTCGATGCTGTCCTTGGCGTCTCCGAACAGCATGCGGTTGTTCTCCTTGTAGAACAGCGGGTTGTCGACGCCGGCATAGCCGCTCGCCATGGACCGCTTGAACACGATGGAGGTTTTCGCCTTCCAGACCTCCAGCACCGGCATGCCGGCGATGGGGCTGCTGGGGTCGTCCTGCGCGCCGGGATTGACGAT
>JAYOMI010000071.1:1811-12855 GCA_038120765.1 Rhodospirillaceae bacterium
GAGGACCACGTCCGTATCCGGGAAATCCTCGTTCAGTTCGTCCATTTCCAGCACGATGTCGTAGGGCACCTTGGCTTCGGCAAGCAGCACGTTCATGTGGCCCGGCAGGCGCCCGGCGACGGGATGAATGCCGAAGCGGACGTTCACGCCCTTGTCGCGCAGCAGCTTTGTGATCTCGCTCACCGATGTCTGCGCCTGAGCGACCGCCATGCCGTAGCCCGGCACGATGATGACCTCGTCCGCATCCAGCAGCATCGACGCCGTGTCGTCCACCGTCACCGGGACCACCTCGCCCTGCTCCGCATCGCCGGACGCGGCCGCGCCGCTGGTGGTGCCGAAGCCGCCCAGGATGACGCTGACGAAGCTGCGGTTCATCGCCTTGCACATGATGTAGCTGAGGATCGCACCCGACGAGCCGACCAGCGCGCCGACAACGATCAGCAGGTCGTTCGACAGCATGAAGCCGGTCGCCGCCGCGGCCCAGCCGGAATAGCTGTTCAGCATGGAGACAACGACGGGCATGTCGGCCCCGCCGATGGCCATCACCAGATGGATGCCGATCAGGAAGGCGATAACCGTCATGATCAGCAGCGGGGTCAGGCCCGCACTGTGATCGGCAGCGCCCAGGAATTCGACGCCGAGCCATATGGAAGCGACGATGCCCGCGAGGTTCAGCCAGTGACGCGCGGGCAGCAGCAGCGGCTTGCCCGACAGGCTGCCCTGCAGCTTGCCGAAGGCGATGACCGAGCCGGCAAACGTGATCGCGCCGATAAACACGCCGAGGAATATCTCGACCTCGTGGATGACCTTTTCGGCGCCCGTATAGGACGCGGTCGGATCGACATAGGTCGCGACGCCGACGAGGACGGCGGCAAGGCCGACGAAGCTGTGCAGGATGGCGACAAGCTGTGGCATCTGGGTCATCTCGACCTTCGATGCGGCATACATGCCGATGGCGCCGCCGACGACGACCGCGCCGATCAGGACCAGGTAGTTGTCGATCTGGGTCGACAGGACGGTCGCGAGGATCGCGATCGCCATGCCGACGATGCCGTAGATATTGCCGCGCCGCGCGGTTTCCTGGTTGCTCAGGCCGCCGAGGCTCAGAATGAAAAGAATGCTCGCCCCGATATAGGCGACCGTTGTGATACCTTCGCTCATAATGTGCTCCAGTTCCTAGCTTTTGCGGAACATGCGGAGCATGCGCTGGGTAACCAGAAACCCGCCCGCGATATTGATGGTGGCAATCAGGATGGCGATCGCCGCGAGGATCGTCACCAGGTTGGACGGGCTGGAGACCTGCAGCAGCGCGCCGATGACGATGATGCCGCTGATCGCGTTGGTGACGCTCATCAGCGGGGTGTGCAGCGCCGGCGTCACGTTCCAGATCACCTGGTAGCCGACAAAACAGGCCAGCACGAACACGGTCAGGTGCTTCATGAAGTCAGGCGGCGCGACGGTGCCGAGCCCGGCGAGGACAAGCCCGCCGACGACCAGCGTGATCGCGGATTTCATGCCGACATTCTTCGGCGCGACCTCCTTGGGCGGCGCCTTGGCCGCTGCCGGTTGCGCGGGCTTGATCGCGGGCGTCTTCGGCGCGGGCGGCGGCCAGGTGACCTCTCCGTCCTTGACGACCGTGGCGCCGCGGATGACGTCGTCTTCCATGTTCACGTTGATATTGCCGTTTTTTTCCGGCGTCAGATCCGACAACATGTGGGCAAGGTTGGTGCCGTAAAGCTGGCTCGACTGCGCGGCCATGCGGCTCGGCAGGTCGGTGTAGCCGATCAGCGTCACATCGTGTTTGACGGCGATTTCGCCCGGCACGGTGAGTTCGCAGTTACCGCCCTGTTCGGCGGCGAGATCGACGATGACCGAGCCCGGCTTCATGGATTCGACCATTTCGGCGGTGATCAGCTTCGGCGCGGGCTTGCCGGGGATCAGCGCCGTGGTGATGATGATATCGACGTCCTTCGCCTGTTCGGCGAACAGTTCCATTTCGGCCTTGATGAATTCGTCGCTCATCACCTTGGCGTAGCCGCCGCTGCCGGAGCCGTCTTCCTCGAATTCCATTTCCAGGAATTCGGCGCCCATGCTCTCGACCTGCTGCTTGACCTCGAGGCGCGTATCGAATGCGCGCACGATGGCGCCCATGCTGCGCGCCGCGCCGATCGCGGCGAGGCCCGCGACGCCGGCGCCGATGACCATGACCTTTGCCGGGGGCACCTTGCCCGCCGCCGTGATCTGGCCGGTAAAGAACCGTCCGAAATTGTTCGCGGCCTCTATCACCGCGCGGTAGCCGCCGATATTCGCCATCGACGACAGGGCATCCATTTTCTGCGCGCGGCTGATCCGCGGCACCGCGTCCATGGCGATGGCGGTGACCTTCGCGGCCTTCAGCTTTTCCAGCAGGTCAGGGTTCTGCGCGGGCCAGATGAAGCTGATCAGCGTCGTCCCGTCATGCATCAGCTCGGTCTCGTCCACGCCCAGCGCCGGATGCGCCTCGGGCTGGCGGACCTTGAGCACGATATCGGCATCGGCCCAGAGTTTCTTCGTATCGGCAACGACCTCGACCCCGGCCGCGCGATAGGCATCGTCGCTGAACTGGGCGGCATCGCCCGCGCCGGATTCAACGCTGATGTCGAACCCCAGCTTCTGGATACGGCCCGCCGTTTCCGGGGTCAGCGCCACGCGCTGTTCGCCCGCGTGGACTTCCTTTGGAACGCCAATTTTCATCTTGTTCTTTCCCCCAACTGATGCGCCGCCGAAAAGGCGCACCGCTCTCGGATCATGAATTCACAGGCGGGATACGCCCGTTATCCCTACAAGGATTTGCCTTATATCTATAGGGTTGATCATGCCTGTGACAAGGTTGCATCGCCGTATCGGCGAATTGTCCGCAAATTGAGCGCCTTTTCCGGCGAAACGGGCGCTCAGATCGGCTCCGGCTTGATCTTCTTCAGCGCCTCCAGCGTATCGCCGCCGCTCCCCGTGGTCTGTTGTACCTGCAGTTGCAGGCGGCTCTCGTCGCGGCGGCGCACGTCTTCGATCGCTTCCGCGGCGTCCTCTTCCGGTATCCCGGCGGCAAGCAGCGCGGCACGCCCCATGCGCAGGCCCGATTCGAAGGTCTCGCGCACCGGTTCCTCGATGCCCATGTGGATCAGGTCGATCGCCGCGGTCCGGTCATAGGCGCGCACCAGCAACTTCGCCCGGGAGAACTTGTTCTGCACCAGGTTGACGATGTCCTTCGCGACGGCCGGTTTGTCGACGCAGACGACGATGACGTCCGCATTTTCCGCACCGGCGGCGCGCAGTACCTCGCGGCGCATGCCGTCGCCGAAATGGATGCGCGAGCCGAATTCCTGCGCCTCGCGGACCCGCTCGGCATCCGCATCGAGGATGGTCACGCTGATGTCGCGTCGGCGCAGCGCCTGGGTGACCACCTGGCCGAAGCGGCCGAAGCCGATCACCAGCGCCCGGCCGCCCGCATCGGAAAAATCCTCCTCGATCCCCTCGCCCGCCCTGGCGGGAATCAGCAGCGGGGCCAGCCTTTCGACCAGCGGGGACGCCACCATGGTCAGTGTGACCACGGCGACGAGAATGGAGGACGTCTCCGCGTCCAGCACGCCGGCGGACACGGCGGCGGCGAACAGCACGAAGCCGAACTCGCCCGCCTGGGGCAGCGCGAGCGCGGCCCGCACGGACAGGTCATGCGCCGCGCCGAGTGTGCGCAGAACCCCGTATATCACCGCCGCCTTGAGGACGAGCACCACCGGCACCGCGATCAGGATGGCCGCCCAGTTGGCGGCCACCGCGTCGAGCGACAGGGAAATGCCGACCGCCATGAAAAACAGGCCGAGGAACAGGCCGCGGAAGGGTTCCACATTCGCTTCCAGTTCGTGGCGGAACGATGAATCCGCCAGCATCACGCCGGCGATGAAAACGCCCATGGCATAGGACATGCCCGCCATGTCCATCAGCAGGGCGGCGAAGATGACGAGGCCCAGTGCGAAGGCGGTCATGATCTCCGGCACGCCGGCATTGGCGAGGAAGCGGAAGATCGGGTTCAGCAGGTAGTGGCCGGTCAGGATCAGCGCGGCGATGGCGGCGATCGCGATACCGACATTGGCCAGGCTCTCCGCAAGACCGAGCGCCCCGACCGACGGCGCCAGCAGGGCCATCATCAGCAGCAGCGGGACGATGGCGAGATCCTGGAACAGCAGGATGGCGAAGGATTTGCGCCCGTAGCCGGTGGCCCGTTCGCCGCGCTCGTCCAGCGCCTGCATGACCAGCGCCGTCGAGGACAGGGCGAGCCCGAAACCGATGACCACCGCGACCTGCCACGCCATGCCGAGGAGGATCGGCGGCACCGCCAGCACCCCGCCGCACAGGACCACCTGCGCCAGCCCGGCGCCGAAGATGTCGCCGCGCATGTCCCACAGCTTGGCGGGCTTCATTTCCAGCCCGATCACGAACAGGAACAGCACCACGCCGAATTCCGCGAAATGCAGCAGCTTGTCGGGATTTTTCGTGAAACCCAGGGTCAGCGACGCGCCGACGATGACGCCTGCGGCGAGATAGCCGAGGATCGCGCCGAGCCCGATGCGCTTGAACACCGGCACCGTCACTCAGGCGATCAGGATCAGCGCCAGCGCTTCGAGAAACTGGATTTCGAGGGCGGAAAAATCGATGGAGGGCAAAGCGATCTCAGCCTTTCTGCCTCAGCCTTTCAACGGATGCGGATCGCCTTCCGGCGCCTCCACCTCGAACACGTTCAGGACGACCGACACGGTGTGATAGAAGCCGATCAGGGCGGCAAGCTCTACCATCGCTTCCGTGCCGAAATGATCGACGGCGCGCCGGTAATTCGCGTCCGACAGCCGCCGGGTCTCGGCCAGTTCCTTCGCGACCTCGTAGACCAGCGTCTCGTCATCGTTCGGGAATGTCGGCGTCCGGTTGTGGCGCATGTCCTCGACCGCGTCCGCATCGATGCCGAAATCGACCGCGCGCTTCGCATGGATGAACCATTCGTAGTCCGAGCCGTAGACCCGCCCGACCGTGATGATGGCAAGCTCCTTGAGGCGCAGCGGAATGCGGGATTTCTCCTCGTCCAGCGACAGGTCGACAAAATTGGCGAACATCTCGCAGATTTCCGGTGCATGGAGCAGCACCCCGAACGGCCCCCGGACCGGCGCCTTGCGCTGGCCGGAGATCATGTCGGCGATACGTTTCTGTTCGGGCGTGTAGTGTTCGGCGGCGACGGGGTGCAGGCGGGGCATGTGTTTTCTCTCCTATCTCATTCTGCTGGATAGAAGAGTGCCTGTGCAACGGCGATGCGGCAAGCCGCGTAAAACCCTGCGACCCTCGTTCTGAAGTCACATAAACATATTGTCATCCCGGCCTCCGTGCCGGGATCCATATTGGCGCCGGTACAACGGATAGATGGACCCCGGCACGAAGGCCGGGGTGACAATCGGGGATAAAATGGAGGCGATTGAGCCCCACCCCCGGAACCTAGGGTTCCAACAGCGGTCCCGAAACAGCTTTCGAAGAAAAGGCCGAAGCATTTCTGCTCCGGCCCTTTCGCTTCATCCCATCTTTCGACGGTTCGTTGATCGGTCGTGTTATTCCGCAGCCGTGCCCTGCGCGGCGGCATCTTCGATCATCTTGTCTTTCAGCGCTTTCAGCACCTTCGGCGGCGACATGGGATGGTCGCGCATGCGGATGCCGATGGCGTCGTAGATGGCGTTGGCGATGGCGGGCAGCGGCGGGATGATCGGCACCTCGCCGATACCGCGGATGCCATAGGGATGATCCGGGTTCGGGACCTCGACGATTTCCGTGTTGATGAACGGCACGTCGGAGGCGACCGGGATGCGGTAATCGAGGAAGCCGGCGTTTTCGAGCACGCCCTTGTCGTTATAGATGTATTCCTCGTTCAGCGCCGTGCCGATGCCCTGCACCGCGCCGCCCTGGAACTGGCCCTCGATGAACTCGGGATACACGGCCTTGCCGGCATCCTGGATCAGCGTGTAGCGCAGGACCTTCACGGCGCCCGTGCGGCGATCGACCTCCACGTCGACGATATGCGTGCCGAAACCGGGGCCGCCCTGGGCGACGTTGATCTCCGCATGACCCGCGATCGTGCCGCCGAACCAGGCCGCTTCCTTGGCCAATTCTGCCACCGACATGGGCGCGAAATCGCCCACATTGGCGCCGGCGGGACGGGCCATGCCGTCTTCCCAGACGACCTGGTCGGGTTCGACCTCCCACTTGCGGGCGGCGATTTCGCACATGCGCGCGATGGCTTTGCGCGTCGCGGTGACCGCGGCCATGCTGCCCGCCGCCGTCCCGCGGCTGCCCGCGGTCATGAAGTTGAAGCCGAGCGCGCTGGTATCGCCCGACATGGTGCGGACTTTTTCGTACGGAATGCCCAGTTCCTCGGCCACGATCATGGCGAAGGCGCTGCGCGAGCCGCCGGTCACGTCCACGGTGCCGAAGATCAGCGTCGCCGTGCCGTCCTCGCCGATATTGACTGTCGCGGACGTCTCCGCCCCGAGCGTGAACCAGAAGCCGGTGGCGATGCCGCGGCCCTGGTCGGGGCCGAGCTTTTCCTTCATGTGGGCGTGCGCCTTGGCGCGTTCCAGCGTCTGGATATAGCCTATAGGGCCGAGCTTCGGTCCGAAATGGGTCTGGGTGCCTTCCTTCGCGGCATTCAGCAGCCGGAAATCGATCGGATCGATGCCGCAGGCCTCGGCGAGCTCGTCGACCACGGTCTCGACGCCGAACGCCACCATCGGCGCGCCGGGCGCGCGGTAGGCGGCGACCTTGGGCCGGTTGGTGGTCACGTCATGCCCCACGACCGAGACGTTCTCCAGATCGTAGCGCGTGAACACCGTGATGGTCGCGAGCGGCAGGGACGAGCCCGCATAGGCGCCGGACTGGTAGTTCAGTTCCGCCTGGGCCGCCGTGATGCGGCCGGCCTTCGTGCAGCCCATCTTGACCTTCACGTTGGTGCCCGACGTCGGGCCCGTGGCGCGGAACACTTCGTCGCGGTCCATCACCATCTTGACCGGACGCTTGCCTTTCTTGGACAGCATGACGGCCAGCGGTTCGAGATAGACGTTGTTCTTGCCGCCGAAACCGCCGCCAAGCTCGGTCGGGATGACCTTCACCTTGGACAGGTCCATTTCCAGCAATTTCGCGATCTGCGCGCGGAACACGAAATGCCCCTGGGTGCCGGTCCACACTTCGGCAAGGCCGCCTTCGGTATAGTTGGCGATGCTCGCCTGGGGTTCGATATAGCCCTGGTGAACGGGTTTGGTGTTGAATTCCCGCTCGATGATGATCTCGGCCTCGGCGAAGCCTTTCTCGATATCGCCGAGCTTGCTTTCGAGCCGCGCTGCGATATTCGACGGCTTGGTCGGCTTCGGCTCGACGCCCTTGGTGAACTGGTCCTCGTGCAGGATGGGCGCATCGGGCTTCATCGCATCGCGCACGTCGATCACATGGGGCAGGACCTCGTAGTCCACCTTGATCAGTTTCAGCGCCTGCTTGGCGATGGCATCGCTGGTCGCGGCGACCGCGGCGACGGGATGGCCGTCATACAGCACGTTTTCGCGCGCCATCATGTTCCGCGTCACATCCCGGAAATTGACCATCAGCTCGCCCGATGCGGCGTGCTCGATCGCCATGTCGGGGAAGTCGTCGCGGGTGACGACCGCCTTCACGCCGGGCAGCGCCTCGGCGGCGGAGATATCTATCGACAGGATATTGGCGCGGGCATGGGGGCTGCGCAGGACGCGGCCGATCAGCTGGCCCGGCAGCTTGATATCGGACGCATAGCGGGCGCGTCCCGTGACCTTGTCGACGGCATCGCCGCGCGCGGTCGGGTTTGTGCCAACGATCTTGAGATTTTTTTCCTCGTACGGAATCTTGGTCGCAAAAGGTGAAGGTGCTCTTCCCATCGCTCAGTTCCCTCTCATTTCGGCGGCGGCATCCTGTACCGCCTCGATAATCTTGTGATAGCCCGTGCAGCGGCAGAGATTGCCCGCCAGCCAGTAGCGGATTTCCTCTTCTGTCGGGTCGGGGTTTTCTTCCAGCAGCGCTTTCGAGGCGATCAGCAGGCCCGGCGTGCAGATGCCGCATTGCAGTGCCACGTGGTCGATGAATTTCCGCTGCAGCGGGTGCAGCTCCTCGCCCTTTGCCATGCCTTCGATGGTCTCGATCTTCTTGCCACTGGCCTCGATGCCGAGCACCAGGCAGGAGCAGACCAGAACGTCGTCCATGGTCACGCTGCAGGCGCCGCAATCGCCGGTCCCGCAGCCTTCCTTGGTGCCGGTCATGTCCAGTTCGTCGCGCAGGACGTCCAGCAGGGTCTGGGTCGGATCGCAGAGAATCTCGACGTGATCGTCGTTAATGGTGGTGGTGATATATTGTTTGGCCATCAGGATTTCGCCCTTTCCAGCGCGATTGCGGCGGCACGCTGTGCCAGCACGCCCGCGACTTCGGTTCTGAATGCGATCGTGCCGCGCTTGTCGTCGATGGGGGTCGCGGCCGCGCTCGCCGCGGCGGCAAGCGCTTCCATCGCCGCATCGTCCACCGGCGTGCCGATCAGGGCCTTGGCGGCATCTTCGACAACCAGCGCCCGGGCGGCGACCGCACCGAGCGACACGATGGCATCGGTGCAGATACCGGCATCGTCCAGCGTCAGATTGACGGCGCAGCCGACAACGGCGATGTCCATTTCGGTGCGCGGCGTGAAGCGCAGATAGGCATCCCCCGACCGCGCGGGACGCTTCGGGAACTGGAACGAGACGACGAATTCGCCTTTCTCAAGGCTCGTCTTGCCCGGACCTATGGCGATATCCTTGACGGGCACCTCGCGGGTGCCGTTCGGGCCGATCACGGTCGCGACCGCGCGGGACGTGATCATCGGCGGCACGCTGTCCGCCGCCGGCGAGGCATTGCACAGATTGCCGCCCACGGTGGCACGCCCTCGGACCTGCACCGAGCCGATCAGCCGGACCCCGTCCATGACCCCCGGCCACGCCGCGTTGAACGCGGCATTGTCCATCAGTTCCTTGCCTGTGACGGCCGCGCCCAGACGCCACGCGCCGTCGACTTCGGCGACTTCGCGCATCTCGGCGATTTTCTTGATATCGACGATCACGTCGGGTTCGATCATGTCGGCGTGGATCTGGACCAGAACGTCCGTCCCGCCCGCCAGCACCTTCACCGTGCCGCTCTCGCTCGCCAGCAGGCCGACGGCCGCGTCCAGCGTCTCCGGCGCTTCATATCTCATCTCGGTCAATTTGCCTCACCGTTCGTTTGTTTTCGTTGATCGGGGAGGTTTATACCACGGGAGTCGGGCGCAGGTCATCTGGCGACGCACAACTATGCGCCGCGGCGCGGACCGGGCATGCGACGGCTCCCGGCGCGGGCGCCGCCGGGGGCGTTACGTGGTTTTGCGTTTGCGCGGGCTGAACCCGTCCGACGCGCTGCTGCGCGGCCTGGCGGGCTTTTTCTTGAAGTTGGATTTGCCGGGCTTGTAGGCCTTCTTGCTCTTCAGCGTCGGGCGTTCCGCCGTCTTGCCGGCGGGCCGTTCCGACCGGTCCGCCCGGTCGGGGCGCGCGTCGCCAGCGGCTTCGGCGAGCGCCTTGCGTGCGTATTTGCCGGGGTTCTTGCCCTTCGGCTTGCCGGCGAACGGCTTGCCCTCGTATCCTTCGCCCGGACCCTGCGTGCGGGGCCGGTTTTCGCTGCCATCGCGCTCCTTGCGAAACGGTTTGCCCGATTTTCCCGGGTTTGCCGGCCTGCCGCGATAACCTTCCGACCGGCCCTCGCCCCCGGTCGTGCCTCGTGTCTCACTGCGGCCTTCGCCACGCGGTTTGGCGCGGGTTTCAGCGCTTTTCGGGCCGGATTTTTCCCAGTCGCGCTTGCCCGGCCGGGCACGCGCTTCCCCGCCGACGGCGTCATCGCGCTTCGCCCGGGGTTTCTGCCGGGATTTTTCTTCGCCGGAGTCGGCATAGGGCGTGGCATCGACCGCATCGCCGCGCGGCGTTTCGGCATGGGCGTCCCTGGCGCCCCGGTCACCGCGATCCCCGCGATCGGACCGTCCGCGGGGACCGGAACCGCCCTCGCCAAAGCGTTTCTTCTTGGCGAAGGAGTCGCGTTTCTCCTTGATTTCCGGCGGCGGGCCGTCGAGGCGCTTCACGACGATGCCCTTTTCGATCACGCCGTCGGGTCCGAGCGATTCCATGAACTTATCGACGCTGTCCGGCGCGATTTCCACGTGGGATTCGCTGTTATAGACCTTGATCGCGCCGATTCCGCCCTTGGCGACATTGCCGACCCGGTACAGCATGGGCAGCAGCCAGCGGGGCTCCGCCGTGTCCTTGTGGCCGACCGACAGCGAAAACCAGATGCCGCCTTCGAAATCGTCGCGCCGCGGACGGCTGCGTTCCCGGTCGCCGTCATCACGGCCCCGGCCCGCATTCCGCCCGCCACTGCTGCGGTCGTAGCGATCCTCGCGGCCGCCTGCCGGCACCGTATCGTCCAGATCCTCCGGCGCGGATTGTCCGGCGCGGTACTGGCGGACAAAGGCGGCGGCGACCTGTTCGGGCGAATGGCGCGCCAGTATCTCATTGACGAAAGCCTTTTCGTCTTCCCGGATATCCTCGACCAGGACCGGGTCCTCGAGCAGGCGGGAATCGTCCCGCTCGGTGACCTCGTCCACCGAAGGCGGGCTGGCCCATTCGGCATCGATCCGGGCATCGTAGAACAGCCGCTCGGTGCGCTTGCGCCGGTTATGCGGCACGATCAGAACGCTGACGCCCTTGCGCCCCGCCCGGCCCGTGCGCCCGCTGCGATGCAGCAGGGCCTGGCTGTTTTCAGGCAGGTCTGCATGGATCACCAGTTCGAGATTGGGCAGGTCGAGACCGCGCGCCGCGACGTCGGTCGCGATACACACCCGCGCCCGGCCGTCGCGCATGGCCTGCAGAGCATGGGTCCGCTGCGCCTGGCTCAACTCGCCCGACAGCGCCACGAC
>JAYOMI010000071.1:12865-15972 GCA_038120765.1 Rhodospirillaceae bacterium
GAAAATCCCCGGTTGGTGAAGCGGCTTGTCATCCGGTTGACGCCCATCCGCGTCGCGCAGAAGACGATGGCGCTTTTCGCCTCGTAGAAGCGCAGCACATTGATGATGGCGTTTTCGCGCTCATGCGCGGCGACGGTCAGCGCCCGGTATTCGATATCCACATGCTGCTGTTGTTCGGCAGACGTGGTCACGCGGACGGCGTTGGTCTGGTATTTCTTCGCAAGGTTCGCGATCATGCGCGGCACGGTCGCGGAGAACATCAGGGTTCGGCGTTCGGGCGGCGCGGCATCCAGAATGAATTCGAGATCTTCGCGAAAGCCGAGATCGAGCATCTCGTCGGCTTCATCCAGGACGATGGCCTGCAGGCTGCGCATGTCGAGCGAGCGGCGCTCGATATGATCGCGCAGGCGGCCCGGCGTGCCGACGACGATATGGACACCGCGCCCGAGAATCTGGCGTTCGGTGCGCATGTCCATGCCGCCGACACAGGACGCGAACGCGGCGCCCGTTTCGGCATAGAGCCACTGGAGCTCCCGCATGACCTGAAGTGCAAGCTCGCGCGTCGGCGCGACCACGAGCGCCCGCGGCGCCTTGGTGTGGTGGAACCGTTCCGCTTCGCCCAGCAGGGTCGGCGCGAGGGCGAGGCCGAAGGCGACGGTCTTGCCGGAGCCCGTCTGGGCGGATACCAGCATGTCGGCATCCCGCAGTTCGGGGGCCAGAACTTCCTGCTGAACGGGTGTCAGTGTCTCATAGTTGCGGTTGGTCAACGCTGCGCCAAGCGCCGGCACGACACCTTCGAAGTCGGTCATCTCTTTATCTTTCGGAATACGGGTCTCGTGGGTCCGGTTATCGGGTTCGTCATCGTTCTGTCAGGACACACGTAGCCGCCCTGCAATACAGGGCGGACGATCGTATTTTGCGGGTTTGTACCCTCTACTGGCGGGAATGCAAGGATTATAAGCCTTTACTATAAACCTTAAACAAACGGACCGGTGTCGGATAGAAAAGGCGCGCGGCAGGTTTTACGGCCCGGACGAACCGTCTCGCGGCCCTGACCGGACAGTTGTGTCCGGCGATGGGCGTTGTTACAAATCGGGAAATTTCAGGGAATCGAACGATGAACAAGGTATACGGCTCCGCCGCCGAGGCGCTGGACGGCGTTCTCAAGGACGGGATGACAATCGCCGCGGGCGGCTTCGGGCTGTGCGGCATCCCCGAACTGCTGATTGCCGCCATCCGCGATGCCGGCACGAAGGACCTGACCGTTGCGTCGAACAACGCAGGTGTGGATGATTTCGGCCTGGGCCTGCTGCTGCAGACCCGCCAGGTCAAAAAGATGATCTCGTCCTATGTGGGCGAAAACGCCGAGTTCATGCGCCAGTACCTCGCGGGCGAGCTGGAACTGGAATTCAACCCGCAGGGCACGCTTGCCGAGCGCATGCGGGCCGGCGGCGCGGGCATCCCCGGGTTCTACACCAGGACAGGCGTCGGCACGGTGATCGCCGAGGGCAAGGAAGAAAAAGAGTTCGACGGCGAGTTGTACATTCTGGAGCGCGGGCTGGTCGCCGATCTGTCCATCGTCAAGGCCTGGAAAGGCGACGAACAGGGCAACCTGATCTATCGCAAGACCGCCCGGAATTTCAATCCGCCGGCGGCGACCTGCGGCAAGGTCTGTATCGCCGAGGTCGAGGAAATCGTGCCGACCGGGACGCTCGATCCCGATTTGATCCACACGCCGGGCATTTACGTGACCCGCCTCATCCAGGGCGAACACGAAAAGCGCATCGAGCAGCGCACCGTCAGAGCGGCTTAAGGGAAGGACCGGAGACATGTGGGACCGCAATCAGATGGCCGAGCGCGCAGCGCAGGAGCTGCAGGACGGCTGGTATGTGAACCTCGGCATCGGCATTCCGACGCTGGTCAGCAACTACATTCCGGATGGCGTGGACGTGACGCTGCAATCGGAAAACGGCATGCTGGGCATCGGCCCCTTCCCGACGGAAAACGAGATCGACGCGGATCTGATCAACGCGGGCAAACAGACCGTCACCGAGATGGACCGGACATCCTATTTCGGCAGCGACCAGTCCTTTGCCATGATCCGCGGCGGCAAGATCGATATGGCGATCCTCGGTGCGATGGAAGTCGCCGAGAACGGCGATCTCGCCAACTGGATGATCCCGGGCAAGCTGGTCAAGGGCATGGGCGGCGCGATGGATCTCGTCGCCGGCGTGCGGCGCGTGATCGTCGTCATGGATCACGCCAGCAAGGCGGGCGAATCCAAGCTGCTCAGGGCATGCACCCTGCCGCTGACGGGACGCGGCGTGGTCGACCGGATCATCACCAATCTCGGCGTGTTCGACGTGGTCGAGGGCGGCCTTACAATTGTCGAACTCGCCGACGGAGTGACCAGGGAAGAGGTCGAAATCGCGACCGAAGCCACCCTGGTCTGAGACACCGCCTGATCCCTAAAGGCAACGCTGCCTATGGCGCGTTGCCCGAAACCTGACGCAAAAGCGCATCCGCATCCGCCGGAAGGCTGTCGCCGCGCCACGCGACGTGGTGATCGGGACGGATCAGGGCCAAGGCACACGCATACAGCTCGCGCGCCGCCGGTTCCCGGATATCGACGATGTCGAGCGGTACGTTGAGGGCCGCCGCGGCAGCCTCGAACGATGTCGTATCGATCTCAGGCGATCCGAATTTCACCAGGGTGAACCATGTGCCGAACCGGTCGTGGATCGACGCGCCGTCGTCGAGCCACAGATGCGGCGCGCGGCCGCCGGGACAGGCCGTCGGTATGTATTCGACCGGGGAATCCGGTGGCGGCGTCGTGCCGTCGGCCACGATCAGGGGCGATCCGTCATAGCGCGCGCCGAGCTGGATACCGAGCGACGCGAATTCTTCCGTGAAGCCCGAAAGATGACGGCCGAGATCGGCGCGGGCCCGTTCGCCCGCCTCCGTCTCCTCCTCCAGCGCTTCCGGCACCTGTATCGTCGCGACATCGCTTGCCAGCCTGCGCGACGACTGCGTGTTGCGGATGCCGATGGGGCGGCGCTCGCTCTCGTAGGTCTGGAGAATCGCTTCCGGCGCCCAGCAATGATGGA
>JAYOMI010000071.1:15982-18076 GCA_038120765.1 Rhodospirillaceae bacterium
GGCTCTCATCGGACCGGCCGGTCAGCACATGCACCAGCTTCCAGCCGAGATTGACCGCATCCTCCACCCCGGTATTCATCCCGAAACCCCCGGTCGGCGTGAACAGATGCACCGCGTCCCCGGCTAGCAGGACCCGGCCATCGCCATATCTGTCGGCGACCAGCGCATTGCCTGCGGTCCAGGGCCGGACCGAGAGAACGTCGATATCGATCTCGGCGCCGATCGCATCCTGAATATCGCGGATGATATCCGCCTCGTCCGGCTCGCCTGACTCGGGGTATCTCGACAGAACGACAAATTTGCCCTTTGCATCCAGGGTGACGATACAGGTTCGGGCATCGCCATTGACCGTCCAGTACTGCCAGGCCGGCGCGACTTTCATCACGTCGTAAATCTGCGGCGCGTCGATATAGACCGACAGCATCTTACCGATGAAAAACGCAACCTCGTCGCCGCCCTCCCCCCGGTAGGGAATCTCCAGCGCGCGGCGGGTATGGCCCTGCGCGCCGTCGCACCCGGCAAGCCATCGGCTGACAATGGTCTCGACCTCGCCGGTTTCGAAATGGCGGATCGTGGATTCGACGCGGTCGTCGTATTGCGTGAAATCGATCAATTCCCAGCCGAATCTCAGATCGATCTCGTTCAGCGTTTGCGCGTGGGCGAAAAGCTCGGGCTCGACATAGAACTGGGACGACCGGTGAATGGGTTCCGGCGTCAGGAACGACATATCGCGCGCGGCGATCCGGCGCTGCTTTTCCGCCGAGGACGGCATCGGGATGCGCGCGAACTCGTGCCCCGTGAATCGTGTCAGATAGCTGATGTCGGTGGCGGCATCGGCGGGCAATCCGACGCTGCGCACGCGGTCGGCGATGCCGAGGCGCCGGTAATGCTCCATCGTCCGGGAATTGTGGGTATTGCCCTGCGGGTGAACCGCCGTCGTCGGCTCCGTGTTCAGCACGATGCTCGGCACGCCCCGCGTAGCGAGTTCGATCGAGAGCACAAGACCGACCGGCCCGCCGCCTGAAATGAGTACCGGTGTGGTATCGTTCGTCATGAGGGTTCCCCGATGCGTCCGATATGCAGCCGCCGGGTTTGCGCCCGAAGACGGCAGGCTCGAACACCGCCCCGACGCGAAAGCGTAACGGCAACCGGAAACCGGTTACGCGGAGACAAGAAGATGCCTGCTTCCGGCGTCAGGCGTTCTTCTGCCCGCTATTCCGCCGCGACCGGCTTCGGGGGCAGGTCTGGCAGTTCGGCCTCGTAGAACTGGTCCATGTCGTGCTCGAGATCGTGCTGGCTCAGCGCCTCGGTAAACAGCGAGCGGACCTTCTCGCTCTCGTCGGCATAGTCGATCTGGTCGCCGCCGATACGCGAGGAAATCCACGATTTCGGCACGCCCTGCGCATTCCGGACCGCGACGCCTTCGTATTTGAAAGCCAGATAGCGCGACGGGGTCGGCCCGGTGTTGAAATGCTGATGCCACCACATGTTCGGCGGCACGATCATGGTACCGACTTCCCAAGGATAGTGGCGCGGCTCTTCGCCGTCCGGCCACATCAGCGAATAGCCCTCGCCCGACAGGATGATGACATGCGCGCCCGGCCCGTGGCGGTGGCCCTTCTTGTAGGTGCCGATCGGGAACTGGGAGATATGCGCGTTCATCGAGCTCTTAGCGAAGTTGAACCGGATATGACCGCCCCCCGCACCGCGTTCCTTGGCGGTGATCAGGGGCAGGTTGACGGCATCCGGGACGAAATTGGTGACGAGCTTGAATCCGTCGGTCTCCGACTTGGCGGCGAAATAGTCAGGCTCGCCGTTGAAACGCCCCTTGAAATCATAGGCGGTGTTGAAGACGAATTCGGGGTCTTCATAGACATTGAACATCGGCGGCGCGTTGGTGACAGCCACGAACCGCGCAGGTTCCTTGCCGGATGCGTTGAAATGCTGGTGCCAACAATTCAGCGGGATGGCGAACAGGGCGCCCGGGCCCCATTCGAACGTGATCCGGTCGCCCTTGTCGTTCCAGACGCTGGTCGAGCCGCGGCCCGACAGGATCATGATCATTTCCTCGAACAGCATGCGCTGCGGCGCCAG
>JAYOMI010000072.1:0-17940 GCA_038120765.1 Rhodospirillaceae bacterium
TTGTCGGATGTCGCGGATACCTGCCTGACCGCGCTGCTGCCCGAGATCGAGCGGACCTTCGCCGCGGACCATGGCAAGGTGCCGGGCGGGACGATGGCGGTGGTCGCTTTCGGCAAGCTGGGCAGCCGGGAAATGACCGTCAGTTCGGACCTCGACCTTATGTTCGTCTACGACTGTCCGCCGGATGTGTCTGAATCGGACGGCAAAAAGCCGCTTGCGCCGGGACAGTACTATGCCCGGCTGTGTCAGCGCTTTATCGGTGCGATCACAGCGCCCACGGGTGAGGGCCGCCTGTACGAGGTCGATATGCGGCTGCGGCCGGCGGGCAATGCGGGGCCTATAGCGTCGTCGCTGGAGGCGTTCACGAAATATCAGCAGACCGACGCCTGGACCTGGGAATATCAGGCGCTGACGCGGGCCCGGGTGGTGTGCGCCGAGGGCGATCTTGGCGCCCGGTTCGAGGACGTCATGCAGTCCGTGCTGACGACCCCGCGCGACGAGAAGAAGATCCTCGCCGATGTCGCGGAGATGCGCGAGCGCCTCCGCAAGGAACACGGCACCAGCGACGTCTGGTCGGTCAAACATCTCGAAGGCGGCCTTGTCGACATCGAATTCATCGCCCAGTACCTGCAGCTTCGCCACGCCGCCGCGCACCCCGACGTTCTCGCCCGGGATACGACGTCCGTCCTGATACGCGCTGGGAAGGCGGGGCTGATTGAGGACAGGATTGCCCAAGACCTCATTGAAGCCGCCCGTCTGTGGCGGAATTTGCAGGGTATTCTCCGACTGACGGTCGAGGGCAGCATGAATGCGGACACTGCCGCGCCGGCACTGAAGACCGTCATCGCCCGCGCCTGCGGCGCGGTTGACTTCGATCCGCTGGTACAAACAATGCAGGTCACCGCGGAGCGGACGAAAACGCATTTCGATACTGTCTTTCCGCCCGCCGCATCATAGATAAAACATCGAACCGACACACAGAGGGAGAAGACGATGCCGAGCAGGGAGATCAAGAACACCACCCGGGACAACCAGACCTATGACGGCTACCTGACCGAGCCGGAGGGCGACGAAAAACTTCCCGGTATTCTCATAATTCCAGCGATTTTCGGCACGGATGACGAAATGATGGCGCTTGCCGATGCCTGGGCGGCGGACGGCTTTATTGTTTCGGTGCCCGATATCTTCTGGCGCGTCATGCCGGGCCCGACCGCCGATATGGAGAAGGCATTCGGCCGCTATGAGGCATTCGATGTCGAACAGGGCTACAAGGATGTCGAAGACCTGCTGAAGGAACTGCGGGCCAATCCGCGCTGCAACGGTAAGGTCGCCGTGCTCGGCTTCTGCTTCGGCGGGCGTTACGCCCAGTACGCCTCGGCGCGCCTCGGCGCCGACGCCGCGGGCGCTTTTCACGGCACGATGATCGAGCTGGAGCTGAATCCCATGCCGCCGAAATCCTGCCCGGTGAGTTTCCATTTCGGCGCCGACGACCCGATCGTACCGTTGGAGGCGGTCGAAAAGATCCGCGCGGCCTATGCCGGACACGACCATGCGGATATCGTCGCCCATGACGGCGCCGGCCACAATTTTTCGATGCCCACCAAGGATGGCTATCATGCGGGCGTTGCCGCGACATCCCGCCAGGCGGTGCTCGATGCTTTCAACATGCTGAAATAAGGGACTGACGATGATCGAAGCTGGAGACAAGGCGCCGGCCTTCAAGGGCGTTACGGACGGCGGTGGCAGCCTGTCGCTGAAGGACCTGAAGGGCAAGAAGGTCGTTCTGTATTTCTATCCGAAGGACGATACGCCCGGCTGTACGACCGAGGCTCAGGGCTTCCGTGACGCAATCAAGGATTTCGCAAAGTGTGGTGCGGAGATCGTCGGCGTGTCGAAAGACAGCGTGAAACGGCATGACAGTTTCAAGGCCAAGCACGACCTGCCCTTTGCGCTGATCAGCGACGAGGACGGCGCGATCTGCGAGGCCTATGGCGTGTGGCAGGAAAAGAAGAACTACGGCAAGACCTATATGGGTATCGTGCGCAAGACCTTCCTCATCGACGAGAAAGGGAAGGTCGCCGAGGTGTGGCGCAACCTGCGGGTCAAAGGCCATGTCGAAAAGGTGCTGGAAGCTGCGAAGGCGTTGTGATCCGCACTTACCCACAAGATGTGGATAACATGTTTCACGTGAAACAATCGTGACCCAGACCCTGTCCGACCGCGTGGTCGGGGTTCTCGGCACGTCCGATGCGGCATCCAAAGCCGGCGCGGCCCGGGCGGTCGCGTCGGACTGGCGGGCCGGGGTCATTCCCGAAATAGGCCGCGCGGCGCCGCGCGACCGGCCGAAACGCCCGGCAAGACCGGAACTGCTGCGCCCGCGCGAGATGCCGAAACGCGGCAAGGCGCAGAGCGAGGCCGGGCGCATCGCGCTGCTTCACGCGCTCGCCCATATCGAACTGAATGCCATCGATCTTGCCGCGGATATACTTGTCCGTTTCCCCGATGCCGGCATGCCGATGGATTTCTACAATGACTGGCTGACCGTGCTGGACGAGGAGGCCAAGCATTTCCTGCTGCTGTCGGCCCGGCTCGGCGAATTCGGCGCGGCCTACGGAGATCTTCCGGCTCATGACGGCCTGTGGCAGGCGGCGCAGGACACTGCCGACGACCTGCTGGCGCGGCTTGCGATCGTGCCGCTGGTGCTCGAAGCGCGCGGGCTCGACGTGACGCCGACCATGATCAGGAGCCTGCGCAATGCGGAGGACGCGGACTCCGCCGATGTGCTGGAAGTCATTTATCGTGACGAGATCGGCCATGTCGCCATCGGGCGCAAATGGTTCGAACACGTCTGCGCGGCGCGGTCTTCCGCCGATCCGGTGGCGACCTGGCAACGGCTGGTCAACGAGCGCTTCCGGGGCGGGCTGAAGGCCCCGTTCAACGACGACGCGCGCGCGGAGGCGGGGTTCGGCGTCGCCTATTACAAGGCGCTGGCGGGGTAAGGCGGACTTACGCCAGTTCCAGCAATATCTCCGCCAGCAGTTCAGGCGTATCGATCATCACGTCGTGGCCGGATTTCACGCTGCGCACGTCCCAGCCCGGCTTTTTGCTGAGCGGCACCGAGAACCGCTCGAAACTGCTGTTCGGGTGGAGTTCCGCCAGCAGGTACATCTTTTTCGGCACCTTTTCCCACGCGCCGGTCAGGTGCGCGGGCTGCGTGAAGGTTTTGAGTGGCTGCGGCACGCAGCGCCGGGTGACCCAGGCGGCATCGTCGGCATTCATCACGCCGAAATATTCGGGCGGCATGGGCGGCATTTTCCAGCCGTCGCCTGACTGCGCGACTGCCTCGCGGACATGCTGGGCCCGTTCCGGCGGCCAGCCGTCCATCAGCGACTTTCCGTCCTCGGAGACGAAAGCATCGAGCCAGACGGAGGCACGGAATTTTTCGACCCGCTGGTCCAGAACCGGCGTGATCACCTGTCCGCCATAGGAATGGCCGCAGAGGATAACGTCGTCCAGTTCCTCCATATCGATCACGCCGAGAACGTCGTTGATATGACAGTCGAGATCGACGTCCGGCGTCGCCAGATGGGCTCGCTCGCCGAGGCCCGTCAGCGTCGGGGTGAACACCCTGTGCCCGGCGGACTGGAGAATGTCCGTGACCCGCCGCCAGCACCAGCCGCCATGCCATGCGCCATGCACCAGTAAATACGTCGCCATGAATTTCTCCTGCTCCGGTGTGATGTTCCTGTTCGTTTATTCTGGGCCGCGAAAGCTGCGGGGGCAAATATCAATAAACGCCCGACGGCGAGTCTCAGGCGGGTGCCATCGTCACCGGTTTGTCGTCCGCGACCAGCACCCGGCGCAGTTTGCGGGGCTGATCCGCCGGAAAGTCGGTCCGGGCGTGCAGGGCGCGGCGGTTATCCCCGAGGACGAGATCGCCCACCCGCCACTTATGGCGGTAATGATCCGGGGAGTTCCGGATATGGGCGAAAACGGCGTCCAGGGTTGCGCGGTTTTCGGCCGCCGGCAGTTCGTCGATTTCCTCGGTCATCAGTTCGTTGACGTAGAGGAACCGCCGTCCGTCCCGCGGGTCGATCGCGATCGCGGGATGGCGGTGACGGACCGATTTCGCCGGGTCGAACTTCTCCACCGTTTTGACCGACACGCCGAACTCGAAGCAGTTCAGGGCTTTGCGGCCCGCCAACCGGTCGCGCAGATCTGCGGGCAGGGTCTCGTACATCCGGCACGCGCTGGCGAAGATGGTATCGCCGCCGGTTTCCGGCACCGCCATCGCATACAGGCAGACCGCGCGCTGGGGCGTTTCCACGAAACAGGAATCCGTATGGTAGAAAATCTCGCCGTCGGGCAGGTAGCCGACCGGCTTGCCATCCTTGCGTTCGTTGGTGACCATCATCACCGCAGGATTCACCGGGGGTGCATCCGGATTGCGCTGGGCTTCCGGGCGGAGGTGACGGCTGACCTCGCCGAAGGTTCCGGCGAACCGGATCTGGTCGTCCTCGGTCAATGACTGATTCGGGAAGACGAGCACCAAGTGATCGATCAGCGCCCTTTTCAGCATCCCGGCGGTTTCATCGCCGATGGGCGCCGACAGATCCATGCCGTCCACACGGGCGCCGATATACGTTCCGAGGGGCGTGAATTGAGGAGCATTGGCTGTCATACAGCGATTGTATCGTATCTAGCCCGCCCGCTGCCAGAGACGAGATTTGACCGGACGTGTGAAGAATAGTTGGGTGGTCTATTTCTCCGTGCAGCCCGTCGGCAGATGGTTTGCCGCGCGGGCGTACTGGCCGGAGAGCCACGGGATGTGCTGTTCGGCCTGTATGGCGAGCTTCTTCAGCGGGTCGGGCAGGAACAGCGTGTTGCCGTAGATACGGGTCCAGCGCTGGGTGTGATCGGTCAGCGGCCGTTCGCGCCGCTCCCATTCAGCGAGGCCGGTGGCGAGATCGGGGGCGTTTTCCAGCGCGACGGCGAGCCCGAGACCGTTCATCATCGCATGACCGGCGCCCTGCGCCAGATAGGGCGGCATCGCGTGCGCGGCATCGCCGAGGATCGCGAGTTTACCGGTCGACCAGCGCTTGAGCCGGACGGTCTGTTACTGTGCCCAGCGGGCTTCGGCCCAGTCGGCCTCCGCGGCCACCCGCTCGAAGAACCCGCGCAAGGTGGGGAAGGATGCCGACCACACTGCCGGGTTGATCGGCGTCGCGCGGGCATCGGTATCTTCTGCGAGGCTGCCCAGCAGGACATAGAACCGATCACGGTCTACCGGGCAGTAGAGTACGCGCCGGTTATCGGCCCAGGCTTCGATCATCGGCGTACCGTCGGCGTCTGCAGCCCTGATTTCTTCCGGCAGGCGCGGGATGGCGATCCGGACGGCGCCGTCCCGCTCCAGCCGGCGTTGGGTCAGCAGGCCGCTCTCGTCGCGGAGGGTCGAATTCACGCCGTTCGCAATGACGACCAGGTCGGCGGCGAATCTCTGTCCGTCCGCTGTGAAAAGATGCCCATCCGGCCTTGTTTCCGAGATCGTGGCGCCGAAACGCAGGTCGACACCGGCGCGCCGCGCCTCGTCGGCGAGGACGTTGACGATGTGGCGTCGGTCGACGCGGTAGGGGCTGCGCTCGGTCGGCCGGCTCATCAGTACGCGGCCGTGACGGTCAAGCGAATCCCGCCGGTCCAGCCGTGCGCCACCTGCCAGCACGTCATCCAGGACGCCGAAAGTCTCGAAGATCGCCGCCATGTTGCGCTGGACGGCGATTCCATAGCCTTCGGAATCGACCGCTTCGCGCCGTTCGTGGAGGCGCACCGTCCAGTTGCGGCGGGCAAGCGCGATGGCGGCGACAAGTCCGCCAAATCCGCCGCCGACGATATCCGCTGTGCCTGGGGTCATTCTTTTTCCGTATTCCGGTGTCGCCTTCCGTAATGGATTTTGTAATAATTGCTGCAACGCAACAAAGCAAATCGAACGGGTGCTGCCTCTTTCGCCTTCCCAGACGCAAAGACTCCAATCCAGCCGCCGATAACAAGGAATTAAAATGACCGACCAAAGTCTCCGTGGTTTCGTAGAAATGGTGCAGCGCGATTTTCCGGATGACTTCGTCCGGATCTCGGCCCCCGTGCGCCGCGACCTGGATATCACCTCCGCTGTTTTCGAACTGGAGCGGAGCGGGAAATACCCCGTCGTCCTCTTTGAAGACGTCGAGGGATTCGATCTGCCGGTGGTCACGAACGTCGCCGGGAACCGGCGGCTTCTGGCCGCCGCCATGGGCTGCACGCCGGACGATCTGCCGCTGGCATATCGCGAACGCTGCCAGAACTACCTGCCGGTCGAAGTGGTTGGCGACGCGCCGTTCGAGGAAGTGATCCTGGAAGGCGACGATGTCGATCTCACCAAATTGCCGATACCGTTTCATTTCTCGGTCGATGCCGCCCCCTATATCACGGCGGGCCAGATTGCGGCGCGCGACCCGGAAACCGGTGTCGATACGGTAGGTTTCCACCGGCTGATGCTGAAGGGGAAGAACCGGCTTGGCCTGTCGCTGCATTCGCGCCGCCGGATGTACGAATTTCACCGCCGGGCCGAGGCAAAAGGCGAGGCCCTGCCAGCGGTTATCACCATCGGCACCCATCCGATCCACTACATGGGATCGATGGCCTATCACTATCCGCCGTCGGTACGGAAATACGAAATCATCGGCGCCCTGTTCGGGGCACCCTACAAGGTCGCGGTCAGCCGTACCGCGGATCTTGAAGTGCCCGCGGGCGCGGAGATCGTGATAGAGGGCGAAATCCTTGCCGACACGCGCGAGCCGGAAGGCCCGTTCGGCGAATTCACCGGCTATGCGTCACACCGGTCTACCGAGAATGTCTTCGTCGCCAAACGGGTGATGATGCGCAAGGATGCCATGTTCCACAGCGTCGCGTCCGGCACGGCCGCCGACCACATCCTTGTCTCCTCGATCAGCCGTGAAGCCGAAATTCTGAACGCGCTGCGGCGCAACCTGCCGAACGTCACGGGCGTGCATGTACCGCTGAGCACGGTCGGCGCGCTGATGGCCGTCGTGCAGATGAAAAAAACCGCAGAAGGCCAGCCCAAGCAGGCGATCATGGCGGCGCTCGGCACCGAGTTCTATGTCAAGATCGTGGTGGTGGTCGACGAGGACGTCGATATTTTCAATCTGTCCGACGTCATGTGGGCGGTTGCGACCCGGACCCGCGCCAATCAGGACATGACACTGATTCACGGGGCGATGGGCGCCATTCTGGATCCGACGTCCGATCCCGAAAATCATACCCTGACCAAAGTCGGCATCGATGCGACGAAGCCGGCCGGCAAGGACTTTGCCGAGCGGTTGGTTGTCTCCGACGAGCAGCGCGACCGTATCCGCGACATCCTTCAGAAGGCGCAGGTCCGGCTGTGACGGCAATTTTCCTGACGGAACGCGCGCTCAGGCGGCTTTCGATTGGATGAAGCTATTGACGGCATCGACGAACGGCCCGGACTTTTCGATGTGGGGCAGGTGACCGGCCTGTTCAATCATCGTCACCTGCGACCCGGCAATCACGTTGCCGAACTCTGCCGCGTAGACGGGATCGACAATCTTGTCGCTGTCGCCCCAGATCACGTGGGTCGGCACGGTAATACGATGGAGCCATTTTCTCAGGTTCGGATTGAACAATCGTGGCTGCCAGCCGAGGCGCGCGGTCGCGACGCGGTTGCGGATCTGGATGTCCATCTGTTCCTCGGTCAGTTCCATGTTCAGGATGTTGTCGGCGAACGTCTGGTCGACGAAGATGGCGCGGACGAGATCGTCCGGGTCCATCATGAAAATGTCGGCAATCGGTTTGCCCTTGATGCGGATGCCGGCAGCGCCGACCAGGGTCAGGCTCTTGATCCGGGTGCAGGAACGGATCGCGATTTCCATCGCCAGCCAGCCGCCGAGGGAATTGCCGATCAGGTGGACGTCGTTGAGGTCCAGCTCGTCCATGAGGTCAAGATAGAACATCGCGAGATCGTCCATGCTGTCGAGCCATTCGGGCTCGTCCGACCGGCCATAGCTCGGATGATCCGGAACCATCAGGTCATAGGTGTCGGACAGGGACTGGAACGCCGGAATCCATCCGGCGACGCCGCTGGCGCCATGCAGAAAAAGCGCTGTCTCACCGCTGCCGCTGCGACGCATGAGAACCTCGCAGCCACGAATATTGATTTTCGATTCCGTGCAGTCAGCCATTGTTCCGTGATCCCTTTTCGCTCGTTTTTGCGCGCCGCCAAACAGCGCGCGAATTCCATTTTTATCCAACCTAAAGTGTCCTGCCCCATCGGGACAGTGTCAAGCCGAAGGCGCTTGCTCCCGTCCGGTGCCGCGTGTAAATCCCGACCATGAGCAATGACGATTTTTTCGATCCCGAAGACACGATCGGCTTCCTGATCTGGGACGCAAACCGGGCGATGAGTCGCGAATTCTCCGACCGTATCGCGCAACATGGCGTCACCCTCGGTCTCTGGCCTTTCCTGCGCGCATTGTGGGAAGCCGACGGGCTGACGCAGCGGGAGCTGTCGGAAAAAGTGCGCATGAAGGGGCCGACGACGGTGGCGGCGCTGAACAAGCTGGAAGACAAGGGCTTCGTCCGCCGTCAGGGCAACAAGAACGATGCCCGCAAGATCAACGTGTTCCTGACGCCGGAGGGGCGAAAGATTTACCGGAAGGTGATCCCGGAGGTTGAGGCGGTCAACACCCAGTGTCTCGCAAATCTGTCCCCCGCCGAAAAGGCCGAGTTCAAGGACATGATCCGGCGCGTGCGCAACAGCGTGACGGGCAAGTAAACGCAGGTGCGCCAGTACAGATTTCTTCTGGTCCGGAATTCCCGATGACGCCTCGGCGGTATGCCCTGCTTGCGGGAATGCTCGGATTGTTGCCGATGCTGATGCCGCTCACGGTGGACGGCTCTCTGCCCCTGGTGTCGGCAATCCCGGCCTATTTCCAGACAACGACGGCGTTCGTGCAATACAGTCTGAGCGCCGCGGTGCTGGGTATCGCGCTGGGGCAACTGGTTTATGGTCCGTTATCGGACCGGTTCGGGCGCAAGCCTGTCCTTATTTGTCGCAACATCGGTCGCGTGCTCCATGGCCGCAAGTATCGAAGCCCTGATCGGACTTCGCTTCCTGCAGGGCTTTTTCGCCTGCTCCGGAATCATCGTTGCCCGGGCGATCATCCGCGATCTGTTCGACCGCGAGGCGGCAGCCCGGCTGTTTGCCCTGATGATGGGTATTCACGGGATCATGCCGACGATCGCGCCCGGTGTTTCCGGCTGGATCACCCAGGATTTCGGCTGGCGGGTGCTGTTCATCGTCATGGCGGGATTCGGCCTGTTTACCCTGCTGACGGTACTGTTCGCGCTTTCGGAAACCAACCGGGCCCGTACCGCCAACGCCGTCCAGCCGTCGGTTCTGGTCAAAAACTATATCGTGATACTTCGGGACCGGTCGTTCCGGTCCTATGCGACATGCGCATGTTTCATGTACGGGGCGCTGATGGCCTACTTTGCCGGCGCGCCGGTCGGCCTTATCCAGTATCTGGGGCTGGGACCGGTCCAGTTCGGTATCGCCATGGCCGTGCCCATGATTTTCTATATCGTGGCGCAGATCACACTTGCGCGTATTGCCCAGCGCCTGGGGCTGGACCGGATGATCCGTGCCGGCGTGATGCTCGCTGCGGCCGCAGGAATCGGAATGCTGCTGCTGGTGATATCGGGCAACATCACCGTCTACACCCTGATGGGACCGGTGGTTCTGGTTTTGACGGCCCTGGCATTCATTACACCCGGCACGACAGCCGGTGCGATGTCGCCCTTCGCCACAATGGCGGGCGCGGCATCCTCGCTGCTGGGCTTTATCCAGTTCCTGGCAGCCGCACTGGCGACCGCGATTATCGGCGTGCTGAATGACGGCACACCGTTCCCGATGGCGGCCGTCATCTGCGTCTGTACGATCAGCGCTCTTGTCGCTTACGTGACACTCGTCCGCCGCCTACCCCGAGAGGCGGCCGCCGCGTGACCGTCGCAACCGCGCGTGAGGCAAGAACATTCGACAATGCGGGCATTGCCGCGCTTCTGGCCCTGACCACCTGTGCGACCGCGACCGGGATCGATGGCACCCTGCCACTGATGCCGGCCATCGGTATCGCCTTCGGCGCCACGCAGGCGGAGGTCCAGCTGACCCTGACGATGTTCATGCTGGGGATCGCGATCGGACAGCTTGTTCACGGCCCGCTATCCGACCGGTTCGGCCGCAAACCGGTCCTTGTCGGGGGGCTTGTCGTCAACGCCGTCGCAACCGCAGCCTGCGCAATGGCGATGTCGATCGAAATGCTGATGGTGTTTCGTTTCATCCACGGCGCCGCTGCCTCCAGCGGGTGGCTGGTCGCCCGGGCGGTCGTGCGCGACCGGCACGACCGGGCCGACGCGGCGCGGGTTCTCTCCGTGCTGATGGTCTTTCACGGCCTGTCGCCGATGATCTCGTCGATTGTCGGCGCGCATTTAACGGTCGCCTTCGGCTGGCAGGCAATGTTCGTCTTTCTGTCGATCTATGCGGCCTGTGTGACCGTCGTCTTCTGCATGGTTTTCAGTGAGACCATTCACGCGAAGAATCCGGATGCCCTGCGGCCGGGGCCTGTAATTCGCAATTTTGCCGAGGTATCCCGAAGTCCGTCCTTCTGGGCCTATACGGCCTGTGCGGCGGCCTGTTACGGCATGCTTTTCGGGTTTCTGGCGTCGTCGCCCCACGTGATTATCACCTATTTCGGGGAGAGCGAGACGCGGTACAGCTACATGTTCGCCGGGTGCATGGTCGGCAGCATGATCGGGATGCTGATGGGCGCCCGGCTGGTTGGCCGCTTCGGGGTCGACCGGCTGTTGCGCTGGGGGGTCGGCGGGGCGAGCGTTTTCGGTCTGCTGCTCGCAGGCCTTGCCTGGGCGTCGGTCGATCACTGGCTTGCCGTGATCGGGCCCATGCTGTTCTGCATGATCTCCTTCGCGTTTATTTTTCCGCAGTCGATTGCCGGCGCGCTCCAGCCGTTTCCCCATATCGCGGGGTCTGCATCGTCCCTGGTGGGGTTTGTGCAGCAGCTGACCGGTGCGGCGACCGGAATCGGGGTCGCCGCACTGTCGGACGGCACACAGCTCTGGCTCGCGAACGGCGTGCTGTTCTGGGCGGTCTTCTCGCTTGCCGCCTATTGGCTGGCCGTTCGAAAATACCGCACCGTCTGAGCGGCATATGCTTCCCGCGCTCACGCGATTCTGATACACCCGGGTCATGGCTATTCAAAGATATTCCCGCGCCCCGATGACAGCCATCTGGGAGCCTGAAAACAAGTTCCGTATCTGGTTTGAAATCGAGGCCCATGCCTGCGATGCCCAGGCGGCGCTCGGCGTCATCCCGAAAGAAGCCGCGCAGGCGGTCTGGGAGCGCGGCGCCTTCGAAATCGAGCGTATCGACGAGATCGAGCGCGAGACCAAGCACGACGTGATCGCGTTCCTGACGAACCTCGCCGAACATGTCGGCGACGAAGCGCGTTTCGTCCATCAGGGGATGACGTCTTCGGATGTCCTCGATACCTGTCTTGCCGTGCAGCTGACCCAGGCGACGGATATCCTTCTGGAGACCATCGACGGCCTGCTGGCGGCGATAAAGGCCCGCGCCGAAGAACACAAGATGACGCCGACCATCGGGCGCAGCCACGGCATCCATGCAGAGCCCATGACCTTCGGGGTCAAACTTGCGGGATATTACGCCGAGTTCGCGCGCAATCGCGATCGGCTGGTGGCAGCGCGCGCTGAAATCGCGACCTGTGCGATTTCCGGCGCCGTCGGCACGTTCGCCAATATCGATCCGGCCGTCGAGGAGCATGTCGCGAAAGCCATGGGCCTTACCGCTGAAACGGTCTCGACCCAGGTAATTCCGCGCGACCGTCACGCGATGTTTTTCGCGACCCTCGGCGTGATCGCCTCGTCGGCAGAGCGGCTGGCGGTCGAGATCCGTCATCTCCAGCGTACAGAGCTGCGCGAGGCGGAGGAATATTTCTCGCCGGGCCAGAAGGGCTCGTCGGCTATGCCCCATAAACGCAACCCGGTGCTGACCGAAAACATCACGGGGCTTGCCCGTATGGTCAGATCATACGCCATGCCGGCGATGGAGAACGTGGCATTGTGGCACGAACGCGATATTTCGCATTCGTCGGTCGAGCGCATGATCGGTCCCGATTCCACGATCACCCTGGACTTCCTGCTGGCGCGCCTGACCGGCGTTGTCGAGAAGATGGTGATCTACCCGGAAAACATGCAGAAGAATCTGGATGCGCTGGGTGGTCTGGTGTTCTCGCAGCGGGTTCTTCTGGCGCTTACCCAGGCGGGGATGAGCCGGGAAGGGGCCTATGTCGCCGTTCAGCGCAATGCGATGGAAGCCTGGTCAAAAGGCCTGTCGTTTCTGGACCTGCTCAAAGCGGACCCGGAAGTGTCCGCCAATGTCGACGATGCGACGCTCGAGGATATGTTCGACATCGGCTATCACACCAAGAACGTAGATGCGATTTTCAAACGGGTTTTCGGCTAGGGCGCGCTTCCGCCAGGCGCTTCAACGGTAATCGCCCGATTACGCCCGCTAGAGCGGAACCATTCACGATAACGATTCCCGTGCGCCACACCCCTGCCTGTGCGAGGGGGCCGCCCGGTGACGCTGTCTAGCTGTTTTCCGCCTCGATCTGGCGATCCGCTTCGTCCATCAAGCGGATCATTTCCTTGCGCAGGGTCTGTTCGTCCATTTGAAGGCCGCGTTCCTTGAAATCGCCGAGGACCTTGCGAACGACATCGTCGTCACCGGGTTCCTCGAAATCGGCGAGCACGACTTCCTTGGCATAATCAAGCGCCTGATTGTCCGGCATGCTGAACTGCTGGGCAGCCTAAAGGCCCAGAAGCCTGTTGCGGCGAGAGGTGATGCGAAACAGGGTTTCCTGATCGCGTTGGTACTTCGCCTCGAAACTTTTCTCGCGATCGTCAAAACCAGACATCTGTGCCTTCCACTTTTTTTCAAACGACGCTTTAAATCACAAAGGTTAATTTTAGACTACATAGATCGTCGTGGACATGCCTTAAGTCAATAACGCACATTCGCACATCTCTCATGCATATAGTCGCGGCGTGTCTAACCTGCTATCGAGGCGGTATGTGCACCGTTGTCATACTCCGTCGTCCGGGCCATGACTGGCCCCTCCTCATGGCCGCAAACCGTGATGAAATGGCTGGCCGCCCCTGGGATCCGCCCGGCCGGCACTGGCCGGACCGCGAGAACGTCGTCGCCGGCATCGACCGTCTCGCCGGCGGCACCTGGATGGGGCTGAACGACGAGGGTGTTGTCGCCGGAGTCCTCAATCGCAAGGATTCGCTGGGGCCGGACGAGACCCTGCGCACGCGCGGAGAAATTGTGCTCGAGGCCCTGGACCATGCAGATGCGTCGGATGCCGCGGACGCGCTTTCCGACCTCGACGGCCGCAGTTACCGGTCCTTCAACCTCGTGGTCGCGGACAACCGGGATGCTTTCTGGGTGCGCAGTCTGGGCGAGGCCGCCGGTGGGCGGATCGATGTCGCTGAAATTCCGGCCGGGGTGTCGATGCTTACCGCGTTCGATCTGAACGATCCCGCATCGGGGCGGGTCGCGTTTCACCTGCCGCGGTTCGAAGCGGCCGCGGCGCCCGATATCGATGCGGGAGACTGGTCGTCCTGGGAGACCCTGCTTGCCAGCGCCGAGCATGGCACGGATACGGATTCGCGCGATGCGATGCGCATCGTCACGGATTTCGGGTTCGGCACGCTGTCCAGTTCCCTGATCGCCCTGCCGTCGGCGGATTTTCCGGACCGGAAACCGGTCTGGCGATTCGCCTCCGGCGCGCCGGGCGAGGCCGATTTCGAGGCTGTTGATCTGACCGGCTATGCCTGAAGAAGCTGCGGTTCCGGGGCGATCAGACCGGCCACCAGCGCTGGATCATGCAGGAAGGCCCGTTTCTCTTCCGGCGTCAGCCAGTTGGCGAGCAGGGCCGGGTCCGATTCCCGTTCGGCCTTGGCGCGGGCGACGAAAAGCGCCGGATCGAACGTGGGAGGCTCAGACGGGCCGATCAGTTGTTGCCTGTGCCAGGCGTTCAATCCCGGATCGGCCGTCAGCGCGGAGAATGCGTCGCGGCGCTGTTCGAGGCCTGACGCCCAGACCAGGTATGCGCGATGGTCGGCGAGAATACCCTGTGGAGATTGCCGATGTTCTTCGGGGGTGCGCAGAATACCGGCCTTGGGAAGGGCGATGCCGATAGATTTGTGGCCGCTCATCCAGGAGGTTACGGGAGACAGGATCAGCGCGCCTGTCACCGGCAGGGTCCACAGGAACAGCCCGCCATTTATGCCCCATGCTCCCAGGGCGGCAGCCAGACCCGCTGTGGCATGCCAGAAATGGAGCCGGAATGCTTCCCGCAGGCGCATGTCGCCTGCGCCGCGCCGTTGCGGTTTCCAGCCGCTGTCGCCGCCACGCAGTACCTGCCAGACGAACCGGGTCTGGACGAGCATCAGCACCGGGGCATAAAGCGCCGACAGGACGATTTCGGCCACGACCCCGAGCGTCAACAGCACGGGACCGCCGAAGGACCTGCACCGGCGCGGGTTGATTGCCGCCGCCAGCCAGCCCAGGAATTTGGGCGTCAGCAGAACCCCCATCGAGAGAATAAAAAGCTCGATCGCGCGCTCGGATTCGAACACGGGCCACATGGGAAACAGTGTCGGGCCGGGAAAATAATTCGGGCCGCTCAACGCAACCTGAACCGCGAGCGCCATACCGAGCGCGACAAGCAGCAACCAGAGCGGTGCGCTCAGATAGCCCATGATTCCCGAGAACATATGGAGCCGGCTGGCGGTCGCAAGGCCGGTCGCCGTCACCATCCCGCGATGTTGCAGGTTGCCCTGGCACCAGCGCCGGTCGCGGATCATCACGTCGACGAGCGACGGAGGGGCTTCCTCGAAACTGTTCGGCAGGTCCGTGTCGAACCGGACACCCCAGCCGCCGCGCCGGAGCAACGCCGCCTCGACAAAGTCATGGCTCAGGATATCGCCGCCCATCGGCGGCGTTCCGGGCAGGTGGGGCAGGCGGCAACAGGCCGCAAATGCTGCGGTGCGGATGATTGCGTTGTGGCCCCAGAAGTTACTCTCATTGCCATGCCAGGCAGCCAGGCCGTTTCCGAATATCGGACCGCAACAGCGGTTCGCGAATTGCTGCAGCCGGGCGAAAAGGGTTTGCCCGGCCACGATGCCCGGCAGGGTCTGGATGAGGCCGAGCCCCGGATCCGCCGCCAGTCGTCGGGACATCTCGATCATCGTATCGGGCTCAATCAGACTGTCGGCATCCAGCAGGATCATCGCTTCATAGGCGCCGCCCCAGCGAGATACCCAGTCGGCGATATTGCCGGCCTTGCGTTCCCGGTTGTCGCGACGATGCCGGTAATACACGGGACAGCCTTTCGGCGCTGCATCGATCAGCGCGGCTAAGACCGCTTCTTCGTGCACCCATGCCTCCGGCGCATTTGTGTCGCTGAGCAGGAAAAAGTCGAAACTGTCGGGCGATCTTTCGGCAAGTCCGTCCGCCATCGCGCGCACCGCGGCGGCGATTCCGGCCGGGTTTTCGTTGTAGACCGGCAAATGTACCGCCGTGCGCAGCGGCGGGAGGTCCGCGGGCGCCGGCCGGCGGCCAAAAATATCGAGGGCAAGCAGCCGGATGAACCCAATGACCGCCTGACAGGCGGAAAGTCCGATCCAGGCGAATGTCAGGGTAAATGCCAGCAGGAAAAGCCACTGCAGCGGCGTGACACCGCCGGTCGCCATCACGCTGTACATCTCGAACGTGCCGTACGCGGTTAACGCAGCCGTCGCTGCCAACAGGCCCGCTCGCGCAAGTGAGGTGCACAGACGGGCGGGCAGTGCGGGAACATGACGTGTCCGCTGCCGATTGCCGTGGCGAGGCTGACGCGGCATGGGGATAGGAGCCTCCGGTGGCAGGGCGGGGCCGGCGGGTTCTGTCCTCACGATGGGGTCCATCGATACAGCCATGTCTCGCCGACCGGTTTCCCGAGCTGCCGCGGTTGCACCCGGAACTCGATCAGTTCGGACTGGCCGGGATCAAAGGTGACAAAAACGCGGAAGCCGCCGGTCTCCGGATTTGGCTGGGTCACCGTCTCGACCAGTTTACCGGGCGATATGCTGACGTCGGCTCGGATCGTTTCCGGCGCTGGGCCGCTGACGGGGCCATAATCGATCACCATCTGGCGCTGCTTGCCGTCGAACGTCCGCCCTTCGGCGCTCCGGATCACAGGCGCAAGACCGGGTTTTGACGGGGCATCTTGCGGCCAGGTAATCCGGTAACCGGCCTTGAAGGCCGTGCCGGGTAAAAGAGGCGCCTGGGGCCTCCAGTAAGCCACGATATTGTCGTTGGTTTCGGAATCCGACGGTATTTCGGCAAGGACGACCTGGCCCGGGCCCCAGTCGCCTCGCGGGATGACCCAGCCGGACGGCCGGGTCTCATAGCGCGCTTCCAGGTCCTGGAAATGGGCAAACCGGCGATCCCGCTGAACGAGACCGAACCCGCGCGGATTGCGGTCAACGAAACCGCTGACCTGGAGGCGGCGCGGATTGTTAAGCGGGCGCCAGATGCGTTCGCCGCTGCCGGTATCGATGGCAAGACCGAGTGAATCGTGCACGGCCGGGCGGTAATCCGCCTGCGTTGCCTTGTCGACCGGGCCGAACAGGAACATCGACGTCAGCGCGCCGAGCCCGATATGAGCCAGGGGCTCCCGCGGAAACAGTGTTAGGTCGATATCCATCACCGTTGTGGCGCCCGGGTAGATGCCGAACCGGTAGGCGCCGGCAATTCGTGGACTGTCGAGCAGCGCGTGGACGACGATGCTGCTGGCATTCGCCGAGGCGCGCTCGATCCAGAACCGGGTGAAACTCGGGAATTCCTCTCCCGCCGGTTCGGCGACGTCGATCGCCAGGCCCCGGGCGGAAAGTCCGTAATTCTGACCGCGGGAAACCGCCCGGAAATAGCTTGCGCCCTGAAAGACCACAAACTCGTCCTTATACTCCGGGCGGTTGATCGGGTAATGAAGCCTGAACCCTGCAAACTTGCCGAGTTCCGCGAGAACGGTTCCGATCGCCGGAGAGGGGGTGTCGAATGCATTCTCGTCTATCCGGACCGGAAATGCCCGACCGTTCTCGACGATGGAAACATCGATTCCATGCTTGTACAGGAATCCCGGCGGGAACAGTTCGACCTCGAAACGCGAGGGCGATTTTCCCCAGATCGCGCCGGTTTTCCGGAAACGGATCTGGCGATACAGGTCATATGTCAGTTTCCGCAGTGTTTCCGGAACCACTGACGGGGGGGGCAAACGGACGCGCCGCCAGATCGCGCGCCTGCGCGACCACGTCCGCGTGCGAGAAGCGGGCAGACGATGGCGGTGACTGCGCGCCGGCGCTTCGCCTCGTGGCGGCGAGGGCGAGCAGGGACGATAACCCAGCGAGAAAAGAACGGCGTCCCGAGGAGGGTGTGTGCATGATTCGCTGACTGTCCGCCCGACTCGGCCAATGCGGTGTCCTCCACCGTCACGGCCGGTTGGCTCAAAAAGTGAAAGAGCCGGACGCTCTTGAGCCCTCAATGACGCTCAATTGTGGAAATAATGTGGCAATGGGCTTTGAAGCAAGTGGTTTTTTCGTTCCGTCATCCGTGCGTGGGGTTGGGAGGGGCGGCTCGCCAAGCCGGCCATTGACGGATGCGGCGAAATCGCTATATGTGCCCGATAACAGTGCCCTGTAGGGTGCACAAATTTCCAGACAATCGAG
>JAYOMI010000073.1:0-12099 GCA_038120765.1 Rhodospirillaceae bacterium
GTTATAGGTAACGCCGAGACCGAGAGCGAAAGCGAACCCGGAGAAGAAACCGATGAAAATCATTATTGTCTCGCCGATGGTCTCGTAGAATTTATCGATCGCCGCGCGCTTGATTGTCACCGCGCCGATATCGAGTATTTCCTTCAGGTCGGTGTAGAGCGCCGGTTCCGCTTGTGAGCCCACAATCAGGTTCACGAGCGCAATAGCCCCCGGCTCCGCCAGAAGACGGCGCAGGGTCTCGATCTCGATATAAGCCGGCATGCCGATATAGTTCTCAAAGAGCCCGCCGACGGGCAGCATGACCTTGGGGTGGCGTCCTTCGAGCAGTTCGATCTCGACCTCGTCCCCCGGGCCGACATCCAGTTTTTCGGCGAGCCGTTTCGACAGCATCACACCCCCGGGCGGAATTGTGAGCGCGCCGCGTTTGACATCGTAAGCCGTTTGCAGGCGCGGCCATTCCGGCAGCCCGGTCACCATCCCGCGATGTGTGCGCGGACCGGATCGGAACCGGGCACTGACGCTACGCATGGGTTCAGCGTCGAGAACGCCGGGCAGGCGGCGCGCCGCGTGCAGCGACCGGCGGGATTTCGGCTCTACCAGGGAAAGCGTGACGTCCTAGCGCTGGGTGTGCTCGAATTCGGAAATCACCAATTCGTCAATGGCATCGCGCCATTGCAATGCCAGCACCATGACACCGACGGCGAGACCGATCCCGGCGGATGTCAGCAGCGAGCGTACCGGCGCCCGGACGATCTGGCGCAGGATGATCCGGGTCGGCTGGTCGAGAAAGCGCGCATCGAGCAGGGCCAACGCGTTCCGACGGAAGCTCGGCGGCGCGGGCGGGCGCATCGCTTCGGCCGGCGGCAGCGATGCGGCCTTGCGCACCGCGGCCAGAGCGCCACCCAGCGCAGCGGCGAGGCTGACAACAGCGCCGATCGCGAAAACCGACATGCCCGGTCGGAAATGCAGGAACGGGAAACGATAGAACCCGGCATAGATCGACGTATTGTAATAACCGAGCCAGGCGCCGAGCCCCCATCCCAGAAGAATACTGATCACCGTCATGACCCCGACCATTTTGACATAGTGGAAGGCGATCTCGCCCGCCGAATAGCCGAACGCCTTCATCAGGCCGATTTCGCTGCGCTCCGTGGCGATCAGCCGCGCCATGACCGTATTTGTCAGAAAAGCGGCCACAGCCAGAAAGATCGTCGGCAAAATGCGCGAATTCGTGCGCTGCTGGTCAAGCTCGTTCATCAGGAACCAGTTCGATATCTGGTCCTTCCGCGCGACCGCACCGGTACCGCCATACCTTTTCAGTATCCTGTCGACATCCGCGATCACCGCGTGCGGATCGGTCCCGGTCAGCAAGGAGAGCGAGACATCGTTGAAACCGCCTTCCAGGTCATAGGCTGCGGCAAGCGCCTTTTTGCCCATCCACATGACCCCGAAACGCTTGTCATTGGGCACCAGCGCGCCGGGCTCGATCGCATAGACGAACTCGGGCGACAGGGCGATGCCGACGACGGTCAGGGTGCGCCTGACCCCGTTCATAACCAACGCGATACGGTCCCGAAGGGAGAGGTTATGCGCATCCGCGAAGGGTTCGCTGATGACGACTTCATCCGGACGGCCGAATTCGACGCTGCGCCCTGCCCGGATCGCCAATGCGTTGAGCAAAGGCTCGCCATGTTCGGGAATGGACACAAGCTTGCCGTTGACCGGCTCCACCACACCGGGAATATCGAGCTTTGCCATCTTGACGATCCGCGGGTCGACGGATTGCACGCCGGGAATCTGTTCCAGACGGCGCACGAAATGATCGGGAACCCGCTTTGCGGTCGCGAAGACGTCTGCAAAGCGGTAGCGCTCGTAATAGGCGTCGGCGGTCTCGCTCAGCGAGCGGTACGAGCTGAGCGCCATGACCAGAAGGGCAACGCCCGAGGCGACCACCAGGGCGATGGCAAGCACCTGTCCACGGAGCCGCCACAGGTCCCGCAGGACCTTACGGTCCAGCGCGCGCAAGCCGCTCACCAGCTGATCTCCGACGGGGGACGGCGGTCCGCGTTCTGCCGGTCCGCAGCGATACGGCCATCGGAAAGGGTAATGACCCGGTTGGCGATGTCGGCAATCGCAACGTTGTGGGTTATCAACGCCGTGGTCGTACCGAGTTCGCGATTTATCCGGTCGATGGCGTCGAGCACGAGGACACCGGTCGCGCTATCCAGTGCGCCGGTCGGCTCGTCGCAGAGCAGGATGGCCGGGCGCTTCGCGATTGCCCTGGCAATCGCGACACGTTGTTGCTCGCCACCGGAAAGCTCCGCCGGGAAATGGGTCGCGCGTTCCCCCAGACCGACAAGCTCAAGCGTCTCGCGCGGCGTCATCGGATTCGGGGCGATCTCGGTGACCAGCGCCACGTTCTCCTCCGCGGTGAGGCTGGGAATAAGATTATAGAACTGGAAGACGAAACCGATGTGATCCCGCCGGTAACGGGTCAGGTCCCGGTCGCCAAAAGCCGTGATTTCGGTACCGTTGAAAAAGACCTTGCCCGAGGTCGGCGCGTCCAGACCGCCGAGAATGTTGAGCAGGGTCGACTTACCGCTCCCCGACGCGCCAAGCAATACGACAAGCTCGGACCTTGCAAGCGCCAGACTGACATCGAACAGGGCCTGTACTTCGATCTCGCCGGATCGATATACCTTGCACAGCGCCTCCGCAGCAATTGTCGTACCTGCATCTGAACCGGTCATGTGTTTCGCAGCCCGCGTCTGGTGACGGCGAAATCAAACACGGCCGGGCTGGATATTCACTGATCCCGATCAAGTTCAGAATCGCTGCAACCCGATCCCCGGATCCGACGGGACGCGGTGCCCTTACCTGAACACGACCGTTTTCGAGCCGTTCAGCAGCACCCGGCGCTCCAGCACGTAGCGCACGGCGCGGGCGAGTGCCACGCTTTCGAGGTCGCGGCCAATGGCGACCATCTCGTCGGGCATCGTCGTATGATCGACCCGCTCCACCGCCTGTTCGATGATCGGGCCCTCGTCGAGATCGGCGGTCACGAAATGGGCTGTTGCCCCGATCAGCTTGACACCGCGGGCAAATGCCTGGTGATAGGGCTTGGCGCCCTTGAAGCCCGACAGGAATGAATGGTGGATATTGATTGCGCGTTTGTCGAGCTTCGCGCACAGATCGTCCGACAGCACATGCATGTAACGGGCCAGCACGACGAGATCCGTGCCGGTTTCCTCCACCAGTTTGAACAGCGCAGCCTCGGCCACCGGCTTTGTTTCCTTCGTCACCGGAATATGGTGATAGGGAATGCCGGCGGCATCGGCCAGCGGCTGTGCATCCGGATGGTTTGACACGATAGCCGTCACCTCCATCGGCAGCGCACCGATGCGATAGCGTTATAAAAGGTCGTTCAGGCAGTGATCGAATTTGGACACCATGATCACGACCCTGAGAGGTTTATCGGTGTCGAAGATTTCCCAGTCCATGTCGAACTTGTGGGCAACCTGGCCGAACCACGAACCGACCATCTCCGCCGTCGCTTCGTCGCGATCGATACGAAACACCGACCGGCCATAGAAGCGCCCCGATTCCGGATCGGAGAAAAACGCCGCTTCATCGACCGAGCAACCCGAATCCGCGAGGAACCCCGACGTGGCGGCGACAATGCCCTGTTTATCGGGACAGGCGGTCGTGAGGATATAGGTCGTTTGCATCAGGCGTTTCATCAATGGGGAATGACGCCGGGGGTTTATCGCCCGCTGACGGATGCATCAAGTGTGCCGAATGTCGCGGGTCCCCCAAACCCGGTGAGCCATGCGAAGAACCGGTCAATGGCCGGCACCGGCGAAATCGCTCGCTGACGACAATCTGACAGCGGTTCCCGATTCAGGCGTTCTCCAGACTGTTGCAGATAGGCTAGACTGGCCGCAGAATGCCTGACCTCCCTCTCCCGAAACCGCAGCCACAATATGGCTGATCCGGAAAACTTCGACGTCATCGTCATCGGCGCGGGCGCCGCCGGCATGATGTGCGCGATGACGGCCGGCGCCCGCGGGCGCCGCGTGCTGCTGCTCGACCACGCGGACGCGCCGGGCAAGAAAATCCTGATTTCGGGCGGCGGCCGTTGCAACTTCACGAATCTTTATGCCGGGCCGGAAAACTTCCTGTCCGGCAACCCGCATTTCTGCAAATCGGCGCTGGCCCGCTACACCCAGCACGATTTCATCGCCCGGATCGACAAGCACGGTATCGCCTGGCACGAAAAAACCCTCGGCCAGTTGTTCTGCGACGGTCCGGCGAAGGCGGTGGTCGCGATGCTTCTGGCCGAATGCAACGGCGCAGGCGTCGATCTGCGCCTCGCCCACCGGATCACCGATATCGACCGCCCCGAGGCCGGCGGCCAGGGTCGGTTCCGCATCGCCACCGACAAAGGCGATTTCACGGCAGACTCCGTGGTGCTGGCAAGCGGCGGGCTGTCGATCCCGAAGATGGGGGCGACCGGTTTCGCGCATGACGTCGCCCGCCGGTTCGGCCTGAAACTGTCCGATATCCGTCCCGGACTGGTGCCGCTGACCTTCGCCGACGAAGATCTGGATATGATGCGGTCTTTAAGCGGCGTATCTCTGGACTGTGTCGCCACTGCCGGGCGTACGTCCTTCGCGGAGGCCATGCTGTTCACCCATCGCGGCCTGTCCGGCCCGGCAATCCTGCAGATATCGTCCTGCTGGCGGGATGGCGGGGAGATCACGCTGGACATGTTGCCCGGGGGCGATGCCGCCGCATTGCTGATCGACGCCAAGCGCGACCGGCCCCGGGTGGAGGGAAAAACCGTCCTCGCCGACCTTGTGCCGTCCCGCCTCGCGGCGGCTCTTGCCGAAAAGCACCTGCCCGCCCGGCCCATGGGCGAAATACCGGACAGGACGCTTGCCGCGCTGGGTGCGCTGATAAACCGCTGGCGGCTCACCCCCGCGGGCAGCGAAGGCTTCGCGAAGGCGGAGGTCACCCTCGGCGGGATCGACACGGGTGAACTGTCGTCAAAGACCATGGAAGCGCGCAATGTCCCTGGCCTGTTCGCCATCGGCGAGGCGGTCGACGTGACCGGCTGGCTCGGCGGCTATAATTTCCAGTGGGCCTGGTCGAGCGGGTTCGCCGCAGGCGAAGCAGCGTAGGCGCTAACGCGCAGCGCAGCGCCGGTAGACGATCCAGTAAACGATTCCGACGAACAGGCTGCCGCCGACAATATTGCCGGCCGTCACCGCCGCCAGGTTTCCGGCCATCCCCGCGGCATCCGGCGAAAGTCTCGTAAAAGTCCCGAGCGGCAGGAAAAACATATTGGCGACACTGTGCTCGAAGCCCAGCATCACGAACGCGGTGATCGGGAAAACGACGGCGAGCGCCTTGTCGGTCACCGTGTGACAGGCAAAGCACAGCTAGACGGACAGGCAGACCAGAATATTGCAGAGGATACCCCGGACGAACGCCTGTTCGGGCGGCAGCGCTATCTTGGCGTTCGCGACGCGGTGTACGAGTTCGGCGAACCCGCCGACTTCCGCGCCGATGATACCGGACTGCGCGACCAGCCACGCCGTCGCGGCGGCGCCTACGAAGTTGCCGACATAGACCACCGCCCAGTTACGAAGGAGTGCCCCGGTACCGATCAGCCCGTCGCAACGGGCAAGTACAATCAGGTTGTTGCCTGTGAACAGTTCCGCCCCGCCGACGACAATCAGAAACAGACCGAGAGAAAACGCCACACTACCGAGCAGTCGCCCGATACCGGGTCCAACCTGAAACAGCACAGCGAGATAGAACACCGCGCCGAGGGCAATGAAGGCTCCTGCCAGAACAGCAAGCGTAAACAGTGGCACCAGCGGCAGGGTGGCTTTCGCGACACCGGCGATGGCTACACGCTCGGCGACCTTCGCCGGGGCATAGGCATCGAGCGCGGCACTCAGGACAGTATTCTCGTCACGGGATTCGGCGGACATGGCGGCTAGTCTGGACCAATCACAGCCGTCCCGGATTGATGAAGATCAAGCCAATCGCGCGGCTGAATTCGCTAAAACTGCGCGGTTCCCGACGGCAGGCCAAGCGACACCCGGCCATAGAGCGTGGAGCACATGTCCCAGTTCAGGCTGATATGCTTCGATGCCGCATGCAGGTCGCGCCAGAATCGCTGGGTCATGCTGGCATTCGTCAGGCCGGCGCCGCCGACGCTTTCGAACAGCAGGTCGGTCGATTTGCGCGCCATCTTGACGGCGAAGCTGAGGTTGCCCTTGTTGCGGGCGCGCTCTTCGGTCGTCAGCGCGCGGCCTTCGGCCATCACGCGCATGATGTTGTCGCAATCGCGGGCGACGAGGTTCTGGGCGGCATCAATGGCCGCCGCTGCCTCGGCAACGCGTGTCTGAATGGTGGGGAACTCGGCCATGCTCTGGGGCTGGCTGAGGGCGGCGCCGCGTGTTTTGCGTACCGCGATCTGGTCGATATAGGTCTCAAGCGCGCCCTTCGCCATCCCCATCGCCGCGCCGCACAGGCAAAGCGATATGGCGGCGAAAAACGGCACCCTCCACAGATCGTTATCGTTCACGGCCGACCCGGGCGGCTTGCCGGACAGCGCCTGTTCGAGGGTCAGCATCCGGTGGGCCGGGATAAACATATCGTCGATGATGACATCGTTGCTGCCGGTCCCGATCAGACCCATGACGTCCCAGTTGTCTTCCACCGCGTAGTCCGATTTCGGCACCAGGATATAGCCCTGGGTATAGGGATCTGAGTCCGCGTCCTTCGCGATCCGCGCGCCGAGGATCATCCAGTCGGCATTGAGCACCCCGGAGCAATAGAGCCACTTGCCGGTGATGCGGCAGCCGCCATCGACCTCGACCGCAGTTCCCCCCGGGGAATAGGACGACGCGGCGATTGCCAGCGGATCATTGCCCCAGACATCGTCCTGTGCAGCGACGTCATACATGCCGATCTGCCACTGATGCTGCGCCGCCGTCGAATAGACCCAGCCGGTCGAACCGCACCCGGCACCGATTTCCGTCGCGCAGCGCACGAACGTGCCGATATCGAACTGGTAGCCGCCATACCGGGCGGGTTGCTGCACCTTGTATAGACCCGCGGCTTTCAGGTCTGCGATAGTCTCATCCGATACCCGGCGGTTCCGTTCGGTGTCGCGCTGGCGTTCGCGCAATACCGGCTTCAGGGCGGCGGCGCGGGCGACAAGCTCGTCCGGCGTGGTGGCGATATCGGCGCGTTCGGTGCTATCCATGGCTGTCTCTATTGGTCTGTCTCTGTCGCGGATTTCGGCTGTGTGACCCGATCATGGGGGAGGACGGATTTCTTGTCCAATGTCATATACGCGCACCCCGCCGCCGCCGGATGCCCCCGTTTGCCGCAAATGGCCGTTATTTCTTCAGCCGGGGCTTCGCGAGGCTCTCTGCGCGCCTCAGTTCGGCAGGCGAAAGGGCCGCACCGGTTTTCTCCCGGGCCTCTGCCGCGCCATCGGTCTTGCGCGATTCCGCCGCACGGAACCAGGCCCAGGCATCCGCCGTATCTTTCGCCACCCCGCTGCCTTCAAGATAGAGATACCCGAGGGCAAGCTGCGCCGGACCGAAGCCGTTCCGCGCCGCTTCGCCGAACCAGCGCGCCGCCTGTTCGGACGATGGAGCGACGCCGTCCCCGTTCAACAGCAAATAGCCGAGATTGTACTGGGCTTCCGGAACGCCAAAGGCCGCCGCCCGGCGGTACCAGGAGTGTGCCAGTTCCAGGTTCTTCGCCACACCCTTGCCGAACTGAAGAGCCGAGGCAACCTTGAACTGCGCCCGGGGATGCCCCTGCTCCGCCGCCTTCAGAAACCACTGATAGGCCAGGGCGGGATCTTGTCGACGCGGACCCGCGCCGCGTTCGTAAAGCAGGCCAAGCAGGAACTGTGCCTTGGCGGACCCCTTTGCCGCTTCGCGTTCGTACCAGCCCATGGCGTCGCCATAGGTCGAAGGCTGCGCCGACACCGGTGAAAGTGGCGAAAAAGACAGGATGGACAGAATGATGGTGGCGACGAGGCTTTTCATGCGCGCGCCAGATATGATTGGAGACGCAAAAAGCTACCGCCCGGTCACCGAATCGTCATCCGGCGGACTTTTTGGCGAAACACGAAACAAAGGTGCAGGTTTATTCGGGCGCCGGGCCGTAATAGCCATTCAGCCGGTAGCATTCGCCATGCTGCGGCTGGGCGTAGCACTCGACCTCGCCGATGCTGCTGTAGCAATAGGTCTGGACGACACCGGTGGGGCGCGGCCTGAAAGTGGTCGCACTCAGGACGTTTTCCTCGTTCGGCAGGTGACGCGCGACGTAATCCTTGTCGAAGATCGTATCTTCAAGCAGCGCATGTTCGCACCCTGCGACCGCAACAAGCGCTGCAACCACCGTCACGATACGCGCCGTCTGTCTGAGCATCTTGGTTTCCTGTTCCACGGATATCCGAAGGCGTATTATCGCGAAACAGTCTTAACCGGACGTAAACGGGCGCATCGTCGATCGGTCGATCATGGTTAATTTCCGTTAAGGTTAATATCCGTTAACCATAAATCGCACCGCTTGCCGGGCGGGCACTGTCTGCCTAGACTCTCCGGCAAAGCAATATCAGCCATAAGCCCCGGGGAGCGAAAACGCCATGAAACGCAGCACCGACCGCATCCAGACCACCCATGTCGGCAGTATCCCGCGACCCGACAGCCTGGTCGATTTCATGATTGCCGAGGACAAGGGAGAGGCATTCGATACGGCGGCCTTCGAAACCGCGCTGACACAAGCGGTGAGCGACGTGGTCGCGCATCAGAAAGCCCTCGGGATCGACACGGTCAGCGACGGCGAGTTCTCGAAGCGGGGATTTGCGGTTTACGCGCATGAACGCCTGGCAGGCCTGGAGGAAACCGGCCGCTCGCGCCCGTCTCCCTGGGCGAATTCGCGGGAATCCGATGCATTTCCCGAATTCTACGCTCCCGAACAGGCGGCGAAGGACCGTCCCCCGACACAGAGCACCATGCAGATGTCCTGCACCGGGCCGATTGCCTACAAAGGCCAGACAGAGCTGCAGCGCGATATAGATAACCTGCGCGCCGCCTGCGACGCCCATGGCGCGGACGCCTTCATGCCGGCGATTTCCCCCTGCGACGTCGTGGGCAACCAGGTAAACGAATACTATGCGACAGAGGACGAGTTCCTCTATGCCGTCGCCGATGCGCTGAACGTGGAATACCGTGCCATTGTCGATGCCGGGTTCGACCTGCAGATCGACGATCCCCGGCTGATCAATTACTACGTCAAAAGCCCGCAGCTCAGCGTGCAGGACTGCCGGACCTGGGCCGAACACCAGGTCGAGGCGATCAACCATGCGCTGAAGGGCATTCCGGAAGACCGGGTGCGCTACCACACGTGCTACGGCATCAACATGGGGCCGCGCGTGCACGACATGGAAATGAAGGACTATCTCGACATCATCCTGAAGATCAAAGCCGGCGCCTATTCGTTCGAGGCCGCCAATCCCCGCCATGAACATGAATGGAAACTGTGGGAAACCGTGAAACTGCCCGAAGGCAAATCGATCATCCCCGGTGTCGTCACCAATTCCTCCGTGCTGGTCGAGCACCCCGAACTGGTCGCCCAGCGGCTAGAACGCTTTGCCAGCGTCGTCGGGCGTGAGAACGTCATCGCCGGTGCCGATTGCGGTTTCGGCACCCAGGCGAGCGCGACACCGGAGGTGCACCCGACAATCGTGTGGGCCAAGTTCCAGGCGATATCCGACGGGGCGAAAATCGCGAGCGGGAGGCTGTGGAGTTAGCGGCCCCCTCCACCAATCACGCGGCTAGTAATAGTCTTTCATCTGCGCGATTTCGTATTCCACATCCAGCGCCTTTTCAGCCTTGCGGAGGGTTTTCCAGACATCCTGCCAGGCGTCGAACGTATTCTTCTGCTGCTCCCGGGCGGCGCGCATCTGGGGCGTCATCGGGCGGCGGGGTAGCGGCGGAGCGACGAATGTCATCCCCTCTTCGATACCAAGGTCGGTGAGCGCGTCCCGGATCGTACCGTACCGGATCTTGAGCGCCCGGTAGTCGCTGTCCTGTACGTCGATCGTTATTTCCCTGCTGTTACCGTCCCGGGAAATTTCAAGCTGGATACTCCCGTCCTCTGCGTGTTCGCATGCGACGCCATCGAGCGGGCTCAATTGTTCCAGGACCGTCTCGAGCCATTGGTCTTGTGTCTCACTTCTGGCCATAGCGTGTTACTCGCTCCTGTCCGGTATGTGTCTGCGCAATGGCATCCTATGCCAGCGCATCGAACGCATCGCCGTCGGCAGATATTGCAAGAACATGATGCTGGTGCCACAGCGCGAAAAACAGCAGCGTCCAGGCGGCGAAGCGTTCGCGCTTGCCGGGCGCCCGGAACAGCGCGGTCACCGCTTCGGGGCGGCATCGTTCGGCGATACCGGGCTGCGTCGCCACCAGCGGGCCGATCCGCGCGCCTTCGGCGGCAATCCATTCTCCGACCGGCACGGTAAAGCCCTTTTTCCTGGCGAAAGCGTCCGCTGCAGGTGCGGCACGATCCAGCCATTTGCGCAGAATCCATTTCCCCAGTCCGCCTTTTACCTTCAGCGAATCCGGAAGGCGGAAGGCCGCATTTGCAACGGCAGGATCGAGGAAAGGCGTCCGCCCCTCGACGCCATGCGCCATCAGGCACCGGTCGAGCTTGGTCAGCAGGTCGTTCGGCAGCCAGTCGGCGCAGTCCACCGCCTGCGCCACCTGCAACCTAGACCGGCCGTCCGTGCGCAGGACCACTTCGGCCGCGGCAATACCGTCACGCCAGGCCGGGTCTTCGTGGCGCAGCACGCCGAGCCCGTCCAGAATGCCGCGGCGGCGCATGCCGCGACCGCCCCGCCACCACGGCCGCATCAGGCTGCGATACCGCCCGTATCCGCCGAATATCTCGTCCCCACCCTCGCCTGACAGGATCACCTTGTGATCCTTCGCGGCGACCTGGGCGAGCTTCCACGTTGGCAGGATCGCGTAATCGGCAACCGGCTCGTCCATTGCCGCCGCGATCGCCGGCAGCAGCGACCAGAAATCCGATGGCTCGAAGGCGATCTCCACATGTTCTGCGCCGCATGCCTGTGCGACATTGCGCGCATGGGCCCGTTCGTCCGCGGCCGCCGTACCCGGAAACCCGGCGGTATAGGCGCAGACGGGTGTGTCGTTCAGCCGCGCCATCAGCGCGAGAATGGCCGACGAATCTATCCCGCCGGACAGGAACATCGCGTAGGGCACATCGGCGCGCTGGTGGACATCGACACTGTCGGTCAGCGCGATCTCCAGCGCTTCGAGCGCGGCGGCTTCCGACGTCCGTTGCGGGCCGCCGGATGGCAACGCGGGACGGTGCCGCCGGTCAATGATCCTGCCGCCCGCAATCACGATGGTCTCGCCCGGCAGGACCCGCTCGATCCCTTCGAAAGGCGTGTGGGCACCGGTCGTAAACTGCAGCTGGAGCAATTCGCCGACAGGACGATCGCGGAGGTCCCGACTGCCGAATCCCGCGGCCAGCAGCGCCTGCGCCTCGGAAGCGAACGCGATGCCGTTCTCCGACTGTGCGTAGTAGAGCGGCTTGATGCCGAACGGGTCGCGGGACAACACAAGGCGGCGTTCTTGCGGATCGTACAGCGCCAGCGCATACATGCCGCGCAGCCATTCGGCAAAATCCGGCCCGTGGTGCCGGTAATAGTGCAGCACGGGTTCGCAATCCGAATTCGTCGCGAAATCGACGTCGGGCAGTTCGTCGCGCAGCTCGATGTAGTTGTAGATCTCGCCATTCGCGACAAGCGCCGTTCCACCGGGCCCGAAAAGCGGCTGGTCGCCGGTTTCCAGATCGATGATCGCAAGCCGGGTGTGCACCAGCCCCGTATCGCCCGACACCCAGACCGCATCGTCGTCCGGACCGCGATGAAGCAGCGCGTTTTTCATCGCGTCCAGCGCCGCTCCATCCGGGGCGGAGCCGTCAAACGTCATGATGCCCGCGATGCCGCACATCAGGCGAGAA
>JAYOMI010000073.1:12236-17914 GCA_038120765.1 Rhodospirillaceae bacterium
GCGATCGCCTCGCCCAGCATTTCCGCGTCATCGACGGGGGCGAGCAATCCATCGACGTTATCCTCTATCAGCCAGCCCGGTCCCTCGGATGCGGCGGCGACCACCGGCAGATTCCGGGCCCAGGCCTCTATCACGACATTGCCGAGGGGCTCTATCCGGGACGGACAGACCAGCATGTCGGCGCTCGCCATCAGATCGGGGATATCGGTCCGCCAGCCAAGGAAGCGCACCCGGTCAGCGACGCCCAGTTTTTGTGCCAGTCCTTCAAGCGCCCTCGCGTCTTCTCCGTCCCCGGCAAGCAACAGGTAGACGCCGTCCACCTGTTTCATGGCCGCCAACAGCACATCGAAGGCCTTGTTGCGGTGCAGGCGGCCGGCAGCCAGCATCAGGGGTACGCCGGCCGGCACATCGAAATCGCTGCGCGGCTGCGGCGTGCCCGGCACCGCGGAGACGAAATTCGGCACGTAATGCGCACGATCTTCCGGCCAGCCTTCGCCGACCAGGTAGCGCACGATATCCGGTGTATTGCCGATCAGGTGGTCGCAGCCGGAATAGTATTTGAGATCATAATAACCGCCCTGCCGGCCGATCAGCAGCGGCGCCGACGATGCTCTGCGCACGGCCTTGGCCGTCAGATCGGTTGCCCGGTTCATCCAGGACAGCACGATATCCGGCCGGAAGCGGTCTATTTCCGCTGCGAGTGCGGGCACCGTCCTGCGGTCGAAGAAACCGCCGAACGGCAATTCGACAACATCGACGCCGGCTCCGGCGAGGCGGGGACCGCGCGTCTCGTTCGGCCGGGTCACCACCTTCTGGGCAATGCCCTGTTCGTTAAAGGCAACGGCGAGACGGACAAAGAACTCCTCGGCCCCGCCGACTGCGCCGCCCGCCATGGTCTGCATAAGCCTCATACGGACAGCAAACGCTCGAAGGCCGCAGCAGCGTCGTCCCAGCTCCAGCTCCGCTGCCGCGAGAGGGCCGCATCATGTTGCGACTGCCAGAGCGCATCGTCCCTGAGCAGGGCGATCGCACGTTCCGCAAAGGCTGCGTCATCCGCCGCGACATAACCGGTCACCCCGTCGATGACGCGTTCCGCAACACAGCCGATATTCTGGACCACGCTGGGGACGCCGGCGGCCTGCGCCTCGCCCACGGCAAGGCAATAGGTCTCTCCCGGGTCGCCGCGATAGAGCAACGCGCGGAAGCCGGCCAGCTGTGCCGCAAGTTCCGCCTTGGGCAGAGGGTCCCGCAACACCACGCCAGCATCGGCCAGCGCCGACGCCCGCTCGAGTACCGCATTCATCTGATCGGCGCGGGCATTTCCGTGCTCGCCATAGGTCTTCGGGCTGGAGAACACATGCAGTTCGGCCGTCGGCAGTTTCCGATGTATCTCCGTCGCCCAGAGTTCCAGCAGCCAGTCGAGCGACCGCAGCGGACTGGAGGTAAAAGCAACGCGCGGTGCCGGCGGGCTGATGGGCTGGACGGCGTCGAGAAAAACGCCGGAAATGCCGTAGGGTATGGTCGCCTTACCGCCGGCGGGTATCCAGGAGGCGAACGACGCTGCATGAAAGGCGGACGAAAACACGACCGTCGGCCGCCAGCGCATAAGCTTGGAAATATACCGCCACTTTTTGAGGTAGCCGGCGGGATTGTGGATCCAGAATACCCGCGCCCGGGCAGACGGCACCTCCGGCAGCAACCTGTCACCCCGATTGGCGATGTACAGATCTGCCGCGTCGGGCAGGCCTTTTTCAAGCGGCTCCCAGTCGACCCCGAAGCGGGTCATCGGCGCACCGCAGCGATTATGGATGGTGACATCGTGGCCGCGGGCGGCGAAAGCTTCTGCAAGTGAAATGAACGCCGTCTCCGCGCCGCCGAGCGGGCCGCGCGCGAGCGAATCGCCGTCAAAGGCGATGCCGTCATCTGCCATCACGATGGCGGCCATCAGTTCTCCTCCAGCGTCGCTTTCAGATAGGACAGGATGGGATACAACCCCGCGAAAATCGCTATCAGCACGCCGTACCTGCCTTCGCGGTATCCCTTGCGCGATACGTAGCATTTCCACGATCTGGAAAACATGCGCCGCAGATTCCGCGCATATGTGCCCCCGTCGCCATACTCCCGGATATCCCGGGCACGGGCCGTGGTGTAGGAATCCAGCCGACGGATCATGTCGGAGATATTCCGGTCCACGTAATGGTCTATCCGGTGGGTCAGCGGCGGGCCTTCGGTCCCGGTGAACGTCAGGGCAGGATGGACACGCTGGGGGCCCCAGACCTTCGCCCCCTTGCGGAACAGGCCCGGATACTGGTTCTTGCCATAGGAAGCGCCCCAGCCGTACCGCACCAGACGGTCGCCTATATAGTTATCCACCTTTATGCCGTGCCAGTCGCTGGTGCTGGTGGCGATAGTGGTCCGGATCTCGGCGGCCAGCGCGTCCGGCACGCGCTCGTCGGCGTCGATCTCGAATATCCAGTCGCCGCGGCAGGCCTCAATACCGGCATTCCGCCGGTCGCCCTCGACCGCCCAGTTTCCATCGATAAGCCGGTCGGTAAACTGTGCCGCGATATCGCGCGACCGATCGCTGCAATCGTCAAGCAGCACGACAATCTCGTCGGCAAAGGACAGCCGTTCCAGGCACGCGGCAAGCTGGGCTTCCTCGTTGCGAACGGAAATAACGGCGGACAGGACACAGTTTTCGGCGGTCATGCGCCGAGTTATAGCTGCAAGACTGGATAAATCCACGTCAAAGCTCTAATTAGCAGTGAGAGGGAATATCCGATAATGAAGATAAAAGTGCACGTACCACTGGCGGAACGCGGGGTTATCGCAATTTCGGGCGATTCGGCCCGGGACTTTCTGCAGGGCCTGATTACGAACGATATCCGGCGCGTGTCCCCGACCTGCGCCATTTATGCCGCCCTGCTGACGCCGCAGGGAAAATTCCTGCACGATTTCTTTATCGTCGAACACAAGGAACGCCTGCTGCTCGACTGCAAGCGGGACCACATTCCCGACCTGATCAAGCGCCTGACCCTGTACCGGCTGCGCGCCAGGGTCGAGATCGCGGACGAATCAGACAAGTGGGAGGTCGGCGTCATGCTGGCGGGAGACGACGGGAGCGAAACGCTGCCCGCAGGGACCGCGAAAACCCGCTTTGACGGAGTCTCTTACGTTGATCCCCGCCATGCGGGCATGGGCGAACGCACGATCCGTCTGATCGATCCGGACGATACTTTTCCGACCGACACCGACCAGCTGGAGAAAAACCGGGCGGCATACGATGCGCTCCGTATTTCGCTCGGCATTCCGGACACAGACCGGGACCTGATCGCCGACAAGTCCATGCCCCTCGAATCCGGCTTCGACGAGTTGCACGGCGTCGACTTCGAGAAAGGCTGCTATGTTGGCCAGGAAGTCACCGCCCGGATGAAGCACCGGAACCTGGTGAAGAAACGCCTTTTCCCGATCGCCTTTGACGGCGACATCGCGGCCGGGGCGGTCGTCAAATGCGGCGACGTGGATGCGGGAGACGTCCGTTCGACGACGGATGGCCGGGGAATCGCCCTGCTGCGGCTGGATCTCGTGGAAAAAGGCGGCCTGACCGTGGAGGGGACCGCCGTTACGCCGGAAAAACCCGATTGGGCGGAATTTTAGCGGACGCCACGTCGGCATCCCGCACCCGCACCCGCAGAGCGAATAGCACGGCGCTGACGAGACCGGTTTAGCTAGCCAATTTAGCTGCTTCGCGCCTTCATCGCCGCCTGTGCCGCCGCCAGCCGGGCGATCGGCACCCGGTAGGGCGAACAGGAAACGTAATCGAGGCCGATTTCGGCGCAGAAATGCACCGACGCGGGATCCCCGCCATGTTCGCCGCAGATACCGAGCTTGATGTCCGGACGTGTCGCCCGGCCGCGTTCGGCGCCGATTTTCACCAGTTCGCCGACACCCTCAACATCGATCGATACGAAGGGATCTGTTTCGAAAATGCCGAGCCGGGCATATTCCTTCAACAGACCCGCCGTGTCGTCGCGCGACAGGCCGAATGTGGTCTGGGTCAGATCATTCGTGCCAAAGGAAAAGAACTCGGCGCCCTCGGCGATCTCGCCCGCGCGCAACGCCGCCCGCGGCAGCTCGATCATCGTGCCGACAAGATACGGCACCTTGCTGCCGGTTTCCTCGAACACCTGCGCGGCGACCGCATCAATGCGTTGCCGCAGCATGTCGAATTCCATCTTGTCGGATACCAGCGGGATCATGACCTCCGGTTCGACCGGCGCCGCGGCTGTTTTGGAGACTTCGATGGCGGCTTCGAAAATCGCGCGGGCCTGCATTTCGGAAATCTCCGGATAGGAAATACCCAGGCGGCAACCGCGATGACCGAGCATCGGATTGACCTCGGAGAGTTCATCGGCGCGAATACGAAGATCCTCGACCAACACGCCGGAGGCTTCGGCGACCTGCTGCATTTCTTCCGGCGTGTGCGGCAGGAATTCGTGCAGCGGCGGGTCCAGCAAACGGATGGTCACCGGCTTTCCGGCCATGATTTCGAACAGTTCGATAAAATCCTGGCGCTGCATCGGCAGAATCTTCGCAAGTGCGGCCCGGCGGCCGGCCTCGTTACCGGCCAGGATCATCTCGCGCACGGCGATAATGCGTTCGGCATCGAAGAACATATGCTCGGTCCGGCAGAGCCCGATGCCCTCGGCCCCGAAATCGATGGCGGTCTTGGCGTCCATAGGGGTCTCGGCGTTCGTGCGGACCTTCATCTCCCGGATCTCATCGACCCATTCCATCAGTGTCGCGAAATCGCCGGACAGTTCCGGCTGGCGCGTCGGCACTTCACCGGCCATCACCTCGCCGGATGCGCCATCGATGGTGATGATATCCCCGGCGGAAATCTCGCGGCCGAGAACGGTCAGTTTCTGGGTCTTGTAATCGATCCGCAGATCGCCCGCGCCGGAGACGCAGGGCCGGCCCATGCCGCGCGCGACCACCGCCGCGTGACTGGTCATGCCGCCGCGGCTGGTGAGAATACCGCGCGCCGCATGCATGCCGTGAATGTCTTCGGGGCTCGTCTCGATCCGGACCAGGATCACGGACTCGCACGCCGCGGCCAGCGACTCGGCGCCGTCTGCGGAGAACACGACCTTGCCCGATGCCGCTCCCGGCGAGGCCGGCAACCCGCGAGTCAGCAGGTCGCGCGATGCATCGGGATCGAGCGTCGGGTGCAAAAGCTGATCCAGCGATTCCGGATCGATCCGCGACACCGCCTCTTCCTTCGTGATGAGCCCTTCGGTGACCATGTCGCAGGCGATTTTGAGCGCGGCCCGCGCGGTGCGTTTGCCCGAACGGGTCTGAAGCATCCACAGCTTGTTCTGCTGGACGGTGAATTCGATGTCCTGCATGTCACGGTAATGCTTCTCGAGTGTCAGGCGCACCTCGTCGAGTTGACGGAAGACCTCCGGCATTACCTCTTCCATGGCCGGCAGGTCGGATCCCTGGCCGTCCTTGCCCGCAACCGTCAGATACTGCGGCGTGCGAATACCGGCGACGACGTCCTCGCCCTGTGCGTTGACCAGATATTCGCCGTAGAACAGATCCTCGCCGGTGGACGGGTCGCGCGTGAAGGCAACGCCGGTCGCGCAGTCCAATCCCATATTGCCGAAAACCATCGC
>JAYOMI010000074.1:0-17283 GCA_038120765.1 Rhodospirillaceae bacterium
CAACATGCGACCGCCAGTGCCAGAAACTCTAACCACAAATGGCATTGAACTTGGGAGCTAGACATTCTCCTGATCAATGGCCCGGATTTGGTCTGGCTAACTGGAAAAAGACCTGATTTCGTCTTTGCCAAACGATTATCGCCGCACCTCGTTGCTATTGTCTGCGACGCGGAGCTACTCGAAATTGTTGCACTCAGGGTCCCGTCGCTTGGTTTCCTGATGCGGACGTCGGGCGGCTATCCGTCGCTTGACGATTTAACGGTGATACTTGAAGGCTATCTAAGCGCTACTAACCAATTGTTTGATCTCATGACTAATCACGTCGAGAGAAAGGCGATAATCGACAATTTCGGGGAGGATGAGCAAAGCGTTTTCGCGTTGCTGGGAGAGGGGCTCACCAATCCTGAAATAGTGATTCGGACCGGTGTCGCAGCGGGACGGGTCAAACAGATTGTCCAATCATTGACCCACAAGTTGCGATTAAAAAATCGAACACCGGTAGGGATCATCGCAAAGAAAAATGGCTCAGCTTTGTGACGTCGTAATGTGGTTTTTTGTAAATCAGTTGAAATGTTTAGCCACGACGTCCGCGTGATTGGATCGTTTGGGCTGTTCGGGACAATTCGTCGCCAGGGAGTAATGTGGATAAAAAACCACGTTGCAGTACCAAGTTGTCGCATAATGTATATTATGGATAATAACGGACCGGGTCCTGTATAACTCAGTGGATATCGAGAACCATCCCGTCAAAGCCCGGTTCCACGCCCTCCGGGCACCGCGCAAGTGTCTCGGCGTAATCGGTTTCGAAATTCATGTGGGTAAAGATCGCCCGCTTCGGTTTCACGCGGTCTATCCATTCCAGCGTGCGGTCGAAATGCGCATGTGTCGGATGCGGGTTTTCCCGTAGGCAATCCACGATCCAGACCTCGACACCTTCAAGCGCTGCAAACGCGGCATCGTCAAGCAACGCTACGTCGGTCGAATAAGCGAATTTGCCGAAACGGAACCCGGCACTCTCGCAGATGCCGTGATCCTGGCAGAATGGCAGAACATTCACGCCCTCGGCGCTGAACGCCTCGCCATAGACAATCGGACGCGCCTCGGCGGATGGCTTGTAGAGATTGGAATCATCGGACGCGTCTGCCTTGAACAAGTAGCCGGCGTTCCGCTCCAGCCCGTCAAGCACGTCCTGCGTACCGAATACCTCCAGGCGCCGCTGGGCCAGGAAACTCAGCGTCCGCAGTTCTCCGAGACCGCCGACATGGTCGTAATGCAGATGGGTAAACAGAACCGCATCTATCAGACTGATATCATTCCCTAGAAGCTGGTCTCGGATATCCGGCGACATGTCCACCAGTATCGACTTGTCGCCATCCTGAACGACGATTGACGGCCGGCTGCGGCGGTTCTTCGGATTGGCCGGATCGCAGCTGCCCCAGCGATTGCCAATGACCGGCACGCCCTGGGACGGACCGCAGCCCAGTAATGTCACCTTCATGCGGCGGCCGGTCGGGTCGCCTTGTTAAAAAGGCGAAAGAAGTTATCCGTGGAAGCCGTTGATAACGTTTGATTATCAACACCCTTGACCTCGGCCACTCTGGCGGCGGTGTCGACGACGAAAGACGGCTCGTTCCGCTTGCCGCGATTGGGTATCGGCGCCAGAAAAGGCGAGTCCGTCTCCACCAGAATCCGGTCAACCGGCACGTCCCTGGCGATATCCCGCAGGTCTTCGGCATTCTTGAAGGTGACGATCCCGGATAACGAGATATAGAACCCGATATCAAGCGCCCTTTCCGCAAGCCGCCGGCCGGATGAAAAGCAATGCAGAACCCCTGGAAAGGCACCCTTCCCCATTTCGTCTTCAAGAATGTCCGCCATGTCTTCGTCTGCATCGCGCGTGTGGACGATCAGTGGCAGTCCGGTTTCCCGTGCCGCGGCGATATGGGTACGAAAGCTCGTTTCCTGCAGCGCGCGCAGGCTGTTGTCGTAATAGTAGTCCAGCCCGGTCTCGCCGATCCCGATCACCTTCGGATGCGCGGCGCGACTGACCAGGTCCTCGACGGACACAACGGGTTCCTCTTCGGCCTGATGCGGATGGATGCCGACCGAACACCAGATGTTTTCATCGCTCTCCGCGATGGACCGGATCTCCTCGAAGCGGGTCACGCGGGTACAAATCGTCACCATCGTCGCGACGCCTGCATTCCGGGCACGCTGGATGGCTTCCTGACGGTCTTCGTCAAATACGTCGAAATCGAGATGGCAGTGGCTGTCTACAAGCACGCGTCGGAACCTTGTTTATTGTGTCTTACCGACTGTCTACCACAAGATACATACGAATTCATGCACAAGGCGCCGCATGGCAAATGCGCTCAGAGAGCCTGATCGAACCGCTCGACCCTGACCAGTTCCGGAAACGCTTTCCAGCAGACGGCGGCGACGATCATCGAGCCGACACCGCCGACCAGGACCGCCGGGACCGCGCCGATCGCCGCGGCCATGGCCCCTGCCCTGAATTCGCCGATTTCGTTGGAAGCGCCGGTAAACACGGAACTGACGGCACTGACACGACCGCGCATCTCGTCAGGCGTGGCGATCTGCATCAGGGTCTGGCGGATATTGACGCTGACCATGTCGGTCGCGCCGAGAATCGCCATTGCCAGCAGCGAGACCCAGAGAATTTCGGACAGGCCGAACACGACGGTGCAGATTCCGAATACGAGTACGGTGCCGAACATGATCTTGCCGACGGATCTTTCCAGCGCGATCTGCGTCAGCATAATTCCGCTGACCAGCGCACCGGCCGCCATGGCGCTGCGCAGGAAACCCGCGCCGGCCGAACCCGCGTCGAGGATATCCTTGGCGAATACCGGAAAGAGCGCCGTCGCGCCACCCAGCAGGACCACGAGCATATCGAGGGTGATCGCACCGAAAATGATCTTCTTGTTATAGACGTAGCGCAGCCCCGCCAGCAGGGTCGCGAATGTTGTGGGCTGACGCGCGCCGCGTTCGGTCCGCGTTCGAATAAACGCCGTCAGGACCATCCCGGTAAAAAGCCCTGCCGCCGCCGTCGCGTAGACGATTTCCGGTCCGGCCAGATACAGAATGCCGCCAAGCGCGGGGCCGACCATCTGGGTGATCTTGTTGACCGTCGAATGCCATGCGACGGCGTTCGGGAAACTCTCCAGGGGCACCAGATTGGGCACCAGGGAACTGACCGCCGGCTGATGGAACGCCCTGCCGGTGCCTTCGAGCACGAGGATGGCGAAGACCGGCCAGACCGCCTCGATCCCCGACACCGTGTAGAAATACAGGAGAAGCGCGCCGATGAGGATAATGCCATAGGTCACAACCAGCACCACGCGGCGGTCGAAGAGATCCGCGACATAGCCTGTCACAAGCGCGAACCCGATCGCGGGGGCGAAGGTCGCAAGGCCGATATAGGCGAGGTTCATGACGTCGCCCGTCCGGTCGTAGACCTGGTAGGCGATGGCGACCATCATCATGTGAAGCGCCATCCAGCCGAAGGTCTTCCCGATGATCAAGAGGCGGAAATCGCGCTGACGCAGGGATGACGCGCGGCGTCCGGCGATGGCATCGGTCAAACGAGAGAACCCCGCGTGGTCGCGTTAATCGGACGTCTCTTCGTCTACGAACCGGGGAAAGACCGGCGCAGGCTTCGGCAGCGCGGTGCCGGGGGTCAGCGCACTGCCCTGCCCCACGTGCGTGAAATCCCGGGCATCGGCAGGCACGGCGAGCTGGTCGAGCATCACGGCAGCGGAATCCGGCATATAGGGCTGAATATACAGGCCAAGATGACGGATCGTTTCCGCAAGGACATATAGCACGGTATCGCGCCGCGCCGGGTCTTGCTTGTGAAGGGCCCAGGGCGCCTGCTGGTCGACATAACCATTGGCAGCGCGAACGACGACCCAGATGGCTTCCAGCGCTTCATGGAAGGCCTGGTTGTCGAGATGTGTCCGATAGGCGTCCAGCACGGCGGTCGCCTGCGCGAGCATTTCTGTGTCCGCTTCGGTGTAAGCGCCCGGCGCCGGCAAGACGCCCTCGCAGTAGCGCCCGACCATGGACAGGGTGCGTTGCGCCAGATTGCCGAGATCGTTGGCAAGTTCGCTGTTGATCCGGCTGACGACGGAACTCCGCGAAAAGTCGCCGTCATTGCCGAAAGGCACCTCGCGCATCAGGAAATAGCGGACCTGATCCAGTCCGTAGGTTTCCACGATCTCGCGCGGATCGATGATATTGCCGACCGATTTAGAGATTTTCTCTCCTTCATTGGTCCACCAGCCATGGGCGTAAACCCGCTTCGGCGGCGCAAGCCCGGCCCCCATCAGGAATGCAGGCCAGTAAACCGCGTGGAAGCGCAGGATGTCCTTGCCGACCATGTGGAGATCCGCCGGCCAGAACTTTTTGTACTGCGCAGATTCCTGATCGGGATAGTCGACCGCGGTGATGTAATTCGTCAGAGCATCCAGCCACACATACATGATGTGTTCTTCGTCGCCCGGCACGTCGACGCCCCATTTGAAGCTGGTCCGCGATACCGACAGATCGTGCATGCCGCCTTTGACGAAGCTTATGACCTCATTGCGGCGCGATTTCGGCGCAATGAAATCCGGATTGTCGTCATAGAATTTCAGCAGCGGTTCCTGCCATTTGGACAGATCGAAGAAATAGCTCGGCTCTTCGACCCATTCGCATTCCGCCCCGGACGGCGCGATCTTCTTGCCGTTCGGGCCGTCTTTGAGCTCGTCTTCGCCATAAAATGCTTCGTCGCGGACCGCATACCATCCGTTATACGTGCCGAGATAGATGTGTCCGTTTTCTCTCAGCGCGGTCCAGATCGCCCGGCTCGCCGCCGCATGGCGGGGCTCGGTCGTCCGGATGAAGCCGTCATGGCTGAAATTCATGAAATCGGCGAGTTCGCGGAAATTCTGCGATACCCGGTCGGTAAAAGCCTGCGGATCGACGCCCGCGGCTTCGGCTGATTTTTCGACCTTCTGGCCGTGCTCGTCCGTGCCCGTCAGGAAATAGACCTCGTAACCGTCCAGCCGCTTGAACCGGGCCAGCACATCGCAGGCGAGCGTCGTATAGGCGTGGCCGATATGGGGCGCGTCGTTCACGTAATAGATCGGCGTGGTGACGTAATAGGTCTTGTCGGAACTCTGCTGGCCGGACATGGATTTTCCTTGGGGGGGCCGGGGTCTTCCCGGGCGCGGGGTTACCTTGAAGCGGGTTTATACACCTGTCCGGGCTAGGTTTTCCATGCTTGCGAGCGCATTCAGCATAACCTGCTTCCGATCGAGATTGACGCTGTCCGCCCGGGCGAACATTTCCGCGTTTTTCTCCCAGACGTCGATCCACTGATCCGGACGGGCAAGGGTCTGCAGCCTGGCCAGGCTGGCCGCTTCGGCCGGTGCATAGCCCCGGGTGCTGAGGTCTTCGCCCCGGGCCGCAGCCGCAACCAGATCGGCGAGGCTTCGGGAGGCCAGATCGACCGCCGTCCGCCAGACCGCATCGGCGTCCCGCCGGGCGACCTTGTCGGCGAATCTATGGGCGGATTTCATATCGAGTGACGGCAGCGTGTTCATGAGTGCGATCAGGTCGCGCTGCAACGCGACACCGCCGCTATCCGAGAGATCGAGCGCCCTGCCGATGCTCCCATCTGACAGCCTTGCCAGAACGCGCCGGTCGTCCGCACCGATATCCGGGTGATGCTGAGCGACAAGTTCATCGACGATTTCCGGGGCGAGGCCGGACAGCCGTAATTGGCAGCACCGCGAGCGGATTGTCGGCAGCAGACGGCCGGGTGCATGGGTGACAAGCAGCAGCAGCGCCCTTGGCGGCGGTTCTTCCAGCACTTTGAGAAGCGCGTTCGCCGCATTGGGGTTCATTTCCTCGGCGCCATCGACAATGATGACCCGCCAGCCCCCCTCTCCCGCCGTCAGCGACATCGTATGCCCTACCGCGCGGATTCTATCGACCGGGATGATGGTCTGCATGCGTTTCCCGTCATCCGACAAGCCGCGTTCGATCACCTGCAGGTCGCCATGGCCATTCGCCGCGACGCGCCGGAATACCGGATGCTCCGAATCGAGGGCAAGCGACGGGGGAGCTTTGGGAATTTCTTCGGCGCCGAACAGCGCGTCGCCTTCATCCGACGCCGCGCCGTCGCCGCCGGCGAGAACGAACCGGGCGAACCGGTAGGCAAGCGTTGCCTTGCCAATCCCCTTGGGCCCGCTGATAAGCCAGGCGTGATGAAGCCGGCCTGAGGCCCAGGCGTCGATAATTTCATTTTCCGCGTCTTCGTGCCCGAGCAGGTCGGGGTTTTCACGCGGGTGCATTCTTTCGGTCATCGTTCCAGAGTGACCCCGAGGCGGGTCTCAACGCAATCGAATATTCGCGCGGTGACGTTGTCCAAATCGCTGTCTGCGTCGATCACGGCACAGCGCAAGGGGTCTTTCCGCGCGATATCGAGAAAGCCCTGGCGAAGCCGCTCGTGGAAAGCAGTATCCATTTTCTCGTAACGGTCCGGGTCGGCGCCCCGCTCCAGCATGCGTTTTACGCCGGTTTCGACGGGTATATCGAGAATGATCGTGAGGTCCGGCTCGAAGTCATCAAGGGCAATTTCGTAGAGTGTTTCGATAGCCGTCATGTCCAGACCGAGACCATAGCCCTGATAGGCACGTGTAGAATCTGCAAACCGGTCACACAGGACCCAATGTCCTGCACGCAGAGCCGGCGCAATTTTCGTGGTGTAATGATCCGCCCGTGCCGCGAAATGAAGCAGCGCCTCTGTCGGCGGGTCCCATTCTGAATTCGGGTCGAGAAGTATGTCCCGGATTTTTTCCGCGCCGCTGGAACCGCCCGGCTCGCGCGTCACCGTAACGGTCAGCCCGGTCTTTTCAAGCGCCTCGGCAAGCCGCCTGATCTGTGTCGACTTGCCAGCGCCCTCGCCGCCTTCAAAGGTAATGAATTTGCCCGACGGCATCGCGTCAGGACGATCCCCAGAGGACATGCTCGATCGCTGCGCCGATCCGGCCGACGAATCCAAGCTGCCCGACATCCTCGGCAGCGACCAGCGGAATTTCACGAGTCTTGAGATTGGGGGCGGAAACCACGAGAGTTGCGAGCCTCTGGCCCTTTTTTACCGGGGCTGCGACCGGATTGTTCATCTTTACGACGACTTTCATCTTGTCCCGCGCAGTGCGCGACAATGTCAGTTTCAGGTCTTCCGGAATCGTCAGGGATACGTTGGGCGCATCGCCGAGCCAGATATCAGCCGTGGTAATGACGTCGTCTTTCTTGAAGAGCGCATAGGGTTTGAAGGTACGGAATGCCCATTCCATCACACGAAGAGATTCCTGCGATCTCTCTCTAATGCTCGACATGCCGTTAAGAACCGAAACAATACGACGCCCGTCTATAACGGCGGACGCCGCCAGACCGTACCTCGCCTCTTCCGTATGGCCTGTTTTAAGACCATCCGCACCGATATCGCGAAAAAGAAGCGGGTTCCGGTTGCTCTGCTTGATCTCGCTATAGGTAAACGTCTTTTCGGAGAAAATTTTATAGTAATCCGGAAAATCCGTGACGAGGTGTTCGGTTAAAACCGCCAGGTCCCGCGCCGACATGTAATGCTCGGGGTGTGGCCAGCCGGTCGCATTGGCGAATTTACTGTTGGTCAGCCCGAGTTCCTCTGCGCGCCGGTTCATCATCTCGGCGAATGCTTCTTCGCTGCCGGCGATGCCTTCTGCCACCACAATACAGGCATCGTTGCCCGACTGGACGATGATACCGCGCAGAAGATCCGAGACCGTGATACGGTCCCCGACCTTGACGAACATTTTCGAACCGCCCTTCCGCCAGGCTTTCTCGCTTACGAGAAACGTATCGTCGAGGCTGAGCGAGCCTTTCTTAAGTCGATCGAAAACCATGTAGATCGTCATCAGCTTGCTCATCGAGGCGGGCGGCATGGGAATGTCTGCAGCCTTGTTGAGCAGGACAGTATCGGTCGCAAGGTCGACGACGTAGGCGTTCCGCGCCGCCGTATCGAAAGCCTGGGCATTTGGAGCAAAGACGGGGGCGGCCAGAATGGCCGACATCGCCACGGCTACCGCCGCGATTTTGAAACGGGACAATGTCACCTCGGCAAATAGTGGTTCGGTCAAATAACGGTGTCGCGCGAAATTATGGCGGGTGTGTGGCGACATATCCTCAGTCTACAACGATCTGCGCCTGTGGGAACCCGGCGGATATCAGGCGGGCCAATACGGCATCTGCGTTGTCGAGGGTCTGCAACGGGCCGATCCTGACCCTGTAAAAGTCCCGATTGCCGACCTTCGCCTTTTCGACCCAGGATGGACCGAACTGCGACAGACTTGTCCGGACACGCGACGCATTTGCGAAATCAGCGAAGGCGCCTGCCTGTACGAACAGTTTGTTCACCGCAGGTGTGGGCACTGACTCTACCGTCTGGTTTATTGTCGGCGGCAGATAGGCGACTTTCGGCGCTGCCGGAACAGCCCGTTCCTGACGGGCGCGGGGCGCCGCCGCCGAATTCCGCAACGGCTGGCGTTGCACCGTCTGTTTAGCGACGGCCTGGCCGGTGATTTTCTCAAGCGGCAGCAACTCGCCGTTAAGTGCCGCCAATTTCAGCTGGCGGCTCTCATCAGCAAGAATTTCAACGCGCACCTTGGCGATCCCGGCCCTCTGGAATCCCAAAAGCTGGGCCGCCCTGCGCGAGACGTCGATTATTCTCCCCCTGGCAAAGGGACCACGATCATTGATCCGAAGTTTCAGCGATCGACCGTTGGTCAGGTTGATCACGCGGACCAGGCTGGGCATTGGCAGCGTCCGGTGAGCCGCGGTCAGGTCGTTCATATCGTAGATTTCGCCATTCGCCGTCCTGCGCCCGTGAAATTTAGGGCCGTACCAGGATGAAATGCCGGTTTCGACATACTTGAAGTTTTCGGCGGGATAATACCAGGTACCCTGTATCTGGTAAGGGCGTCCGACCTTGTAAGAGCCGCCGGATTTGGAATCGTCCGAACCCTGGGCAGCACCGGAGAGTTCTTTGGCGCTGTGAACGAGCAGTTCGGTCTCTGCACAGGCGGAAAGAAGAAACATGCAGCCCGCCAAAGCAGTCAGGCGTCCGATTCTGGATGAAATCATTTCCGAAGTTCTCCCTGTATCCGATCGCCGAGGGTACCGACGGTCACGGCGTAAAGGTGCGCACAGTTATAGGCCATGATTGCCGAATAGTTCTTGTAGACCAGATACGCATCTTTACCTTCCGGTCCGTTCGGAAGGACCAGCGCGGCATTCAGATTCCGGGTCGGCAGGTCCCTGCCGCCGAGACGACGAACACCGAGCGACTGCCACTCAGACAGCGGCTTTTCCGCGTAGGTCCTCGCCCTGCACCCGGGTGCCGCACGCCGCGCCGGCTCTCCGAAACCGCTGACAAGCCCGGGCGGGATTTCGACTTTCCGGCCCCAGGTCTCGCTGTCGTTCCATCCATGTCTGGCGAGGTAGTTCGCAATCGATGCGAAGACATCGCCTTCGTTTTTCCAGATGTCGCGGCGGCCGTCGCCGTCAAAATCCTGTGCAAAGGCGAGGTAACTGGACGGCATGAACTGTGGCTGGCCCATCGCACCGGCCCAGGAGCCGAAAAGGCTTCCGACATCGATATAGCCCCGATTGACCATCTCCAGGGTCGCGAAAAGCTGGCGTTTGAAGAAGTCGGAGCGCCGCGCATCGTAGGCGAGCGTGGCGAGAGACGAGATCAGCGGCACATCAGCCTTTACAGCGCCGTAACGGGTCTCGATCCCCCAGATTGCGAGGATAAATCGCGGCTGAACACCGTATTTCGCGGCAACGGCGTCGAGCAGATCTTTATGTTCCCGCGCTTTACCCGCACCTGCCCTGACATTTGACGGCGTGACCACCCGGCCGAGATAGGTGGAAAGCGTCAACTTGAACTCGGCCTGGCTTCTGTCCCGCGTGATAACCCTGCGGTTGGGGGTTACGTTCGACAGCGCTTCTGCGACGACCTCCGGCCTGATACCGCGCTGAAGCGCCTCTTCCCAGATACCCTGCAGCCAGGTGTCGAAATCAGGCTTTGTGTCCGTGCTCTGCTGGCCCATAACCGGAGAGGCCAGGAGCATGGCTGAGACGAAAGCGGCTATAAAGCGATACATGACCGTTCAACTAGTCGTAAAAACGTATGCGTCAATGTAGTGCCACAGCCAAAAGCGACTCGCGACTCAATTGTCCGAGAGCGATTCGGGCGACGGAACGAGGACCGGGGTCCTGCCGAGGATACGATAGACGATCAGTCCAATCCATTCCCGCATTGACGTGTTCAGCGAGGCCAGGCCTCTGATTGGGCGAAACTGAAGTTCAAATCCTCCCCGGCCATCGGTCACATAATCAACCGGATAGGCCATGATGTTCCAGCCTGCCTGTTTGAACGATCCCATCGAGCGCGGCATGTGCGCAGCCGACGTGATCAGCACCCACCGCCTGGCGCGGGTGTCGTCACCGACAAGTTCTTTTGCAAAGAGGGCGTTTTCGTATGTGTTACGCGCCCGGTTTTCGTAAATTATTTCCCGGTCGGCGAGGCCCATCTGGTCGAAAAACACGCGCGCGGCATCGACTTCTTTCACGGTGGTGTCTATCAGGGCGCCCGAGCCACCCGTGAAAACAAGCCGGGCATTAGGAAACCGCCGCGCAAGATGGACGAATTCCGTTAGTCTCTCACCGCCCTGGGTCAAAGCAGGCTGGCCTCTCGCTACCGTAATGTACTGGTTAATTGTACCGCCGAGGGTCACGATTCCCGCGATATCCTCTGGTATCGGCGGATTAACGGGAAAGCGGTCTTCGAGGTTGGCTGTCAGCCAGAAACCCAAAGGTACAAACCCCAGAAGCACGAAAACGCAGACAGTACCGGCCAGCATGCGCCGACCGGAGCGCTGATATCGGGTAAAAAGCAGGAATGTTCCCAGAAGCAGGAAAAATACGAAAATGTTAACGGGATTAATGACAATCCAGAAAATTTTAGAGAGTGCAAACATAAACGAAAGCGATACCTGAACGTGCAAAAGGTGTTTCTGGCCTGTCGTGCCAGCATGACCTATATCATTCGTCCAACATGATGTGTCTGAAAACCTCCTTCAATGACTGACGATCAAAGATCCCGCTCCGGCCGAAAGGTCGATTCCGGCTTTGAGTGGGGTGCGCTTAGATCGCTCGCGCCCTATTTGTGGTCACGTGGGGGGGGCGAGGCGAAGCTTCGTGTCATTGCCGCACTGATTCTGCTGGCGGCTTCCAAGGTGGCGACGGTCTATATTCCCGTGGTCTACGGACAGGTCGTCGATGCCCTGAGCGGCAAACAGGATGCGGTGATCGTTGTTCCCGTGGCGTTGATCATCGGCTTCGGCGTCCTCCGCGTTGCGTCCATCGCGTTCGGAGAACTCCGCGATGCGGTGTTCACCAAGGTCGCACAGCGGGCGATACGGACCGTTGCGCTCGAGACCTTTCAGCATCTGCACCGCCTTGCGCTGCGGTATCATATTGATCGTCAGACGGGCGGCCTGTCACACGCGATCGAGCGCGGCACAAAGGCGATCGACTTCCTGCTGCGGTTCATGCTGTTCAATATCCTGCCGACCCTGCTGGAAATCGCCCTCGTCTGCGGCATTCTTTGGGGCCTTTTCAGTATCTGGTATGCGATCGTCACGCTGGTATCGATCGTGGTCTATATCGCCTACACGATGATCATCACCGAATGGCGCCTGAAATGGCGCCGGGAGATGAACGAAACGGACCAACGGGCGAATACGCGGGCGATCGACAGCCTGCTCAACTACGAAACCGTCAAGTATTTCGGCAATGAGCAGTTCGAAGCAGGACGATACGATGAGGCCCTTCAGCGCTACGAACGGGCATCCGTCATCAGCAAGACAAGCCTGTCGCTGCTCAATATCGGGCAGGCACTGATCATCGGTGTCGGGCTGACGATCATCGTGCTGATGGCCGGTCGCGATGTCGTCAGTGGGCAGATGACCATCGGCGATTTCGTCATGGTCAATACCTTCTTGATACAGCTTTATATCCCGCTGAATTTCCTCGGTTTTGTGTACAGGGAAATCAAACAGTCGCTGGTCGATATGGAATCGATGTTTCATCTGCTCGATACCAATGAGGAGATACGGGACAAGCCGGATGCGGCGCCGCTTAAGGCGGGGGACGGCGCCGTTGAGTTCGACAATGTGTCCTTCGGATACGATTCCAGGCGGGGTGTTCTGAAAAACGTAAGCTTCAAGGTCGCCCCGGGGAAGAAGATCGCCATCGTCGGCCCGAGCGGTGCGGGTAAATCGACCGTCGGCAGGTTGCTGTTCCGGTTCTACGAAGCGGATGGCGGCGCGATCAGAATCGACGGGCAGGATATCCGGGACGTTCAGCAGGTGAGCCTGCGCCGCGAAATCGGCGTGGTCCCCCAGGATTCCGTCCTGTTCAACGACACCATTTACTACAACATCGCCTACGGCAGGCCCGACGCGACCCCGACCGAGGTGGAGGAAGCAGCGAAGCTCGCCGCCGTGCATGATTTCGTCATGGCGTCGCCCGACGGATACCAGACCATCGTGGGCGAGCGCGGGCTCAAACTGTCCGGCGGCGAAAAACAGCGCGTCGCCATTGCGAGAACGATCCTCAAAGGCTCCCGCATTCTGCTGTTCGACGAGGCGACGTCGGCGCTTGATACCCGAACCGAACGGGAAATCCAGACGGCGTTGCAGCTCGTTTCCCGGGACCGGACGACCCTTGTCATCGCCCACCGGCTATCGACCGTCATAGATGCAGACGAAATTATCGTCCTCAATGAAGGCGAGGTCGCCGAGCGCGGTCGCCATGGCGACCTGATCGCCCAGGACGGAATCTATGCGGCCATGTGGCGCGAACAGCAGCAGGCTGCCAGGCGCGCGGAGCTCTCGGAAGGCAACAACGCCGGCGCGATCGCTTGAGCCGGCACTTTCAGAGTTTCAGCGCTGTCTCGGTTCCCTGCCGAATCGCCCGCAGCGCATCCAGTCCCGCCGATTTCTCGGCCCCGCCGATAAGGCTGACCGCTATGCCCCTCGATTCCAATTCCCCGTAAAGGCTGTTCTCGGATTCCTGCCCTGCACAGACGACAATAGTATCCGCCTCGATCAGCTTTTCCGCGCCGTCGAGCGTGATGTGAAGCCCCTTCCCGTCGATCTTGTTGTACGACGCCCCCGTGATGTTCTGCACGTGCCGGGATTTAAGCTCTGCCCGGACAACCCAGCCCGTCGTGAGACCGAGGGTCTTGCCGGGGCGGCCTTCCGATCGCTGAACCATGATGACCGTACGCGCCGGCGCGCGCCAGTCCGGCTCTCCAAGGCCACCCGGCGAACGATGCGCCGGGTCGATCCCCCAATGCGTCAGAAACCGGTCTATGGAAACCACCGGGCCGTGCGGACTGGTAAGATATTCCGCAACATCGAAGCCAATTCCCCCTGCCCCGATGATCGCAACGCGGGGCCCCACCGGTTTTGCCTCTGTCAGAGCCTCGATATAGGTAATGACGTTGGAGCCGTCTGCGCCGTCGATATCAAGGGCGCGCGGCACGACGCCTGTCGCGATGATTACATGGTCGAAGCCGGCTTCCGCGACGTGATCCGCCGACGCCCGCGCCTTCAGGCGGACATCAACGCCGGCCGCCGGCAGACGCGTGGCGAAATACCTTATGGTCTCGCCGAAATCTTCCTTGCCCGGGATGCGTTTGGCGAGGTTGAACTGTCCGCCGAGCGCAGCCGAAGCCTCAAACAGCGTCACCTCGTGTCCGCATTCGGCCGCGGTCAGCGCCGCTGACATGCCGGCAGGGCCGCCTCCGATAACGGCGATCTTCTTCGGCGTGTCTGTCGGGCGGATAGCCATATCCAGTTCGCGCCCTGCGAACGGATTCACCAGGCAGGAAGAGGCTTTATCGGCAAAAATGTAGTCGAGGCAGGCCTGATTGCAGCCGATACAGGTGTTGATAGATGTCGCCCGTCCCGCCTCCGCTTTCTGCGCGAAGTACGGATCGGCAAGCATCTGGCGCCCAAGAGCAACGATGTCGGCATCCCCATCGGCCAGCATTTCTTCCGCCGTCTCCGGGGTATTGATCCGGTTGGTTGCCGCGACGGGTATATTCACTGCCTGTTTGATACGTCTTGCCGCGTGTCGCCAACCGCCACGCGGCACCATGTGGGCGATGGTCGGTATGCGGGCTTCATGCCATCCGATCCCGGTCGTCAGAATATCAGCACCGGCTTTCTCAATCTCTCGCGCGAGAAATTCTGTCTCTTCGCCCGTGAGACCACCATCCACCAGATCCAGCGCCGATATGCGGTAGAGAATGATAAAGTCTTTGCCGAGCTTTTCGCGCGTCCGGCGAACGATTTCGATCGGGAACCTGATGCGGTTCTGAAAGGAACCGCCCCATTCATCCGTGCGGTTGTTCGTGCGTTCTGCGCAGAACGTCGTGATCAGATAACCTTCCGATCCCATGATCTCGACGCCGTCATACCCGGCTTCCCGGGCAAGTTCCGCACAGTTCACAAAGTCGGCGATCGTCTGCTCGACTTCCCCGGTCGTCAGCGCGTGGACCTGGCGCGGGTTGATCGGCGCCGGGATATCCGACGGTCCGACGAGATCGTCGACCTTCGCGTATCTGCCGGCATGAAGTATCTGCAATACAATTTTACCACCCTCGGCATGGACCGCCGCCGGGATGGCGCGATGCTCATCCAGCTGTGCCGGCGAATTGAGAAAATGCGCGTCCGCATCCATCACGCCGACCGGGTTTGGCGCGCAACCGCCTGTAACGATGAGCGATGCTCCGCCACGGGCCCGTTCGGCATAGAAAGCGGCTGCCCGCTCCGTCGGCCGGTCCATCAGCTCGAACCGCATATGCATCGACGCCATGATAATGCGATTTTTCAGCGTCGTAGCACCAAGGGCCAGCGGTTCGAAAAGATGCGGATAATGGGTATTGGTCATGGAGATGCGATCTTCGCTCCTGTAAGTCTGAAGGTGCCGGGCGGCCCTGCCCGACCCGAGTCCGGGATCAGGGGCAGGCCGCAGTCGTTTTCTATGCGGACAAAGGGAAATACCGGCCCAGCCATTCGCGCAGAACGGCAACGACGCGGGGATCGTCCTCGGTGAACATGAAATGATCGACGTCGGCCATCAGGTGAAGATCGGTGGGATGACCCGCCCGTTTGAACATTTCGACCGACTGTTCCGTCGGCGTCACGGAATCTTCCGAGCTGTGGAGCAGCAGCAACGGGCGCGGGGAAATGTTTCCGACAACGTCGTCCGCGACGAATTCGTACATGCTGATCGCGGTATCCGCCGGGAACATCATCACCGAACCCGGGGCAAGGTTCGTACGCAGATGTTCAGGCATCGGCACGATATCGTAGCGCGGGACCATCAAGGGCTCTCCGGTCTCTGCCCGATGCTTCTTGCCCCGTTCCATCATGTCGGTAAATTTCGTCCAGGCTTCCTCGCCTACGTGCTGATTGCGGAATTTTCGCGCACCGTCGCCCCAGCCACCGGATGAGATCGCCGCTGCAACCCGCTCATCGACGCCGGCTGTGTACACCGTTACAGCCGCGCCAAAGCTTGATCCGATCAAGCCGATACGGTCGGAATCCACATCATCCCTACCCTGCATATAGGTGATCGCTGCTTTCGTGTCCTCGACCTGTTCAAGGCAGTTGATGTGGTTTTTCTCGCCCTCGCTCTCGCCGCAGCACCGCATGTCAAAACGCAGCGTGATGTATCCCCAATCGCAGAAAGTCCGCGCAGGCCAGGTGCAGCTGGTGCTTTCCTTGTTGCTGCCGAACCCATGGAGCACGCAGATCGCGGGACGCGTCTCGCCCGGTTTGAGGTCGTCCGGCGTGTGGACGATACCGGAGAGCCTCAGATCGCCGGAATTGAAGGTAATTGCCTGTTCCATTTGTGCTTCCTTTTATGTCCGCTTGGCAGCGTTCTCAATTTCGATATGATGTGCGCAAATCAGCTTCCGGCGAAAAATAGAACAAACGCCGTACAATTGGGAGACTTCAGAATGCAGCCCTGGGCGCAAACTGCGTGGCGCGGCCTCGCAGCCATCATGACTTTCGCCGCGCTGCTGTGGAATGTCGATTTCTTTGAATTTCTCGGCTTCGCATTTGTTCCCGAGCAATACTACGCGTTCATCATGGGATTTTGCCTGGCTGTCGTCTTTCTGTCGGTGCGGATCAACCGGAGCGAAGAAGGCCGTGTGCCCTGGTATGACGTATTGCTGAGTATCGTCGCCCTCGCCCTGCTGTTTTATGTCGGGTCGAACTTTCTATATCTGAAGGAATTCGGCTGGGCCGAAAGCACCGATCTTGCAATCGGTATCGGCGCGGTCTTGATGGTCCTTATCCTCGAAGGACTGCGTCGTTCGGCCGGTTATATCATGCTTTTCATAGCCCTGGTGTTCATCGTCTATGCGCCGCTGGGCCATCTGATCCCGGGGCAACTGGTCGGATCCAAGACCGAGTTGTGGAAACTTGCCGTGAATATGGGCTTCAATCCGAATGCTCTGTTCGGCATTCCGCTGCAGGTGGGCACGACGATCGTCGTGATGTTTATTCTGTTCGGTCAGGTGCTGTTCAAGGCCGGCGGCGGGCAGTTTTTTACCGACCTTGCCATGGCGACCGTCGGTCACCGCCGCGGCGGCGCCGCCAAAATCTCGGTCGTTGCCTCGGCCTTGTTCGGAACGATCTCCGGCACCGCTGTCTCCAACGTGGTCACAACGGGAATCATGACCATCCCGCTGATGCGCAAGGCCGGCTACTCGGCCCGGGATGCGGGGGCGATCGAGGCCATTGCCTCCACCGGCGGCCAGATCATGCCGCCGATCATGGGTGCGGCAGCCTTCCTGATGGCGGAAATGCTGGAAATTCCCTATTCGGAGATCGTCATCGCAGCGATCGTGCCTTCGCTCCTGTATTATTTCGCGGTCTTCATACAGGTCGATCTGATCGCCGCGAAGGACAACATCAAGTTCGTCGACGTCACCCTGCCGCGGGCGGTGGAGGTCCTCCGGGACGGCTGGCATTTCATTCTGCCCTTCGCGGTTCTGATCTATACCCTTTTCGAACTGAACATGCCGCCGGAGCGCGCGGCTATATTCTCGACGGCATCGCTGGTGTTTTCCTTCTTCAAAGG
>JAYOMI010000075.1:0-2608 GCA_038120765.1 Rhodospirillaceae bacterium
GTGATATTCGCATCGATGATCGTGGTCAGCGCCCGCGAATACCCTGCATCGACGGCGGATATCGGGGTTCGGCCGTTCCGCGCTTCTTCCCGTATTCGTTCGAATATCAGCACGTTCGCGTCCACCGCCATGCCGATGGTCAGTACGATGCCCGCAATGCCGGGCAATGTAAGCGTTGCCTGCAGCATCGACAGGACGGCCGCGATCAGCACGATATTCAGGATCAGCGCGACATCGGCCATGAAGCCGAACAGGCCATAGGCCGCCGCCATGAAAATAATAACCAGCACGATTGCCAGCACGCTGGCGAACTCGCCGGCCGCGATGGAATCCGCGCCAAGTTCGGCACCGACCGTGCGCTCTTCAAGCACTGTCAACGGCGCGGGCAAAGCACCTGCACGCAGCAGCAACGCCAGATCCTGTGCGGAATTAATGGTGAAGTTGCCTGAAATAACGCCATTGCCGCCCAGAATGGGCTCCCGGATGACGGGCGCTGAAATGACCTTTTGATCAAGCACGATGGCGAAAGGCTGGCCTACATTTTCACGTGTGACATCGCCGAAACGCCGCGCGCCGACCGAATCGAACCGGAAGGACACAACCGCCTGGCCATCCTGGAACGTCGCCTGCGCGTCGACGAGGTTTTCGCCATCCACCATAATCCGCCGCTTGACCAGATACATGATCGGATTGTTGCCGGCATCCATTTCGTCCTGTGACGGCAGGCACACCGTCCCCGGCGGGCGGCGTAGGCCCGGCCCGCAGCTCGCAGCCGCCGAATTTGTCTGATCGACAAGGTGGAAGGTCATTTTCGCCGTCGTGCCGATCAGCTCTTTCAGCCGCTCCGGGTCGTCGAGGCCCGGTACCTGTACGAGGATCCGATCGGACCCCTGACGCTGAATCGTCGGCTCGCGCGTGCCGAGCTCATCGATACGGCGGCGGACGATCTCGATCGACTGCTGAACCGCAGACGACAGAATCTCCCGTTGCCCCGTCACGGTCGGGCAGACTGTGACGATCAACCCGTCGGTATTGATTTCAAGCTGCGGGTCGAACGTGTTGGTATCAAGCGCCCGCACGATCTCGCGCGCACGGGACATGTCCTCGTCCCTCAGCAGATCGAAACCGATACATTCGCCGCGAACGCCCAGTCGCCGATAGCCGATACGCGGCGTTCCACGCCGCATGCCGTCACGTACGGCATCGACGAGTCCCTCAAGGCGCTGGGACTGTACCGCCGCGACATCGACCTCAAGCAGCAGATGCGAGCCGCCCTGGAGGTCGAGTCCCAGATTGATCTGCTTATTGGGCAGGAACCCCGGCAGCGCTGCCGCATCCTCTTCTGACAGGAAATTGGGAAACGCGGAGGCGATCCCCAGAACCGTGACAATGGCGACGAGGACGATTTTCCACTTGGCGAAATAAACCATGCGCGAGAATGCTTACCGGTTGTTGGTCAGATAAAAGGGGAAACTATCAGGATTTCTTTTCAGAATCTTCGTTTGCTTCCGCTTCGTTTTCCGGCTGATCCTGATCGGGGCCGTCTTCGTCGTAATCGGAATCGTCCTGATCGCTGTCTTTACCCTTGTCTTTCGACTTCGCGAGCGCCGGATCGGACTTGCTGAGGCTTTCGGCCACCATTCCGCGAAGGACGCGCACTTTGACGCCGTCGGCGATTTCGACCATCAACTCGGTGTCATTGGGGACTCGCGTGATCGTGCCGAGCAGACCGCCATTCGTAACGATCCTGTCGCCGCGACGCAGGTTGGCCAGAACTTCGCGGTGTTCCTTGGCCTTCTTCTGCTGAGGACGGATCAGAAGAAAATAGAAAACGACGAAGATAAGAACGAGCGGAAGCAGGCCACCGAGGCCGTCGAGACCTCCCCCGCCGGCGCCTTGCGCCCAAGCCGGTGAAACAAACATGATTTTATCCCCATTGACAGAAAGTTGCGGGAATATAACGGTCCCCCAACAGCTTGCAACCGTTTACGCGTTCACAGCCGCGGCCAATTGACCGATCAGGCCTATGTGATAGTGTCGCGCGCCGTTTTCCAGCCGGAATGTTCATCGATATGACTGATAGCAATACGACCGCGTTGCTGACCCGCATTGCCGATGCGCTGGACAGAATTGCACCGAAAGCCTCCACCACCGATATTCCGGCCGACACAGACGCCTTCACATGGCATGCGGAGACCGCCCGGCTGGAGCCCGTCGCCGAGATAAACCGTCTCGATATCGAACAACTGATCGGCATTGACCGGTCCCGCGACACCCTTCTCGACAATACGCGCCGCTTTGCGGGGGGGTATCCCGCAAATAACGCCCTGCTATGGGGCGCCCGGGGAATGGGCAAAAGCTCTCTGGTAAAAGCCGTTCATGGCACGATCGCCGCGGAAACCGGGGGCAGGCTGGTACTGGTCGAAATCCACCGGGAGGACCTGTCCTCCCTGCCCCGTCTGCTCGCCGTGCTGCGCGGAAGTCCGCGCCGGTTCATATTATTCTGCGACGACCTGTCCTTCGATGCGGACGACACCACCTACAAGTCTCTCAAAGCCATGCTCGAAGGCGGCATCGAAGGACGCCCGAAGAATGTGCTCTTCTACGC
>JAYOMI010000075.1:2671-9785 GCA_038120765.1 Rhodospirillaceae bacterium
ATCCCTGTCCGACCGCTTCGGGCTCTGGCTCGGGTTTCATAACTGCGATCAGGACACGTTTTTCGAAATGCTCGACGGCTATGTCGCGCGCTACGGTCTCGATATCGATCAGAAGACCCTGCGGGCAGAAGCGATCGAATGGTCCATGACCCGCGGCGCACGCTCAGGACGCGTCGCCTGGCAATACATCCAGGACCTTGCCGGCCGCCAGAAAAAACAGCTGGACTGACGCCGTCCGCTATCTCGGAATGCTATTGCTCCAGGCGGGCTGTCTGTCTGCCAAGATATCGTTCGGGGTCGACGGCCCGGTTCTGACGCCGTAATTCGAAATGAAGCTGCGGCTTGTCGACGCTTCCCGTACTGCCGACCTTTGATATCACCTGCCCGCGCCCCACCCGGTCGCCGGTCTTGACCAGCAGCTGGTCGTTATGGGCATAGGCCGAGATCCAGCCGCCCGAATGCTTGATCAGCAGAAGATTGCCGAAACCCCGCAATTCATTGCCGGAATAGGCGACCACGCCGTTCTGCACGGCCCGGACGGGGGTTCCGCGCGGCACCTGAATATTGATGCCGTCATTCTGGAGACCTTTCCCAAGCGCGCCGAACCGTGACAGAACGCGGCCGTTTACGGGCCATATGAACCCGCCACTACTGGGCGGCGGCGTCACCAGCCGGGATGTAGACGGTCCCCGTTTCGCCTCTACCCGCTTCTCCGGCAGCACCCGGCGGGGGGGCGGCGCCGATACCGACCGGGACCGGGTCGCGCGGGTGGCCGGTCTCGGCGGCGCCGACTGCGCATCGGAAGGTACAGCGCTGCTGACTTCTCTGGCGGCTGTCTGTCCGGTGACGGGGGCGGCGGAGGCGGAGGTTGCGCCAGGCAGCACGAGCCGTTGTCCGACCTCCAGCCGATAGGGCGGCGAAATTTTGTTCAGACGGACAATCGCCCCCGGCTCCACCCCGTAGCGCTGGGCGATCTGATAGATCGTATCGCCGCGGACGACGATATGTCCCCCGGTCGCGGGCATACTCAGTTTTTGACCAGGGAATATCGTATACGGGGGGCTGAGATTATTCGCGTCGATCAACGCCCGGAGCCGCACATTGTATCGGCGTGAAATCTTATACAGAGAATCTCCGCGCTGCACGGTGACAGAGCCCGGCAGGTTGACCGGGGCCGGCGTATTGCCCACACGCTCGCCCGTTGCACCGTTAATCACGGGAGCATAGCCGACACGCTGTCCGCACGCCGCCAGAACGAGCATAAGCCCCATGACAACCCCCAACCGTCGGTATGCGAGCAAGTTTCGACTCATGACCGACAAACTAGGTTCGCTCACCGGCAACATCAACCGGAAGCTTTTCCCGTATCGTCGCCGATCAGCGGGACAAAGCGCACCGGCCACATTTTCTCGCGCTTGAGATTGCCTTCGTCATCGAAGCTGAACCGGTAAAGATGCTGATCCCGCGCGGTGTCGCCCATGGGCGCGATCATCACACCATCGGGCGCGAGTTGCTCCAGCAGAGCGTGCGGCACATCACGCGTCGCGGCCGCCGTCACAATAATGCGGTCGAACGGCGCCTGTTCGGGCCAACCTTTCGTACCGTCGCCGACCTTGGTCGTAATATTGTTGACCCGGAGTTCCCGGAACTTCTTTTCCGCCTCCAGCAACAACTCCCGGTGACGTTCGATCGTGTAAAGACGCCGGCAGAGTTTCGCGAGGACAACCGCCTGGTATCCCGAGCCGGTGCCGATTTCCAGCACCTTCATCCGGGGGCCGATTTTAAGTTCCTGCGTCATGAAGGCCACAACCGCTGGCTGGCTGATCGTCTGGCCGCTGCCGATTGGCAGCGCCATGTTTTCGTAGGCCTGATCCCTGAACGTATCCGGCACGAAGACTTCCCGTGGCACCCGTTCGATAGCGCCTAGCACCTTTGCGTCCGTGATGCCCTGGCCCCTCAGTTCCATGATCAGCCGAATCCGGTTCGCCTCCAGCGTCATGGGAACAGTTTCCCCAACTGCGCCATGCTGCGGCGATGAGTGAGATCGAGACAAAGCGGCGTGATTGAAATTCGGCCCTCGTTGACTGCCTTCAGGTCCGAGCCTTTGAAAGATGGATCCTCGTCCCGGTCTGTGCCGATCCAGACATAATCGTGGCCGCGCGGGTCCCGTCCGGAGGTAACGGCGTCGCCAATCTTGCGGCGGCCCTGAACGGTGATCTCCGCAGGCCCGACGTCCCCCGGCGGCAGGTCTGGAAAATTGACATTGATCAACACGTTGCGCGGCCATTCCTCTGACGCGAGTTTCCGGATCACCCCCTCCGCATGATGCTCGCTCGCGCCCCAGCGCACGTTTTCGCCATAGACCCGCACCTGGCTGAGCGCGATGGATGGAATGCCCAGAAGAGCCCCCTCCATCGCCGCTGCCACGGTCCCTGAATAGGTGACGTCCTCGCCCAGGTTTCCACCGGCATTGACGCCAGAGAGCACAAGATCAGGGCGCTTTCCTGTGATGATGTTCTGGACCCCCAGCAGCACGCTGTCCGTCGGCGTGCCGTTCACGGCGAACTTCCGCCGCGAAATCCGGCGGACACGAAGCGGCAGCGTCAGGGTGAGGGAATGACCGGAGGCGCTCTGTTCGCTCTCGGGCGCGACGATCCAGACGTCGTTGGAGAGCTTTTTCGCGATTTTTTCGAGAACCTTGATGCCGGGCGCATTGATGCCGTCGTCATTCGACACCAGAATCCGCATCCGGCGCAGGTCCATCAGACGGATGCCGCCGGTGCTATGACCTCGATACCGCCCATATAAGGTTTCAATGCATCGGGCACCCGGATCGAGCCGTCCGCCTGCTGGTAGTTTTCCATCACCGCGATCAGGGTGCGTCCGACGGCAAGCCCGGAGCCGTTCAGCGTATGCACGAAATCGGTACCCTTGCGCTCTTCCGGCCGGTAGCGGGCATTCATCCGCCGCGCCTGAAAGTCCCCGCAATTGGAACAGCTGGAGATTTCACGGTAACGGTCCTGGCCCGGCAGCCAGACCTCGATATCGTATGTCTTCCGCGCCGAAAACCCGAGATCCCCCGTCGACAGGACAACCACCCGGTAATGCAGGCCGAGACGCTTCAGCACCTCTTCGGCGCACGCCGTCATGCGTTCGTGTTCCTCGGCCGAGTTATCGGGATGGGAGATGCTGACCATCTCCACCTTTGTGAACTGATGCTGACGCAGCATGCCCCGAGTGTCCTTGCCCGCAGCGCCCGCTTCCGACCGGAAACAGGGCGTATGCGCGGTAAACCTGAGCGGCAGCGCGGATTCGTCGAGAATATCGCCGGCAACCAGATTGGTAAGCGGAACTTCGGCGGTCGGGATCAGCCAGTGGTCCGTCGTGGTCCTGAAGAGGTCTTCCTCGAATTTCGGGAGTTGGCCTGTGCCATAGGCCGCGTCATCGCGCACCAGCAGGGGCGGGTTTACTTCGGTGTAGCCGAATTCGTCCGTATGGAGGTCGAGCATCATCGCAGCGAGCGCGCGCTCCATCCGGGCCAGCGCCCCCCGGGTGACGACAAATCGTGAGCCGGAGAGCTTGGACGCCGCCTCAAAGTCGAGCAGGCCGAGGCGCTCGCCAATATCGACGTGATCGCGGACGTCGAAATCGAAGGCGGGCTTTTCACCCACACGCCGGATTTCCACGTTGTCGTCCTCGTCCTCGCCATCGGGGACGTCATCGCCCGGGATATTCGGCACGCTTTCCAGAAGGCTGCGCAAGGCCGCGAGCGTCTCTTTCTGGCGGTCTTCCAGGGCAGTCATGCTGTCTTTGATCGCCGCGACCTCGGCCATCTGCGCCGACGCGTCCTCGCCCTTCCCTTTCAGGGCTCCGATCTGCTTCGACGCTTCATTGCGCCGGGTCTGAAGGTCCTGCAGTTCGGTTGTCGTCGTGCGGTTCGCGGCGTCGATTTCGAGGGCCTGCGCGGAGAGCAGAGGCAGTCCCCTGCGTGCAAGGCCACCATCGAAGGCATCGGGGTTTTCGCGAATCCATCTGATATCGAGCATGTTCTTCTGTTCTTAGTTATGAAACCGAAATTCAGGCGCAACAACAGTCACTTTAGCGATTGGGCTCTGCTGTCTCTCTATCCGGGTCCGGATCAGGATCGCCACCCTCTGCGTCATCGAAATCGTCAAGACCTTCGTCAGCCGCATTTTTTGCCCGCCGTTTCTCGATCATCCGGGCACCGATAATGGACACCTCGTACAAGATGATAATCGGGATCGCCAACCCGATCTGGCTGATAACATCCGGCGGCGTCAGGATCGCCGCGGCGATAAACACGCCGACGATCGCATAGCGCCGCTTGGCCGCCAGCCCCGCTGACGTCACGATCCCGGCCTTGGCCAGCAGGATCAGCAGGACCGGCAGTTCGAACGCGATGCCGAACGCAAATATCAGACGGAGAACGAGCGAGAGATACTGGTCGACCTTCGGTTCGACCTGGACCGGCAGATTCCCGTCACCGCCCGCAGTCTGAAAATTCAGAAAGAACTCCCATGCCAGGGGCATAATGAAATAGTAGACAAGCGCGCCGCCGAGGAAAAACAGGATCGGCGTCGCGACCAGAAATGGCAGAAACGCGCCTTTCTCGTTCTTATAGAGCCCCGGTGCGACAAACATCCAGAGCTGGATCGAAATCACCGGAAAAGCGAGGAACAATGCCGTGAAAAATGCGACCTTGATCTGGGCGAGAAACGGCTCGTACAGCGCCGTAAAGATCATCCGCGCGCCTTCGCGGCCATCCATCGCGCGCGCGAGCGGACGCACGAAAAAATCGTATATCTCCTGCGCGAAATAAAAGCTCACGAGGAAGAGCACGAAAAACGCAAGGAAACTGTATATCAGACGGGTGCGGAGCTCGACCATGTGATCAAGCAACGGCATTTTCTTGCCGCCTTCATCCTCATCGCCGGTGGCGGTTTCGCCTGCTATTTTTTCAGTCATGATGCCCCGTCGGGCTTTTTCGCGGATTCGGGCGCGGCATCCGTCGCATCCGTCTGTCCATCCGCGGGCGCCGTATCTGCAGGTGTATCTGTCGCCGATCCGGCAGATTGGACATTGTCGACGTCCGTGACGTTTTCGGCGGCAGGTTTCCTGTCCTCGGCGGCGGCTTTGTCCTTCTGCCCGGGCGCCCCGATGCGTTTGTCGTCGGCGAACTCGGGATCGTCGTAATCGATCAGGTCGTCGTCGGTCCAGTCGGCGTCATAATCCATCGCCTGGGCGAGCGTTCCGTCCGGATCGACCACGCCCTGCAATTCGTCCCGCAGAGCGCCTGCGCCTGTACCGTCAGCGGCAATTTCCTTGATGTCGTCCGTCAGTTTATCGAGTTCGGCCTCACGCGCGACCTCCTCTATGCCTGACTGAAAGTCCCGCGCGAGTTCCCGCGCCCGGCGCATGAACATGGTCACCGTCCGGATAGCACCCGGAAGTTCTTTGGGACCGATAATAATGATCCCGAGAATGGCAATCAGGAGGAATTCCCATCCGCCGATGTCCAGCATGGCGGCGCGCGCCCTTCTTCACAAAACCTATTGTGACGAAGCCCTAGCTTTTGGCGGCTTCGTCTTTCTTGACGCTGTCTGAAACCGCGTCTCCACTATCCGCATTGAGCGACTTGTCCGGCGTCACCGCCACGTCGCCGTCCGGCTTGTCTTCTTTAAGGCCTTTTTTGAAGGCATTTATGCCGCGGGCCGCGTCGCCCATGATACGGGACAGCTTGCCGCCGCCGCCGAAAAGTACGAGCACGACGACCAAAACGATGACCCAGTGCCAAATACTGAAGCTCCCCATGCGAGATGCTCCTGTTCATTATCCGTTGATGTGGCGCGGATAATCGCAGAAAGGCTCTCGCACTGCAATAAAAAGGGGCGACAGCCTTTTCTATTCCTTTGGAAACACGAAAACATTCTGCTCGTCGAGCGCCAGCCCCACCGACGAGCCCTCCGGCGGCAGCAGGCGGCCCGGCACCCGCGAATGCAGATGCAGCCCGCCATCCTCCCCGTTGGGGACGCTGAGATGCAGCAGACTGGAGCGCCCGAGCAGCCGCGACGTAATCACACTGGCCACCGCCGTGCGGTCGGAACCGTCCGAAACATGAAGCGCTTCGGGACGGACCAGGACATCGACCTCCACCCCCTCATTCAGATTCGGCGCACAAACCCGGCCGAGCGGTGTGACAACATGACCGTCAACCACGCGACCCGTTATTTCGTTCACTTCCCCGAAAAGGCCCGCAACGAAAGCGCTGTTGGGCCTGAAATAAAGCTCTTCCGGTGGTCCGATCTGGATTATTTCGCCATCCCGCATAACCGCGACCTTGTCGCCCATGAACATTGCCTCTTCCGGGTCGTGGGTGACGATCAGAGACGACGAACCGGATTTCTTGAGCACATGCAGACACAGGTCGCGAAGCTGGTTCCGAAGCCGCGTGTCCAGGTTCGAGAACGGCTCATCGAGAAGAAAAATTCTCGGCCTTGGCGCCCGCGCACGCGCCAGCGCTATGCGTTGCTGTTCCCCGCCCGACAGGAAATGCGGGTATTTCGACGCATATCGTAACATGCCCACCTGATCGAGCACCTCGTGCACGCGCGCATCGCGTTCTTCCGCACCGAGCCCCTTGAGGCCGAACGCCACGTTCTCGGCGACGGTCAGATGCGGAAAAAGCGCGAAATCCTGGAACAGAAGGCCGACCTCACGCTTTTCCGGCGGGACATTAAGCCCCTGCTCGGCAAGCACCACGTCGTTCCACGATATCCGTCCGGTCTGAAGCTCCTCGAGGCCGGCAATCAGACGAAGTGTCGTCGTCTTTCCACAGCCGGACGGGCCCAGCAGACACAGGATTTCCCCCGGTGCTACATTTAGAATGATATTTTTCAGTATCTGCTGCGGACCGAAGGAATGGCTTAGTCCGGTGACTGCGAGACCTGAATCTCTATGATCGCCGTCAGTTTGAATGGTCATGGTCCGCGGAAGCTATTGCGAGCGCATCGCAATAGCAAATTAAGAATGCAGGCCGCAACCCGATTTCAGAGATGCGGCCCGATCGGATCAGTCGTGACGGGCATCAGGCTCA
>JAYOMI010000075.1:9795-16911 GCA_038120765.1 Rhodospirillaceae bacterium
GTCGGAATAGTACTCTTCCTCATCTGCCCCCACTTCCTCGTCGTATTCCGTCCCCTCGACGTCCGCCGCGTCCTGCTCGGCTTCATCCTCCAGTTCGGCAATCGCTTCCAGCGCAGCCTGATCCGCTTCGTCATCCCCGGACTCTTCGTCCCCGGCGGCGTCATCCAGGCTCGGAGCGCCGCCGTCGTCTTCCTCCGCCAGCGCCTCGGGTTCATCATCCTCGGGCGCGCCTGCCACCTCGGCGCCGACATACATCTCCCCGGTATCGCCGATAATTGTTCCGGCGGGACGCGTATCCAGCAGGCCGGATGCTTTCAGTTCATCGATTCCCGGCAGATCCGCGAGTGAATCGAGACCGAATTCTTCGAGAAAGACCGGTGTCGTTCCCCAGGTCGTCGGCCTGCCGGGCGTCCGGCGGCGTCCGACCGGCTTGATCCAGCCGGCTTCCAGCAGCACATCGAACGAGCCTTTGCTGACCGAAACACCGCGGATCTCTTCAACCTCGCTACGCGTGACCGGCTGGTGATAGGCAATAATCGCCAGGGACTCGACCGCCGCGCGGGAGGGCTTGCGGCTCACCTTTCGCTCGATCCGCAGATGCGGAGACAGGTCTTCGGCCGTTCGCAGCGCCCATTTGCCTGCCACACGGGCGACATTCACGCCCCGGCTCGCATACACCGCCTGAAGGTCTTCGAGGATCGCACCGATATCGGTGCCTTCGGGCAGGCGCTCGGCAAGAAAATCAGTGCTGACCGGTTCCGTCGCCGCAAACAACAATGCCTCGACGATCCGTGTTTCCTGGGTCAGATCGCGTGTCTCCGGCGCGTCGTACTCATCACCGCCTTCATCGCCGTCATTGACACCTTCGCCAAAAGCTTCATCGCCCCCGACATCCGGATCCACATCCGTTTCCGCCAACGCATCCGGTTCCTGCCGGTTTTCCGCGGATCCGCCGTGTTCGGCGATTGTTTCTCCGGCCATCTCCTCGACAGCCGATTCCTCACGTTCTTCAACGATTTCCTGGGCTAGCTCAACCATTTGCGGCGGCCTCCTTCCCCTTGATAAATATCGGACCGAAAGCGCTGGACTGGCGGATATCCGCCCTGCCCTCTTTCACCATCTCCAGACTGGCCGCAAAGGTCGATGCAACCGCAGACCGCATAAAGAGACCGTCGCGCAGATCCTCCGGCAGAAAGTTGCTGAGCGACGTCCAGTCCCGGACCTCGCCCATCACCCCGCGCAGCCGCTCGATCGCATCGCTCAGGGAATACAGCTGCGATGCCTCGATCGTCAGATGCGATCCCGTGGCCCGCCGGCGGTTGTCGCCATACGCCTTCAGCAATTCGTAAAGCGAAATCTCATAAACAGCGGTCCGGACGACTTCCATCCCTTCGGGGTCGCCCCGCCGGAACACATCGCGCCCGAGCCTCGGCAGAACCAGCAGTTTCTCTCCAGCCTCGCGCATGGAATCGAGCCGTCGCAGCTGAAACGTCAGCGCCTCTGCAAGTTCCGGCCCGCTCGCTTCTTCATCGTCCGGTGTGGCGGGCAGAAGGAGCCGCGATTTCAGGTAGGCAAGCCAGGCCGCCATCACGAGGTAGTCGGCCGCGACCTCGAGGCGAAGCTGTTTCGCCGCCGTGATAAACGCAAGATACTGCTCGGCAAGTTTAAGGATCGACATTTTCGCGAGGTCGACCTTCTGCTGGCGCGCAAGGGTCAGCAGCAAATCGATGGGTCCTTCAAATCCATAGAGATCAAGAACCAGATCGTACATTTCCCGTACGGGTTCTTCCTCGAACGTATCTACCTGATCGGCCATGCGATCCATTTACTCCTGCGACGGGACGCGATTTTTACAAGCTTTGAAGTATACGGTTCAAAACGACCCGGACCAACGGAGCGACTGTCGAATTTGGCCGCTCCTAGTCTGCCAGAAACGCTGAAATCCGCCGTTTCGCGGCATCACGGTCGATCGTTTGCGAATCGGCTGCGGACGGCATTGCTGCTTCCAGCCGGACCATGGAGTCCGGACGCATCCGCGGACATGTCCCGGAAATAGAGACCATGTCCTCGAAATTGCCGTCGCAATGCAGTGCGACGTCGCAACCGGCATCCAGCACCGACGTCACCCTCGACGCATAAGATCCCTCGAGGGCCTTCATGCAGATATCGTCGGAGAACAGCAGACCGTCAAAACCGATATGGCCGCGTATGATTTCCGAGACGATAATTGAAGACGAACTTCCGGGATTCGAGGCATCCAGGTCGTCATAGACGATATGTGCCGTCATGCCCGCCGGCGCATGGCGCAGCGCCCGGAAAGGCGCGAAATCGGTCGCTTCCAGGATCGGCCTTTCGGTTGCGACATGCGGCAGTTCCAGATGGCTGTCGGCGGTCGCGCGCCCATGTCCCGGTATATGCTTTATGACCGGCATCACGCCGCCCGCCGCAAGCCCGTCGCAACAGGCCTGTCCGAGACGCGCGATGATGTCCGGATCATCGGAAAACGCCCGGTCGCCGATAATCTCGTGGCCGTCAGGCGCGGGCAGATCAAGGACCGGCGCGCAGTCCACGTCGATCCCGAGCGCCCTCAGGTCATCCGCGATCAGCCGGTAGGTCAGCCGCACGCATTCAGTCGCCCCGTCAGGATCCGCAGCCGCCCTGGCGCCGATTGCCTGCATCGCCGGGTAATCGTCCCAATGGGGAGGACGCAGCCTTTGCACCCTGCCCCCCTCCTGGTCGATCATGACAATCGCGTCGGCGCGGCCGACCGAAGCGCGGAGGTCTGCCGTCAGACGCCGGACCTGGTCCGGCGTATCGATATTTCGGGCAAACAGGATGAAGCCGAGCGGGTCGGCATTGCGGAACAAAACCCGTTCGTCCGCGGACAGTTCCGTTCCAGCGCAACCGAAAACGACTGCTGCAGGCGCGTTCCGATCAGCGTCGGACAACGATGCAGCCCTGCTCTCGGCTCTTCAGACTTGCGCACAGCGCATTCGCCTGGGCGCGCGACGCCAGTGGCCCTGCCTGCATGCGGTAAAAGGTACCCCGCCCGCCACTCAACTGGACGGACTGAATATCAAGTTGCAGATTTCCGAGCAGGTCGGCATGCCGGCGTTTCAGCGCAGCCCAGCTCTTTTCGACCGCAGCTCGGGACTTCAAAGAGGCCATCTGGACCCGATACGCGCCGGCATTCGCTACCGGTTTCGGGGCAGGTTTCGGCGCCGGTTTCGCCGCCGGCGTCGGCGGCGGCGTCTTTGCCGCAACTTCTTTCGGCGGCGCGGCCGGTTTTTCGGCGGCGGGAGGCGGTGTCGGCGGTTTCGGCGGTGTCGCCACAAGCGGCTTGGTCTCCGTCGGCGCTGCGGCCGTCGGTGCAGCCGGCGGCGACAGGGGGACGGCGACGTTACCTTCCGTGCCTGCGGCCGGTGCCATTTTCGCCATGTCCTCCGGTGCTGCCGCGGGCGGCGGCGCGGGTGGCGTCATCGGTTTTTCAGGAGGGGGAAGCAACCGTTCGACCGTGCTCGTCTGACTGTCGGCTTCGAGCCGGTTGAATACCTCTTTATCCCGGTTGGGAACGTTCATGCCTCCCGGATTCTCGGGGCGGATCTTGCTCGGACCTTCCTCGGCGAGGATCACAGGCGGCGTGCTGCCGGTACCCTCCTGCTTGCCCTTGTTATAGGCATAGACCAGCACAACCCCGAACCCGAGGACGGCCGCGACGGCGACCAGCCCCGTCATGATCTTTTTGCCGCGCCTGTTATCGGACGCGGGGCCCCCCTGCTCGGGGGGCACGATCCTGTCGTCTACGTCAGGGCGAAAATCGTCAGCCATTAGCGCATCTCCTCAACCGGTTTGACGCCCATCACCGCAAGTCCGGACGCAATCACCACTGCGACGGCGCGAACCAGCGCGAGCCTGCTTTTCGTCAGAGCCGCATTATCGGCAATGATAAACCGCAGGCCGACGTCTTCGTTGCCCTTGTTCCAGAGGCCGTGAAAACCGGCCGCCACATCGTTCAGGTAATAGGCGATCCGATGCGGCTCCCGGGCCTGTGCGGCCGCTTCAACCAGCCTGGGCCAGCCGGCCAGCATCCTAATCAGGGCAAGTTCCGCTTCATCCGCAAGCAGGGACATATCAGCTTCCGCGAGGCTCGAATCGTCAACAGATTCAATGGCTGCGGCTTCCTGACCGTTCCGGATGACCGAACATGCCCGCGCGTGGGCGTATTGCACATAGAACACCGGATTGTCGCGGGACTGATCCAGTGCCTGTTTCAGATCGAAATCGAGCGGCGCTTCATTGCCGCGTGTCAGCATCATGAAACGGACGACATCCTTGCCGACCTGGTCCACGACCTCCCGCAGAGTGATGAATGTCCCTGCCCTTTTCGACATCCGCACGGGCTCGCCATCCTCGAACAGGTTCACGAGGTTGCAGATGCGCACATCGAGCACGCCTTCGCCGTCTGTAGTCGCCTTTACCGCCGCCTGCATGCGCTTGATGTAGCCCTTGTGGTCAGCGCCCCAGACATCGACCATCTCGCCGAAACCGCGGCGGAACTTGTCCAGATGGTACGCGACATCGGCGGCGAAATAGGTCCAGCTTCCGTCGGACTTCTTCAGCGGCCGGTCGACGTCATCGCCAAACAGGGTCGAGCGGAACAGGTACTGCTCGCGCTCTTCCCAGTCGTCGGGCAACTGGCCTTTCGGCGGCTCGAGCGTCCCCCAGTAGACCAGATCGCGGCCTTCGAGCACGGAAACCACATCGGCGATCATGCCGTCTTCGTGCAGGGATTTCTCGGACCGGAATAGCTTGTGCTCTATACCCAGCACCGCAAGGTCTTCGCGGATCAGGGCCATCATCGCCTCGATCGTGAAATCCCGCACCACCGGCAGCCACTGCTCTTCGTCGAGGGCCGCCCATTTGTCGCCGTCCCGGTCGGCCAGTGCCTTGCCGACAGGGACCAGATAGTCGCCGGGATACAGGCCGTCCGGAATGTCGCCGATATCCTCGCCGAGCGCTTCGCGGTAGCGAAGGTACGCCGACCGCGCGAGGACATCGACCTGTGCGCCGGCGTCATTCACATAATATTCCCGCGTCACGTCGTAGCCGACCTTGCCCAGCAGAGACGCCAGAACATCGCCGATCACCGCGCCGCGGGCATGCCCGACATGCATCGGCCCGGTCGGATTGGCGGAGACATACTCGATATTGATCGCTTTGCCGCGGCCGATATCCGCATCGCCATAGGAAATGCCGCTGCCCAGGATATCGCGCACCTGCGCCTGCCAGGCAGACGTCTCGAGCCGCAGGTTCACGAATCCCGGACCTGCGATCTCAACGGTTTCAACGCCATCCGCATCGGAAAGCCGTGCCGAAATCATTTCCGCGAGATCGCGGGGTTTCTTGCCCGCAGACTTCGACAGGACCATGGCAACATTGGTCGAGATATCGCCATGCGATGGATCGCGCGGCGGCTCCACCGAAATCCGGTCGAGCGGCAGATCGGCCGGCAGGTCGCCGGCGGCGGCCATATCAGCGACGATTTTCTCGATAATCACGCGGTAGCTGTTGAAAACGTTCATCTGTTCTCTTCGTATAAATCGTAAAGCCGGCGATGCTCATCCAGCGCGAAACGGTCTGTCATACCGGCAATGTAGTCCGCGACGTGCCGCGCGCGGAGCGTTCTGTCCGACTGTTCCGCGCCGATGCGCCATTCCGCCGGCAGACATTCGGGCTCGTCGACGTAGAGCGCGAAAAGATCCGCGACGACGCGGCGCGCCTTGCTTGTCATCCTGTTCACCCGGTAATGGCGATACATGCGCTCAAACAGAAATTCCTTCAAGACCCGGTTGGCGCGGTCGATTTCCGGCGAAAAGCCGACCAGCGGCGCGCCGAACCGCCGGACATCGTCTGGCGATTTCGGCGCCGCGTCTTTCAGGCGACCGGATGTCTCTGCCAGCAGATCGTTGACCATCTGGTTGATGAGACGGCGCCCGATCTCGTGAATAAGGCGTGTCTCCTCCAGGTCTGGATAGCGGGACTGAACGTCGTGCAGGATCGGCCCCAGTATCGGAACGTCTGCAAGGTCCGAGACCGCGAACAGCCCTGCCCTCAGGCCGTCATCGACATCGTGGGAATGATAGGCGATATCGTCCGACATCGCCGCGACCTGCGCCTCGACGCCCGGCCAGGTATCGAGATCGAGATCGTGCTCCGAGGTATATTCCGCAAGCGCCCAGGGAAGCTCGCCGGACATACCCTCCCCGATCAGCGGTCCGTTATGCTTCGCGATGCCTTCCAGGGTCTCCCAGGTGAGGTTCAACCCGTCGAAATCAGCGTAGCGTGCCTCAAGCGAGGTGATAATACGCAATGTCTGGCCGTTATGGTCGAAACCGCCATGCGGCGCCATTGCCTCGTCAAGCGCGTCTTCACCGGCATGACCGAAAGGCGTATGTCCGAGATCATGCGCCAGCGCCAGTGCCTCGGCCAGGTCCTCGTCCAGCATCAGAGAGCGCGCCAGCGAGCGGGCGATCTGCGCGACCTCCAGACTGTGGGTCAGACGCGTCCGGTAATAGTCCCCTTCATGATACACGAACACCTGGGTTTTGTGCTTCAGACGGCGGAATGCCCCGGAATGAATTACCCGGTCCCGGTCCCGCTGGAAAACCGACCGCGTCGGGCTTTCCGGCTCGGCGAAAACCCGTCCCCGGGACTGCACCGGGTCGCAGGCATAGGGTGCCCGTTGTACTGACGGCGCGGGCGCAAAATCACGAGGGGACGGAACGTTCATGGCGGCAACCTAAACCCGGCCATAGGCGGCTGCAACGGAATCGGTCGAAAGCAGGGAAAATGTAACGAAAACGGTGTATTCTCTGTCATTCGGATCGCAGATGAGACGCACGCGCAGATTGACGGAAGGTATGCTTCAACCTAAATAGAAGTGACAGTATCACGGAATTCGGACAATGCCAGACGGACAGATCGATTCAGCCGCCAAAATGGTCACCCTCAGCGATTCCGCCGTTGAGCGCCTGAAGGTGCTTGGCGAGGAAGACGCGCATACCGGCCAGATGCTGCGCGTTGCGGTGGACGGCGGCGGCTGCTCCGGCTTTCAGT
>JAYOMI010000076.1:0-9625 GCA_038120765.1 Rhodospirillaceae bacterium
CGTCTCGGAGGTGATGCACATCATCGGCGACGTGAAGGACCGGACCTGCATCCTCGTCGACGACATCGTCGATTCCGGCGGGACGCTGTGCAATGCGACCGAGGCCCTGATGGAGGCCGGCGCAAAGGCGGTCCATGCCTATATCACCCACGGCGTGCTCTCCGGCGGCGCGGTCAGCCGCGTGTCGTCGTCGCCGCTCAAAAGCATGGTGATCACGGATTCGATCCTCGGCACCGAGGCGGTCCGGGTCGCCAGCAACATCGACCAGATTTCCATCGCCCCGCTGATGGGCGAGGCCATCGACCGCATCAGCGACGCCCGATCGGTCTCCAGCCTGTTCGACTGAGGTGCCCGGGGCGGCAATGCCCCTCCAGATCGTTTGACTAGGCCGACACGAGCGGTTAAAAACGCGCGCCCCGCCGGGTTCGGCGGGGTTTTCGGTTGGCTTGCACAGGTGTGCGGCCGCCCCGAAATGCTGCGATCCGGCACCCCTGGAGGCCGGCGCATTCATCAACAGGAGACAGATCATGGCCGAGGTAAGAACGATTGCCGCCTCGCCGCGACAGGCCGCAGGTAAGGGGTCCGCGCGCCAGGCTCGTCGTGACGGGCAGGTCCCTGCCGTTATCTACGGCAACAAGGAAGAACCGGTTCTACTGACGCTGGAACGGCGCGTGCTCGTCAAAGAGCTCGACAATCCGCAATTCTTTATCCAGCTCGTGGACGTCGAAATCGATGGCACCAAGCATCGCGTGCTCCCGCGTGACGTTCAGTTCCATCCGGTATCGGATATCCCGATGCATGTCGATTTCCTGCGTTTCGATCCCAAGCGGAAAATCACCGCCAACGTGCCGGTGGTCTTCGAAGGCGAGGAAGACAGCCCCGGCCTCAAATCGGGCGGCGTGCTCAACGTCGTTCGTTACGAAGTCGAAGTGTTCTGCACGGCCGACAATATCCCGCCGGAGCTCGTCCTTCAGCTTGCCGGTCTCGATGTCGGCGATTCGATGCATGCCAGCGCGGTCATGTTGCCGGAAGGCGTTGAATTCGTCATCACCGATCGCGACTTCACGATTGCGACAATTGCCGCGCCGACCGTCATTGTTGAGCCCACAGACGATGAAGAGGGCGAAGAAGGTGCTGCAGGCGAAGACGGCGAAGCAACCGGCGGCGGCGACGATGCCGACGGCGAGGACGGCGGAGAGAGCGACGGGGACTGATCAGTCCCTGTTGCCAGCTGAAGCCGGAAGTAAGCCATGCTGATTTTGGCAGGGCTCGGCAATCCCGGCCCGAAGCACGCCCGGCAACGCCACAATATCGGGTTTATGGCGGCGGATGAAATCATCCGCCGCTATAATCTTGAATTGCGCCAGTCCAAGCACAATTCGTATGTGGCGGAAGGCACGATTCACGGCGAAAAAGTCCTGCTGCTGAAGCCAAAGACCTTCATGAACGAATCCGGCCGCGCTCTTGGGTCCGCTGTTCGCTTTTACAAACTGCGGCCGCTTCAGGTGACGGTTTTCTACGACGAGCTGGACCTCGCCCCCGGCAAAGTCCGGGTCAAGATGGGCGGCGGTCATGCGGGCCATAACGGCATACGCAGCATAGCATCGCATATCGGCCAGGACTTCAGACGGGTGCGCATCGGAATCGGTCATCCCGGTGACAAGAAGCGCGTCCATAACTATGTCCTGTCGGACTTTTCGAAAGCGGAAATGGAGTGGGTCGAACGAACGATAGATGCCGTCGCCGACGCCGTTCCGTATCTGGTTGAAGGCGACAATGCGGGTTTCATGACGCGTGTGGCATATCTCGCCCCACCCCCCGGTCAGCCCGAGAAGGAAGAGGAATAATGGGATTTCAATGCGGCATCGTCGGCCTGCCGAATGTCGGCAAATCGACCCTGTTCAACGCACTGACCGCAACCGCGGCGGCCGAAGCAGCCAATTACCCGTTTTGCACGGTCGAGCCCAATGCCGGCCGGGTATCCGTGCCGGATGAACGCATGGGCGTGATCGCCGGACTGGCAAAATCCAAGAGCCTTGTTCCGGCACAGCTGGAATTCCTGGATATCGCAGGCCTGGTTGCCGGCGCAAGCAAGGGCGAAGGACTGGGGAACCAGTTTCTGGGCCATATCCGCGAAGTCGCCGCCATCGCCCACGTGCTCCGGTGTTTCGAGGGCGACGAGGTCACGCATGTCGCGGGCAAGGTCGATCCCCTGGCAGATGCGGACGTGATCGACACGGAACTGATGCTTGCCGATCTTCAAAGCCTGGAACGCCGTGTCGATCCGCTGGTAAAAAAAGCACGCGGCGGCGACAAGGATTCGAAAGCGATGCTGGGTCTCGTCCAGCGCGCCATCGCGCTTCTCGAAGAAGGCAAACCGGCGCGCATGATGGACGTTTCCAAGGATGAAGCGACGCTGTTCAACCAGATGCAGCTGCTGACCGCAAAACCGATCATGTATGTCTGCAACGTAGACGAAGACTCCGCCGCTACGGGCAATGCCCTGACAGCGAAGGTCGCGGAACGCGCCGCAGCGGAAAACGCCGCCTGCGTGGTCGTGTCCGCCGCGATCGAATCCGAGGTCGCCCAGCTCGACGATCCCGAGGAAAAACGCGAGTTTCTGGAGAGTCTCGGGCTCGAGCGCACCGGGCTTGAGCGCGTTATCCGCGCGGGATACGAACTGCTAGGCCTGATCACCTATTTCACCGCGGGTCCCAAGGAATGCCGCGCCTGGACAATTCCCGGCAACAGCAAAGCCGTCGAGGCGGCAGGCGTCATTCACACCGACTTCGCGCGCGGCTTTATCTGTGCCGAGACCATCGGGTATGACGACTATGTCGCCCATAACGGCGAACAGGGCGCCAAGGAATCGGGAAAAATGCGCCAGGAAGGCCGGGATTACATCGTCAAGGACGGCGATATCATCCTTTTCCGTTTCAACGTCTGACCCGGCACGCTAAGTTACCCCCGCGGCAGGGGGACAACGATACTGCCGTGCGAAATCCAAAAGTATTTTGACTTCAATCAGGGACCCAGAGAAAGGGAGAATTATGGGAGAGACAATCTCACTCACAGCATCCGACGGACATACGCTTGACGCCTACAAGGCATCGCCGTCCGGCCCGGCAAAAGGCGCACTCGTCGTCGTTCAGGAAATCTTCGGCATCAATAGCCAGATCCGCCGCACCGTCGATTACTTCGCCGAACAGGGCTACGAGACAATTGCCCCGGCGTTGTTCGACCGCGTCGAGAAAGGGATCGAGCTCGGCTACAATGAAACCGATTTCGGCATCGGCCGCGAAACCCGTGGCAAGATCACGGACGAGTTCATCACCGCGGACATCAGCGCGGCGGTCAAGGCCGTCTCTTCCGCGGGCAAGGTCAGCGTCATCGGTTTCTGCTTCGGCGGATACGCAACCTACATCGCCGCCTGCACGGTCGACGGCGTTTCGGCCGCCATGCCTTTCTACGGCGGTGGTATCGCTGGCAAAGTCGGCGAGCTGAAGCCGAAATGCCCGGTGCAGTTCCACTTTGGCGACAAGGACGCGGCCATTCCGCTCGACGATCTTCAGAAAATCAAGGATGCGCTGCAGGACAGCCCGCTTTACGTTTATGACGATTCCGGGCACGGCTTCACCTGCGACGACCGCGATTCCTACAACGAAGGCGCAACAAAACGCGCCTTCGCCCGCGCCCTGGACTGGATGGGCGAACACGCCGCCTGAGTCAGCCCGCCTGATTCAACCAGGTACAAACGCGACAGAAGCCCTCTCCCTTCCCGGGAGAGGGCTTTTTTACGGGTTCAGCGCAGCGCCGCGGCGATGTTGCCGCCATCGACCGTCATGACAGCGCCGGTCGTCTTTTTCGCCAGAGCGAGATCGACAAAGGCCTGTGCAACGTCAGCCGCCGTCACTTCGCGGCCCAGCAGATTGCCGCCCATATAGTCCGCTTCGCTGAGCCCGCGCGCCGTCGAGCGGGACGCAATCATCTCGTCGGTCAGCAGACCGGAGCGGATACGGTCCGCGTTGACGGCGTTCGAGCGGATCCCGTCGGCCCCGTGATCGAGCGCGTATTGCCGCGACAGGAAAAGCGTCGACGCTTTCGGCAGTCCGTAGGGGCCGAAGTCGGGCCCCGGATTAACCGCCTGCTTGGATGTATTGAACAGCAGCGCACCCCCCGTGCCCTGGGCTTTCATGATGGCGACGGCGGCCTGCGCGCAACGCTGGTGGCCCCAGAAGTTAAGCTCGAAACTCTCCCTCAGGATTTTCTCGTCGACATCGCCGATCCGGCCCTGCCATGCCGCCCCTGCATTCGATACCAGTATATCGAGCCCGCCAAAGGCACGGACGATTTCCGCGAACCCGCGTTCTACGGAAGCGGGTTTGGTCACATCGCATTGCACGGCGATACCGCCGATTTCGGCCGCCACCGCCTGCGCCGCTTTCTTGTCGCGATCCAGCACCGCCACTTCCGCGCCTGCACGGGCAAAAGCGGCAGCGGTCGCCCTGCCGATCCCGGACCCGCCGCCAGTCACCGCAACGATATGGCGCGCAAGGGGCTTTTCGACCGCCTTGCCGAGCTTGGCCTGTTCCAGCGACCAGTATTCGATCTCGAAGATATCCTTCTCCGGGATGCACTGGAATCGCCCGAGACGTTCCGCATCGGCAATCACGCGCGTGGTCGTCTCCGCGAGATCGGCCGCCACGGCCGCGTCTTTCGCGGACTTGCCGAGCCCGAATAACCCGACGCCCTGGACCAGAATGACACGCGGCAACGGATCGAGCGCCGTTTTCGGGTCTTTCAGCTTTCTGTTGTTGCGCTCGAAGTACCGCTGGTAATCCTTTTCGTAGGCATCGACGGCCTTTGCCGCCGCCATTGCAAACCCGGCAAGATCGTCCTTTTTCGGCGCCGGCAGAATCAGCGGCTTCGGCTTCGTGCGAATAACGTGATCGGGGGTGACCGGGCCGACCGTCGCGTAAGTCCCGACCTCCCTGCCGTTCACATAGGCGAGCGCGGCCGGGGACTCCCGGAAATCCATTACCATGCGCCGCCAGTCCTCCTGCGTCGGATCCGCGACAAGCCCCCGCAGGACCGGCGCGATTTCCTCTACAGAGGCGATTTTCTCCGGCAACGCCACGGATATGAAAGATTTGGCCATGCCGGATTTGGCGAGGTGCTTCTCCGCCACGGTCACGAGATCGATCATGCGCTCATAGGCTTCCCGCGCGGTCTCGCCGAAGGTGAAGATACCGTGCTTCAGCAGGATCAGGCCTTCGACGCCGGGGTGTTTCTCCCATACGCGGGCGCAGGATTGCGCAAGGGCGAATCCCGGCATGATATAGGGGACGAGTGCGACGCGATCGCCATAGAGATCGCGGCAGATCCGATCTCCATCCGGCTGGTCGGTAATGGACAGGATTGCATCGGAATGGGTGTGATCGACAAATTTGTGCGGCAGGAAAGCATGCAGCAGGGTCTCGACAGACGGATTGGGTGAGGCGGAATCAAGCAGCGCGCCGCGCTGGGAATTGACCATGTCCTCGTCGGACAGTTTCTTCAGCGTCCGCAGCTTGCGGATCGCATCGAGCCTGACGGCAGGCAGACCGGGCGGCTCTATATTGCCCATATCCCATCCGGAGCCCTTGACGCAGAGCACATCGATTTCGTCACCGACGGTATCCACCATGCGGGTCTTCACCGACGTGTTCCCGCCGCCGTGGAGCACCAGCCGGGGGTCGTTGCCGAGCAATTGGGTCGTGTAGACGCGCAGCGCCAGGTCCTCGCCGATGTTCTGCGCGGCGTATTTTCTGATCGCCGCACGCGCGGCTTTATCGGACCACTTGCTTTTCATGTTCAAATTCTCGTCTGGCTTTTGTCGGGGCGGGCAATGTGGTCCAACCCGCGTGCTTTCTCAAGCCAATGTTGGCGTCGGTCCCGGAACAATCCGCGCCGTTTACCAAGTATTTACCAAAAAGGGGAACTCTGTCGGTGCAGTGCGCACTGCCATACTGCTGCACGTTACTCGGGGGATCGACGACAGTGAAATTTTACCTATCCGTTCTGCGGACTGCCGCGGCTATTCTGCTGCTTGGCACGGCGGCCGCGCAGGCTGCCGACGGACATAGCGATGCCCCTGCCGCGGGGCAGCACGCGGCACAAGAGCACGCGCCGGATAAGCATGCAGCGGAAAACCATGCGGCGGAGGCGCAGAAGCCGTCCGGGAAACCGATGGCGCTGAGCCCTGCCCATAAAGAATCGGCCCACAAAGAACCAACTCACGAAACGCCGCACCCTGAAAGCAAGACGCCGGCCGTCAAAAAAGCCGCGACCCAGAAATCGACGCCATCGCACAAACCTGCCGCGGCCAAAACTGCCAGGGAAGTCGTAATGGCGCCCCATGCAACGAAGAAACACGACACGCCGCACTGGGGCTACAAGGGTGCTGGCGGCCCGGAACACTGGGGCGACCTCAACACCAGCTACAAGACCTGCTCTGCCGGCCATCGTCAATCGCCGATAAACCTCGAAGCGACCGAACCGGCGCATCTCGTCCCGCTCTCGATCCACTACAAGGTATCGCTGATCAATCTCGTGAATAATGGCCATACCGTTCAGGCCAATTACGGCGAAGGCAGCTATATCACCCTTGGGAACGAGCGCTACGATCTGTTGCAGTTCCATTTTCACACGCCGAGCGAGCATCGCGTCGCGGATCGCAGCTTTCCTATGGAGATACATTTCGTTCACCGGAACAAGGGCGGTCAGTTGGCCGTTCTCAGCATTCTCGTAGCACCCGGCGACTACAATCTCGCAGCCCGGGAAATATGGGATCGCCTGCCGGCGCGGGCGCAGACAAAATCGGCGGATACCCGCGCCCTGATGAATGCCCGGCCGGCCCAGGCGCGCAACAGCCGGTATCTGCTGCAGTCGCTCGGGGGGACAGGCTCATGAAAATACAATCGCTGGCGCTCCTCGTCCTGTTCGGGCTATCCGCCTGCGCCCTGCCGAAACAGGACGAATTGACGGGGTCCGGCAAACCTGCAGCGATGAATAGCGCGGCCGGGTCCGGCATCAAGGAAGACCCGATGCGGATGGACGCAATCGCCTATGCCGACGCCTACTGCCGGAAAGACGGCACGGCGGCGGTGGCGGCCAGCCAGAAGCTTGTTGTCGCCAACCCGAACCATCCCCGCGCATTGCTGAATTACGGCCTGGCGCTTGATCTGGCCGGACGCGGTATCGCCGCCTACCGTGTTCTGGACCCCCTGGGCAAGGCCGGGCATTCCATGCCCACCGTGATTCAATGCGGGCAGGATTTTATCTATTCGGGGACCGTTTCCGAAGTCGCACAGCGCCGGATTTTCGACATAAAGACATCCCTTGCAGCGCTCGGCATGACCATGCCGCTGCCGTCATCGGCAGAGATGAAAGCCGCCAGCAACACGATTTACCGTCTTGCCGCAGTCGCACCCGCGGCACTGGAAATGGATTCAAAAGGCCCTGAACGGACCCAGGAAACGGCAAATCACGCCCCGAACCCGCCTGAGATAGCGCAGAAATCGAAAAATTCGTCAGGATTCAGCCATTTTGTCCATCTTGGATCGTATAAATCGTCCCGGAACCTCGATCGGGGATGGCTCAGCCTGCGAAAACGCTTCTCCAAGGCGCTCGGAAGCCAGTCAAAAGCCGTTTCAGAGGTCAATCTCGGAAAGAATAAAGGCCGATATCTCCGGCTTGGAGTCGGGGTCAAGAGTGCGAAAACCGCCAGCGATATCTGCAAACGGCTGAAAGCAGGCGGTCAGTACTGTGTCGTCCGCCGGTCGGACAGTTCCTGACCCGACAGGCCGTTCAGCCCGCCAGTTCCGGATATAGCCCGGCGAGACCGTCTTTCGACGCCGCACACACGCCGCGCTCTGTAATGAGTCCGGTCACCAGGCGCGCCGGCGTGACGTCGAAGGCAAAATTCGCAGCCTCACTGCCAGTGGAGACGATCTCCACCGTCTCAATGCCCCCGCTGGCCGTCCGCCCCGTCATGTGCGTGACTTCCGCGGTGTCGCGCTGTTCGATCGGAATATCGCGAACGCCGTTCTCGATCGTCCAGTCGATCGTCGGTCCCGGCAGCCCGACATAGAACGGCACGCCATTGTCGTGCGCCGCCAGCGCTTTCAGGTAGGTCCCGATCTTGTTGCAGACATCGCCGGATGCCGACGTGCGGTCCGTACCGGTGATGCACATGTCGACCAGTCCATGCTGCATGAGATGGCCACCGACATTATCGACAATCACCGTATGCGGAACGCCATGCCTTCCCAGCTCCCATGCGGTGAGACTGGCGCCCTGGTTTCGCGGTCGGGTCTCGTCGACCCACACATGCACGGGGATACCCGCGTCATGGGCCTTGTATATCGGCGCCAGCGCCGTTCCCCAATCGACGGTGGCCAGCCATCCGGCGTTGCAGTGGGTCAGCACGTTGACCCGGTCGGGCTTGCCGCGCATCTCCCATGCCCTGTGGATCAGCGGCAGGCCATGGTCTCCGATGGACGAACACATCGACACATCCTCGTCGCAGATATCTGCGGCACGCATATAGGCGGCCTTCTCGCGGGCATTGGGCGAAAGCGGGACGAGAAGCGCCTGCATGGCATCCACGGCCCAGCGAAGGTTCACCGCCGTCGGGCGCGTCGCCATCAGCGCTTCGGCCGCCGCGCTCACGTTCGCATCCGACGGGTCTTCGCGCATGGCCAGCGCCATGCCGTAAGCCGCCGTCGCACCGATCAGCGGGGCGCCGCGCACCCACATGTCCCGGATGGCCGTCGCCGCCGCCGCACAGTCTTTCAGCTCAACAACCTCGAACGAAAACGGCAGTTTCGTCTGATCGATGATCTCGACCGTCCAGCCGTCATTCGCGAGCCAGATGGTGCGATAGGGTTTACCGTCGACGTTCACGCTTCAAGCACCCGGCGAGCGATGGCATCCAGCATTGCGACCGCATCGGGATCGCGCGCTTCGGGCGACGTGATGATGGCGAAATCAAGCGCCGTGTGACACCCGTCCTCGCAGGATTCGGCCCGGCCCGAGAGCTTCGGCACGACCGCCTTTATCAACGAACGCGCTTTCTCGGCGTTTTCGTGAACGATTTTGATGACCGCATCGACCGTGACATCGTCGTGGTCTTCGTGCCAGCAATCGTAATCGGTCACCATCGCGACGGTCGCGTAGCACATCTCCGCCTCCCGGGCGAGCTTGGCTTCCGGCATGTTCGTCATCCCGATCACGTCGCATCCCCAGGACCGGTAGAGAGTGCTCTCCGCCCGGGTCGAAAACTGCGGGCCCTCCATCACCATGTAGGTACCACCGCGCGTATGATCGATCCCGAGATCGCCCAGCGCATCGACGAGGTGCCCGCCGAGACGCCCGCAGACAGGATCGGCCATCGATACATGAGCGACGCAGCCCTCGCCGAAGAAGGTTTTTTTCCGGGCAAACGTCCGGTCGATGAACTGGTCGACGACAACGAAGTGACCGGGTGCATATTCTTCCTTGAGCGACCCGACCGCGCTTATCGAGACGATTTCGGTAACCCCTGCCCGCTTCAGGACATCGATATTTGCATGGAAATTCAGCC
>JAYOMI010000076.1:9635-13460 GCA_038120765.1 Rhodospirillaceae bacterium
GTATTGGTCAACCCGTCGATATCGTAAACGCCGCTGCCGCCAATCACACCGATTACAGGGGGCGTACCCGGTTGGGTCATTCGGTTTCTCCAAAATTCTGATATGCCGTTGTGCGGGAATCGGCTTTGCGGATCAAGCCCGCTTGCGGCACACCGCCTGAATCTTGTTGCCGTCCGGGTCACGGACATAGGCGGCGTAGTAATCTTCATGATACCGGGGACGCAGACCCGGTGCGCCCTCGTCGGTGCCGCCGGCTGCGAGAGCCGCGGCATGAAAGGCGTCGACGTGGGCACGGCTCTCCGCCACGAAGGCTGCATGGACGCCGTTGCCCACCGATGCCGGGCTCCCATCGAAGGGATGCATGATGAAGAACCGCGCGCCCGCGCCGTCGCCATAGGAGATAAACGTCTCCCGTTCCAGGCCCCGCGCGTGGCCGAGCGTGCCGAGGACCGCATCGTAGAATGCCCCGGCGCGGGCAAGGTCGTTCGTACCGAATGTGACATGACTGAACAATTTCTCTCTCCCCAATAGAAAACGGGCGGATCAAAGACCCGCCCGTTCATCGTAATTACTTTTTTCAGTGCGGCTAGTGGACGTCCGCCCAGATCCGGCGTTTGACGACGTAGAGCAGGCCCGTCAGCAGGAGCAGGAACAGGATAACCTTCACGCCCAAGCGTTTGCGCGCTTCCAGCTCGGGCTGCGCCGCCCAGGTCAGGAATGTCACGACATCCTCGGCCTGCTGTTTGATCGTCGCCTTGGTCTTGTCGCTATATTCGATACCATCTTCATATAACGGCTGCGCCATCGCGATAAGCTGGCTCGGGAAGTAGGGGTTATAATGCATGCCGTCGGGCACCTGCTTGTCTGCCGGCGGCTCCTGATAGCCTGTCAGGAGTGCCTTCATATAGTTTGCACCGTTATGACGTGCTTTGACCATCAGGGAGAGGTCCGGCGGATAGGCGCCGCCATTGGCCGCCCGTGCCGCGTTTTCGTTGGCAAAGGGCGACTTGAACCTGTCCGCCGGGATACCCGGACGGTCTTCGATTTCACCGTCGGCATTCGGCTCTGCCGGCACCGAGACCTGGGCCGCGATCGCCTTTACCTCGTCCTCGGTAAAACCGATATCCATCAGGTTCCGGTAGGCGACCAGTCGAAGACCGTGACAGCCGGCGCAGACGCCCTTGTAGACTTCGAAACCGCGTCGCAGCGCTGCGCGGTCATAGGTGCCGAACAGGCCGGAGAAGGACCAGTGATGCTCCGGCGGATGGACGACTTCGCCGGCGGCATTTGCCGAGGAAAGACCGATGGTTGCCGTCGCCGCAACAACGCCGGCGACAAGAGCTGTTCTGAACATATTCATCAGGCTTTCTCCATCGGCTTGGAGGCCGCGGCAGAGGCAGCGCCTCCACCCCCGCCGAGAACGGGTTCGGAAATGCTCTTGGGCAGGTCCTTCGTCTTCTCGAACTTCGCGAGGAGCGGGACAATCACGAGGAAATGGGCGAAGTACCAGATCGTGGCGACACGTCCGATCGCGATATAGACGCCTTCCGCCGGTTTCGCGCCGACATAGCCGAGCACGATGCAGTCGATCAGGAATATCCAGAAAAACCACTTGTACATCGGACGGAATCGCGACGAGCGCACGGGCGACCGGTCGAGCCAGGGAAGCACGAACAGTACCGCGATCGAACCGAACATCGCCAGCACGCCGGCAAGCTTGGCCTCGATGAAGATGAAGCCCATCCATGCCGTCGCCCATTCGCCGACGAAGTTCGCCGGCACCGCGCGCAGGATCGCGTAGAACGGCAGGAAGTACCATTCGGGGACGATATGCGCCGGCGTCGAAAGCGGGTTGGCTTCGATGTAGTTGTCCGGATGTCCGAGGTAATCGGGTGCGAAGAAGATGAACAGGGAGAAGAAGATCAGGAACACGCCCAGCCCGAAAAGATCCTTCACCGTGTAATAGGGATGGAACGGGATGACGTCCTGTTCGCCCTTGGTATCGATGCCGATCGGGTTGTTCGATCCGTGCACGTGGAGCGCCCAGATATGCATCACGACGACACCAACGATCACCAAGGGCATCAGGTAATGCAGGCTGAAGAAGCGCGCCAGGGTCGGATTGTCGACCGCGAACCCGCCCCACAGCAGCGTGACGATATAATCGCCGACCAGCGGAATGGCGGAGAACAGGTTCGTGATGACCGTTGCCCCCCAGAAGCTCATCTGCCCCCAGGGCAGCACGTAGCCCATGAACGCGGTCGCCATCATGAGCAGCAGGATGACGACACCCAGAATCCAGAGAATTTCCCGCGGCGCTTTGTAGGACCCGAAGTAAAGCCCCCGGAAAATATGGATATAGACGATGATGAAGAACATCGACGCGCCGTTCATATGGATATAGCGGATCAGCCACCCGAAATTCACGTCGCGCATGATGCGCTCGACGGAATCGAACGCCATCGCGGTATGCGGCGTATAATGCATCGCCAGCGTAATACCGGTGACGATCATGATCACCAGGATGATCCCGGCCAGCGAGCCGAAATTCCACCAGTAATTCAGGTTACGTGGTGTGGGATATTCGTAAAGCTCGTGGCTGACGAATGTAAAAATCGGAAGGCGGTGATCGACCCAGCGGACGAGTCCGTTATCGAGCCAGCCTGGTTTCTGGAATTGTGCCATTTTCTTGTTCCTCAGCCGATCTTGACGACGGTGTCGCTGATGAAGGTGTATTGGGGCACCTCCAGATTGAGCGGCGCCGGGCCCTTGCGGATACGGCCGGATGTATCATAGTGCGAACCGTGACAGGGACAGAACCAGCCGTTGTAGTCGCCTTTCGTCTCACCCTGGCTGGTGCCGAGCGGAATACAGCCGAGATGGGTGCATACCCCCACAAGAACGAGCCATTCCGGCTTTTGCACACGATCGGCATCCGCCTGCGGGTCGATCATGTCGCTGTTACTGACGGCCTTGGCGGCTTCGATTTCGGCCTCGGTGCGATGACGTATAAACACTGGTTTACCGCGCCATTTGACCCGGATCGCCTGCCCGACTTCGATTGCCGAGATATCGACCTCTACCGTCGCCAGCGCCAATGTGTCGGCCGCAGGATTCATCTGCTCAATAAACGGCCAGGCGGCGGCTGCAAGACCGACGGCCGCGAAAGCACCCGTCGCCAGTTGCAGAAAATCCCGCCGGGTTTCCCCGTCGTGACCGTGTTCCGTCTTCGCCGTACCTTCGGTATCAGCCATGGTTCACACCTTGTTTTCTTCTGCACACCCGCCCTTTTCCGGACTTCGGCGCTATGTCGTTGCCGCTGAATTTCCGCAGAACCATGGAGAGTGGAAAGCCCTCGAGAAAAAAATGACCCCGCTTCAGACAATAGCTAGCACGTGACCGGATTCGATACATGCGGCGCGTCGCCGCACTTTTTCCATCGCTGGATGTGCGTTTCGCCCGTTCACCTTAACCTTGTCCAGAGTCGGTATAGTCGAAATCTTTCGCGCTGCAAAGCCTGCCGTCAGATGGTTACCGCATCGTTAATACGGCGCTGAAACCGTTGAAAACACGCATGATTGCGGGATGCGCGGCGTAACGGTATGCCTTTGTCATGCGTATCGCCCTTTATCAGCCGGATATCCCGCAAAACGCCGGAGCGATTTTCCGTCTGGCGGCCTGCCTCGGCATTCCGGTGGATGTCATCGAGCCCTGCGGTTTCGTGCTTGATGACCGACGCCTGAGGCGGGTTGCCATGGATTACGGGGGGCACGCCGAGATCGTCCGCCATGCATCATGGAACACCTATTCCGGGGCGCGCGCTGC
>JAYOMI010000076.1:13470-16830 GCA_038120765.1 Rhodospirillaceae bacterium
TGGTGTTGCTGACCACCAGCGGCGCGATACGCTTTACCGACTTTATCTTCGAACCGTCCGACACCTTGTTGCTCGGACGTGAAAGCGCCGGCGTGCCGGAAAGCGTTCACCAGGCGGCCGATGCACGACTGATTGTCCCGATGGCACCGGGCGCGCGGTCGCTTAATGTTGTCACAGCAGCGGCTATGGTACTCGGTGAAGCCCTGCGGCAAACTGGCGGGTATTCGGAACTGCCGGAACAAGGGGAAACATGACGGACAGATCACTCGACAACAAAAAGGAAACCGCCAGCGTCTGGTTCCGCGAACTGCGCGACAGGATGTGTGCCGCATTCGAGGCGCTTGAAGATCAGGTCGAGGGTCCCAACGAAACGGTCGGCGATGGCACGCCCGGCAGATTCGAACAGACCGCCTGGGACCGGCCGGGCGGCGGCGGCGGCGTTATGTCCGTCATGAAAGGCCGCGTATTCGAGAAAGTCGGCGTGAATATCTCCACCGTGCACGGCGAATTCTCGGAAGAATTCCGCAAGAACATTCCCGGCGCGGAGGAAGACCCCCGGTTCTGGGCGAGCGGCATATCGCTGGTCTCGCACATGCACTCCCCGCTGGTCCCGGCGGCGCATATGAATACGCGGTTCATCGTCACGTCCAAGGCCTGGTTCGGCGGCGGCGGCGACCTGACACCGATGTATCCGAACGATGCTGACACGGAAACTTTTCACGCGGCCTTCAAATCGGCCTGCGACGCCCACGATCCGGAATATTACCCGAAGTTCAAAAAATGGTGCGACGAGTATTTCTATCTACCGCACCGCGAAGAGCCCCGCGGGGTCGGCGGCATATTCTACGACTATGTCGATAGCGGCGACTGGGATGCCGATTTCGCCTTCACCCAGGACGTGGGCAAGGCGTTCCTGGATGTATACCCGCGCATTATCGCGGCGCACATGAACGAAACCTGGACGGCCGAGCAGCGCGAACATCAGCTGATCCGCCGGGGCCGCTACGTCGAATACAACCTGTTGCACGACCGCGGCACGATTTTCGGCCTGAAGACCGGCGGCAACGTGGACGCCATCCTGATGTCCCTGCCGCCCGAGGTGAAGTGGCCCTAGTATCCTGAAGCGACGTATCCTGAAGCGACTTCCGACGCCAACACGCACTGCCGGAACAAGGCCCCTGTCCCGCAATGTTTTGCGCGAGCTGTTTGGATGGTGTACCGATTGATGGTCTAATTCACTGGTATCGGGAACCGGGTATAATGATGAAACGTGCAGGCTTATCCGTTCTGGCCATTGCCGGACCGCTGATGATCTTCTCTATCGGTGCAGCACACGCGGCCGATCTCGGCATCAAGGCGTTTTTCGGGAAATTCCAGGGCGGCGGCGTCGCGGAAAACGAAGACAGTCTTTATTTCGGTGTCACCGCGCGGGATTTCGATGTCGACATCCAGCCCACGGAACAGGGCTTTTCCGTTACCTGGACAAGCGTCATCCACGGCGGCGGCCAGCCGGGTAGACCGGAGACGCGCCGCAAGACATCCACCCGGACATTCAAACCTTCAAACCGCCCCGGCATATGGGAATCCATCAGTTCGAAAGACCCTGTGAATGGCGGTGAACTGAGCTGGGCGCGCATCAGGGAGAATACGCTGACCGTCTTTCTGATGACGGTGCGCGACGACGGCGCATACGAACTGCAGCAATACGATCGTAAAATCCTACCGACCGGCATGGAGCTGGTTTTTACGCGCTTGCGGGACGGCGACACGGTGCGGACGGTGAAGGGCCGGCTTGTCAAAGTCGATCGCTGAACACATCGACCTCAACGCAACATCTGAAAACCGGAGTTCCGGCAGCAATCGGCCGGAATGCCGCCCGTCAAAGTTCCCGTCACGGGGAGAGGCCACATGACGAAACCGGATAAAACCAACAGCCTGCGCTCCTGGATCGAGACGCTCGAGACCGCGGGTCAACTTAAAAGGATCTCCGCGCGCGTCGACTGGGACGAGGAAATCGGCGCGATCACGCGCGCAAACATGGCCCTGGGCGGCCCCGCCCTGATCTTCGAGAATATCCGCGATCATACGGACACGCTGTGCACCCGGCTGATGACCTGCGGGCTTTCGACGCGGGAACGCACGGCCATCATGGCGGGACTGCCGCCGGAGACGTCCGACAAGGATCTCGTCCGCCATTTCAAGGACAGGTACCGCGAACCGCTGCCGCCGGTATCGGTCGACAGCGGCCCCGTAAAAGCCAATATCCTGCGCGACAACCAGATCGACCTCGGCCAGTTCCCCGCGCCGCGCTGGTTCGGCTCCGACGGCGGCCGCTACATCGATACCTATTGCGGCGTCGTGACCAAGGATCCGGATACGGGCCGGGCCAATATCGGTCTCTATCGCGGCATGGTCGCCGGGCGCAACAAGATCGCCAAGCTGATGCTGCCGACCCAGGGCTGGGGCGGACATTTCGGCAAACACGGCAATAGCGGCGAGAAAATGCCGGTGGCGCTGGTCCACGGCTGGCACGACGTCCTGCCGTTCTGCGCCGGCAGCCCGTTTCCGCGCCGCATCTGCGAATGGGACATGATGGGCGCGATCCTCGGCAAACCCGTCGAACTGGTAAAATGCGAGACCGTCGACCTGGAAGTACCGGCGAATGCCGAGTTCGTCATCGAAGGGTATATCGATCCGAACCCGGAAACTTTCGTGATGGAAGGCCCGTTCGCGGATTATCCGGGCCACGAAGGCGGCACGCCGTCGCCCAAGCCGGTGTTGCAGATAGAATGCATCACCCACCGCGACAATCCGATCATGCGCGGCGCGCTGGAAGGCGCGCGGCCCGGCTTCCCGAGCGAGGATTCCGCATTATGCGCCTATTCATGGTCGGCGATCGCCTGGAACATGCTCGAGGACGCGGGCGTTGACGGGGTCGTGGACGTCTGGATGCCGCCGGTCGTCACCGGCATGAATATTGTCGTCCAGATCCAGAAACGGTATCACGGCCACGCCCAGCAGATCGCCAATACCCTGTGGGGCACGTCGGCGGGGCAGTGGTTTTTCAAGAACGTGATGGTCGTGGAGGAAGATATCGATCTTCGCGACTGGGAAGCGCGGGAATGGGCCATGGCTTTCCGGGTAAACGCCGGCGAAGGCGGGGTGACGACGTTCGGTCCCAGCTTCGGTTCCGTGCTCGACCCGTCGACCCGCCCCGAACACGTGAACATCCGGAAATTCGGCACGGCGCGCTGGACCCGCGTCCTGATCGACGCGACCCGGAACTGGACGTTCGAGCGCAACCCGGACTGGGGCGGACGCCGCATGTCGCCGATCGCGGCGATGAACCCGGAACTGGAA
>JAYOMI010000077.1:0-5690 GCA_038120765.1 Rhodospirillaceae bacterium
ATCTTTACCAGGTGCCCGAGGCCAGGGCGCTCGGGGCGGATTGCATCCTTCTGATCCTCGCAGCACTTGATGACGGTCTGGCGGCGGAGCTCGAAGCGGCGGCCACCGACTGGGAGATGGATGTACTGATAGAGGTTCACAACGCAGAGGAACTGGACCGGGCGATGAAGCTCAAATCCCCCCTGCTCGGCATCAATAACCGCGATCTGAAAACCCTGAAGACCGAAATCGAAACCACGCGCCAGCTCGCGCCGCGGGTGATCGATGCGGACCGGCTTGTCGTCAGCGAAAGCGGCCTGTACACACCGGAAGACTTGGCATCGATGTACGAAGCGGGCGCGCGGTGTTTCCTCATCGGCGAATCCCTGATGCGCCAGGATGACGTCGAGGCGGCGACCCGTGCCCTGCTCGACAGCCAGAAACAGCTGCGGGCGGCAGGATAGATGGCAAAGCTCACCCATATCGGCGAAGACGGCGAAGCGCGCATGGTGGATGTCTCCGACAAGGAGATCACCGACAGGACCGCAACCGCCCGTGGGACAGTACTGATGGCCCCGGCAACGCTGAAACTCATCATCGACGGCATGGTCAAGAAGGGCGATGTGATCTCGGTTGCGCGTCTCGCCGGAATCATGGCGGCCAAGCGGACATCCGATCTCATTCCCCTGTGCCATCCGCTCGCCCTGAACAAGGTCGATGTCGATCTTGTCTGCGATCCAGACCGGAATGCGGTCGACATCGAAGCGACATGCCGTGTGAGCGGCCGCACCGGCGTCGAAATGGAAGCCCTGACCGCCGTTTCGACGGCGGCGCTGACCGTCTACGACATGTGCAAGGCAGTCGATCGCGGCATGCAGCTGACCGATATCCGTCTCGTCCACAAGGCCGGCGGTAAATCCGGCGAATTTACGTCCAGCGACTTCGAAACCGGAAAATAAACATGGCCGGCAACAAGGACCTCCTTCCGGTCGCAGAGGCCCAGCAACGCATCATAGAGGCGGTCGCGCCCCTGCCCGCGGAACAGATATCGCTTGCCGACGGCCTCGGGCGGGTCCTCGCCGCCGACGTCGCATCGCGCCGCGACCAGCCGCCGATGGCGGTCTCCGCGATGGATGGATACGCCGTGCGCGCGGCCGACGTCGCCACCCTGCCCGTCACGCTGAAGGTGATCGGCTACGCGCCCGCAGGGCACGCCTTTGACGGCATCCTTGGCCCGGGCGAAGCGGTGCGCATCTTTACCGGCGCGCCCGTCCCGGAAGGCGCCGACGCAATCGTCATTCAGGAAAACACCGAACAAGCCGACGAAACGGTCCGCGTCGTGGACGGCAAAGCGCCTGCCGGCAGATTTATCCGGCCCGCGGGGCTGGATTTCGCAACCGGCGACGTTCTGCTGCCGCGCGGCAAGGTGCTCACGGCACGCGATGTCGGACTGTCCGCTGCCATGAACGTGCCGTGGCTGAGCGTTTACCGCAAACCGCGCATCTCCATCCTGGCGACCGGCGACGAAATCGTCATGCCAGGGGATCCTATCGGGCGCGACCAGATCGTCAGTTCCAACGCCCTGTCGCTCGCCGCGTTTATCACTGCCCAGGGCGGCGCACCACTCGATCTGGGGATTGCCCCCGACGAAGAAGATGGCCTTCGCGCCCTTGCCGCCGGTGCGCGCGGCAGCGATATCCTCGTCACCACGGGCGGTGCGTCGGTCGGCGATCATGACCTCGTGCAGAGCGTTCTCGGCGATATCGGGCTCGAAGTCGATTTCTGGCGCATCGCCATGCGCCCCGGCAAACCCCTGATGTTCGGCCGGATCGACGGCACCTTCCTGATCGGCCTGCCGGGCAACCCGGTCTCGTCGCTGGTATGCGCGATCATGTTTTTAGCACCCGCGATCCGGAGAATGCTCGGGATGGACAATCTTCTGCCCGAAACCGGCATGGCGCGTCTCGGCACGGACCTGCCTGAAAACGACGAGCGCGAGGATTACCTCCGCGCCAGCCTGTCGCGAAACGAAAATGGCGACGTTATCGCGACACCGTATGGCAAGCAGGACAGTTCCATGTTCGCGACGATCGCCCGCGCGGATGCGCTGCTGATCCGGAAACCCTTCGCCGCCGCGGCAAAATCGGGCACGCCGGTCGAATTCATTCCCCTGAAAGACAGTATTTTCAGTATCTGAATTCCGCGAAACTTGCGTGATTCTTGACGGATCAGGAGAACCAAACTAGAACATGTAGCCGTGTTTATGATTTGTTCCACATCTGGTGGGCAACCCGACGGAGAAACTGCATGTTAACGCGCAAGCAACACCAACTGCTGACCTATATCGACAACCATCTGAATTCCGCCGGGGTCCCTCCGTCATACGACGAAATGAAGGACGCCCTCGGCCTGAAGTCCAAGTCGGGCATTCACCGCCTGATCACCGGTCTTGAGGAACGCGGGTTTATCCGCCGCCTGCCCCACAAGGCCCGTGCGCTGGAGGTCCTCAAAAAACCCCAGAACATGATCGACGACCCGCTAGCAAGGGGCGGATTCGAACCCCGGATCGTCGACGGGAATTTCGGTGTCCCCGCGCCGGCGCCCGCACCCGCGGCGGCGGCACCCGCCGAGGAAATGGTCGGGCTGCCGTTTTACGGGAAGATTGCCGCCGGTACGCCGATCGAAGCGCTGCGCGACAGCTCCCGCACCTTTGAGGTCCCGCCCGGCATGCTGGGGCGCGGCGATCATTACGCCCTTGAGATCGAAGGGGATTCCATGATCGACGCCGGCATCCTAGACGGCGATACCGTCCTGATCCAGCGCACGGATACAGCCGATAACGGCGAGATCGTCGTCGCTCTGGTTGAAGGTCACGAAGCGACGCTCAAACGTCTCCGCCGCAAAGGCGCGTCAATCGCCCTCGAACCGGCGAATGCGAGCCATGAAACCCGCATTTTCGGCCCCGATCAGGTCAGGGTACAGGGACGGCTGATCGGACTGGTGCGCAAATACTGAAACCCGCCTGCCCTAGTCGCTATCGATATACTGGCGTCTCCTGTCCGAAACCCGGCTCCAGGGTCTGTCTGCCCGCCGCCCGCGTGAGGTCTCGACGACCGGGCCGTCCGGCGTAAAGCGGACCGCATGGGCGCCGTCCCGCCAGATGTGAAATGTGGACAGGACAACGCGCCCGTCCGGGCACATGCGGCGCGGCACCCGCGTCAGCAGGATCACATAATCGGCCTGCCGGCAGTCCTCCATCGCCGCCGCGGGGTCGGTCACGATGGCGACGGTCTTCCCGGCGAGCACCGCGATGCAGCCCGATCGGTCGCATCCGATCCCGTACATTTCATCGATCCCGCCCGACGACCACTGCCCCGGCCTTTCGATAGCAAGACTGCGTTGCCACATGTCGCGCTCAAAGCTATTCCCGTTGCCGGGCGACATCGCCACCCTGCCCCCGCCCAGATTGATAGCGACCAGACTGCCGTCCCGATTGACCAGAATATCCGGAGCTTTGACCCACAGGATACTCAGGATCCCCAGAGCGATCGCCAGCACGCCGTAAAAGCGGAGGCGAGCGCGAAAGACGCAAAGCCATATCCCGCCGAAAGCCAGAAGCACAAGCCCGGCCGTCGGCATGGACGGGACCAGCGCGACGGAACCGGGCAATGCAGCAACGGTATCCGCAATCCAAAGAACGAGCGATATGCCCCATCCCATGGGCACCAGGGCAAGGCTTTCCAGCCCTGCCGGCATAAGCAGAAAACTGACGATCCCGAGCGGCATGATCCACATTGCCATCACCGGCACGGCGACGAGATTGGCCATTAGGCCGTACAACGCGATACGGTTGAAATGATAAATCGCGAAGGGCGCGGTTGCGAGGCTCGCCACCAGGCTCGTCAGAAGCGTCGCCGCCACGAACAGACCGATCCGCGAACCGAGTATGCCGCCGCGATGACGCAGAGCCGACATGCGCGGCGCCGCCTCTTTATAGACCGCGACCAGCCCCACCACCGCGGCAAAAGACATCTGGAAACTGGCGGAAAGCAGACTTTCCGGCGCGGCCAGCAAAACCGCCATGGCCGACAGGGCGACGAGCCGCATTGAAATCGCGGTCCGATCGATCATCACCGCCAGCATCACGATCGTGACCATCAGGAAGGCCCTTTGCGTCGGGATTGTCGCGCCGGAGATCAGGAGGTATGCGAACGCGCCGATGATCGCGGCGACTGCCGCGATCTTCTTGATCGGATAGCGCAAAGCGAGAGGCTCGATCATCGCAAGGCCAAGACGCACGGCAAAGAACAGCAATCCGGCGACCAGCCCGATATGCAGCCCGGAGATCGCCAGCAGGTGGGCAAGCCCGGAATCCCGCATGTCTGCCAGCGTTTCTTCCGGGATAGCGCGGCGTTCCCCCGTCATCAGCGCCGTCGCAACCGGCGCTATTCCCGCTATGTCGCCGACGCCGGCGGCGATCCGCCGTGTCAGGTCGATCCGCAACGCGGCAAGCTTTATCCGCCATGAAGATTCGGCCGGTTTTTCCGTGACGGTCACCCCGCCCAGCGCAAACCCGACCGCGCCGATCCGCTCGAACCATGCTGTTCGGGCAAAATCGTATCCGCCCGGCAGGGATGGAGATGGCGGCGGTTGCAGGATCGCAAGAGCAAAAACAGTATCCCCCGGATCCGGCGAAGCACCGTCGGCACGGACCGAAATCCGCACCCGCTCTGCGATCCGGTCCGCTCCAGATCTCTCGATGGCAATTCGATCAAGCGTCAGCCGGTATCCCTTTTCCTGTGGCTCGACCCGTATCACCCTGCCCGAAAAGCCGACCGGCCCCACCTCGCGTTCGAGCACCGGCGCCGAGACAGCCGCATTTCTGATCTGAACGGTGGCGAAACCTGCGGCGATGATCAGCAACGCAAGCAGTCCATGGAATATGGATCCGCGGCGGCGGCGCAGAACGATTACGGCAAGGCCTGAAGCCGCCAGAACCGCAATGCCCCACCAGAGACCGGGTTCCACAGGCAATGAGAAATATCCGCCGATCCCGGCGGCGAACAGGACCGGGCTCCAAAGCGCCGGACGGCCTTCGTTAAGCCTGCCGGTATCGCCCGCCGGAGCAGCGGCGAACCGGGTGCGCAGCGACGACGCGAATAGCGCGGCATTGCCTCTTATCTGAGCCGTTACAGTTGCCATAAAGCACCCGCTATCTCTCTGACCGCCAGAGTGTACCGCAACTGGCCGATATGTGTTAAACCCCGCCCCCAACATCATTCAGTCACTCAAGAGCGAACCCGCGCATGAGCGTTGTTACCCGTTTCGCCCCGTCGCCGACGGGGTTCCTGCATATCGGCGGTGCCAGAACCGCCCTGTTCAACTGGCTGTATGCCCGCCATACCGGCGGCAAATTCCTGCTGCGGATCGAGGATACCGACCGCAAGCGTTCGACCCCGGAAGCGATAGACGCCATTCTCGACGGGCTGTCCTGGCTGGGCCTCGATGCCGATGACGAGCCCGTCTACCAGTTTGCGCGCAGGGAGCGCCACGCGGAGGTTGCGCAGCAACTGATCGACAAAGGCGCTGCCTATCGCTGCTACTGCTCCCCCGAAGAACTCGCAGAAATGCGCGAAAAGGCAAAGGCGGAAAAGCGTTCGATGCGTTACGACGGCACCTGGCGCGATCGCGATCCGGCGGATGCCCCCGCC
>JAYOMI010000077.1:5700-16791 GCA_038120765.1 Rhodospirillaceae bacterium
AAGCGCCCCGGGAAGGCGAAACCGTTATCCAGGACGCCGTTCAGGGGACCGTGACGGTTTCCAACAGCGAACTGGACGACCTGATCATGCTGCGGGCCGACGGTACGCCGACCTATATGCTTTCGGTCGTTGTCGACGACCACGATATGGGAATTACCCATGCCATCCGGGGTGACGATCACCTTACAAATGCCTTTCGCCAGACCCAGATTTTCAGCGCCATGGGCTGGAACGCGCCGGTATACGCCCATATCCCGCTGATCCATGGGCCCGACGGTGCAAAACTCTCCAAGCGCCACGGCGCGCTGGGTGTCGATGCGTATCGCGACATGGGCTATCTGCCGGAAGCCGTTCTGAACTATCTCTGCCGCCTCGGCTGGAGCCACGGGGACGACGAAATTTTCTCGATGGAACAGGCAATCGAATGGTTCGATATCATCGACGTGAACAAGGGCGCAGCCCGTTTCGACTACGACAAGCTCTCCAGTCTCAACGCGAAATACATTGACCAGAGCGATAATGACAGGCTCATTGCCCTCGCCCTGCCGGGGATCGAAGCGGCACTCGGAAAGCCGGTATCGGAAACCGTTCGCCAGCGCCTTGCCGCCGGCATGGATTCATTAAAGTCTCGTGCCGACACTATTCCGCAGCTTGTTGAATTATCATTGTTTTATTGCTTCGACAGACCGCTGTCCTATACGGAGAAAGCCGAGAAAATGCTCGACGAAGACTCCAGGGCCCGCCTCGCCGGCATCAGGGCGCCGCTCGCGGCGATCGACACGTGGAACCAGGAAACGGTTGAGGCAGCGGTCAAAGCGCATGTGGAGGCGAACGGCCTGAAACTCGGCATGGTCGCGCAACCGCTCCGTGCCGCGTTAACCGGATCGAATGTTTCTCCCGGTATATTCGAGGTTGCCTCGGTTCTGGGCCGTGATGAAACCCTGGGCCGTATCGAGGATGCCGTCGCCGCAGGATAAATCGGATAAATTTATTGTGCGGTGCACAGTTTGATTAAACTTGGTTAAAGCGCTATTTTCCGGCCAGCAGATTGGCCGGTCCGGAACCGGCCCAAAGTATACACCGAAAAAATTGACGAAGAGGGATACCGACATGAGTCAGGACACAGGAAGCAACGCCCCGAAGGACACCGTCACGCTGATAGATCATTCTACGGGACGCGAGCTCAATTTGCCGCTGATCGCCGGCACCGTCGGTCCGAAAGTGATCGATATCCGGAAGCTCTATTCGGAACTCGACTACTTTACGTTCGATCCGGGTTTCATGGCGACGGGAAGCTGCGATTCCAAGATCACCTATATCGACGGCGACGCCGGCGTCCTGCTCTATCGCGGATACCCGATCGATCAGCTCGCGATGCACTGCGACTTTCCTGAAGTGTCTTACCTGCTGCTGAAAGGCGAGCTGCCGAGCGCGGAAGAGAAGCAGAAATTCGTCAAGGACATCACCTATCACACGATGGTGCACGAACAGCTTAACAATTTCTACAGGGGCTTCCGCCGCGACGCCCACCCGATGGCCATCATGTGCGGCGTTGTTGGGGCGCTGTCGGCATTCTATCACGATTCGACCGACATCGCGGATGCGCGCCAGCGCGAAATCGCCTCCTACCGGCTGATCGCCAAGATGCCGACCATTGCCGCCTGGGCCTACAAATATTCGATCGGCCAGCCTTTCATCTATCCGCGCAACGATCTGTCCTACGCGGAAGACTTCCTGCACATGATGTTCGCAACCCCGTGCGAGCCCTATAACGTCAGCCCGACGATCGCAAAGGCGATGGACCGCATTCTCACGCTTCATGCGGATCACGAACAGAACGCATCGACATCGACGGTCCGGCTCGCCGGCTCGTCCGGCGCCAACCCGTTTGCCTGCATCGCGGCGGGTATTGCAAGTCTCTGGGGACCGGCCCATGGCGGCGCGAACGAGGCGGTTCTCAGCATGCTGCACGAAATCGGCAGCGTCGATCACATCGATGAATACATCAAAAAGGCGAAAGACAAGGACGATCCCTTCCGCCTGATGGGCTTCGGCCACCGCGTCTACAAGAACTTCGATCCGCGGGCGACGCTGATGCGCGAAACCTGCCACGAAGTCCTCGGCGAACTTGGCATGGAAGACGAGCCCCTGCTGAAGCTCGCGATGGAGCTGGAGCGGATCGCGCTCGAGGACGACTACTTCGTCGAGCGCAAGCTTTACCCGAACGTCGATTTCTATTCCGGCATTATTTTCCGGGCCATCGGGATCCCGGAATCCATGTTCACCGTGCTGTTTGCGGTCGCCCGCACCGTGGGCTGGGTGTCCCAGTGGAACGAGATGATCGAGGATCCGGCCCAGAAAATCGGCCGGCCGCGCCAGCTTTACATCGGGGAGACACAGCGGGATTTCGTACCGCTCGACAAGCGCTGACCCGACGCGACGACAAATCGAAAAGCCCCGCAGAAATGCGGGGCTCTTTTTGAGTTCAATAACGGTCGGCGGCGTTACTCGCGCTCTATCAGTTCGATCTTGTAGCCGTCCGGATCCTCGATAAACGCAATGACGGTCGTGCCGTGCTGCATCGGCCCGGGCGGGCGCGGAATGCTGACGCCTTCTTTCTCCATCTGCTCGCAGGCCGCATATATATCCGGCACCGCTATGGCCAGATGCCCGAAGCCGGAACCATGGGTGTACGGTTCTGCCTGATCCCAGTTATGGGTAAGTTCCAGCACCGTGTGATCGTCCTCGTCACCGTATCCCATGAAGATATTGGTGAATTTGCCGCCCGGAAAATCCTTGCTCCGCAATACCTTCATACCGAGATGACGCGAATAGAAATCGATCGATTTTTCGGCGTCCTTCACGCGCAGCATCGTATGCAGCAGTCTGAAACCGGATGTCTTGGATGTCTTGGATGTCATGGCTTTACCCCTTCTCTGGATGTGGATGATCAAGGATGCCCATTACGACCGAAGCCGCAGCCTCGCTTGGCAGGCCGCTTTCCGGGCGGAGCATCGAGAGCGCACCGTCGATTGAGCGCATCTGTTCTTCCCGCTTTGCGGGATCGTCGATCAGTTCGCATATATAATTGCCGATAAGGTCGCTGCGGCATCTCTCCTGGATAAATTCCGGAACAATCTCGCGGTCGAGCAGGATATTTACAAGATTGGCGTATTTCTGGTTCAGCCCGTGAAGCAACTTCACGATCCTTACCGTCAGGGCATTCATCCGGTAGGCCACCATGTGCGGCACGCGGGCCATGGCCAGTTCAAGCGATACGGTGCCGGATGCCGCCATCGCCACATCGCAGGCCTGCATCGCGTCGAACTTCTCGGCGATTGAACTGACCACAATAGTGCGGCCGGGCCAGTTTCCTGCAAGCGCCTCTACCTGTTCGCGCAGATAGGATACGGTCGGAAAGACGAACACCGCATCCGGGTGTTTTTTGACGATCACCTCCGACGCCTGTCGGAAGACCTCCGCGAGACGCTTGAGTTCGCCCCGTCGGCTCCCGGGCAATACGCAAATCGCCGTCTCTCCGGGGGCGATCCCGTGCGCCTCTCTGAAGCGCGCCCCGTCGCCGTGCCCCGCGCCCCCTTCCAGCACCGGATGTCCGACAAAGGTGCAATCAAGCCCCTCTTTCTCGAAATAAGGCGGCTCGAAGGGCAACAGCGCCATCAGATGATCCAGCTCCTGCGCGAATTTTTTGGCGCGGTCCGGCCGCCAGGCCCACACCGTCGGCGCCACATAGTGCACAATCGGTATACCGGAGCCGCGCAGGCCCTTCCACACATCGTAGCAAAAACCGGGAACATCGATGGAGACCACGAGTGCAGGTTTGTCCTGTTTGATCTGCGCAATCGTCTCCCGCATCCGGCGTTTGATGAGCGGAATCCGCGGAATGATTTCGACGAGCCCCATGACCGCAATATCGGAGATCGGAAACCGGCTTTCCAGGCCCGTTGCCGCCATCGCCTCTCCCCCGATGCCCGTAACCCGTAATCTACCGCCTGTCCGTTTGTTGAGCGCCTCAATCAACCGGGCGCCGATCAGATCGCCGGATGGTTCTCCGGCAATCATCCAGATCAAGGGAGCGTCCTCGTTTCCCGTCATCCCTGCGCCGGCCGGGCATTGCCGGCCGCAGCAGGATCGAAACCGAAAAAGTACACACCTGCTCGATCGGCTTCCGCCGTCATTTCCGCACGGTCGACGACCAGCACGCCGCCGGCTTCAACGGCAATACCGCGCAAGCCCGCGGCGACGACCTTGTGCATTGTCGACAATCCGACCGTGGGAAGATCGATGCGGCGCTCCTGGGAGGGCTTCGGCGCTTTTACGAAGACACCTCCGGTCTCGTCCCGGCGGATATATTCCGCACAGCGTTCGATCAGACGGTCCGTCCCCTCGACGCCCTCGACCCCGAGTATCCTTCCGTTCTGCACCACCACGCCCTGCCCGATATCGAGAGCGCCCATGGTCCTGACCGCGGCGATCCCGCGCTCGATATCGGCCCGGTCATCCAGGTCCGGTTCAACAGCGCCGTAACAGCCGGCCGTCGCAAGGATGTCCTCGAGAATGACTTCCGGGCCGATTACATTGAAACCTTCGGATGCCTCGATCTCATGAACCACCGCGGACAACAGATTGTCGTCGCCCAGCATGCGGGTACCGACCTTGGCGAGGAATTTCGCCGAGCGAACATCGCGCATCAGATCGAGCATCGAAGGGCGCTGTATCCCGCCGACGAGAACAAGATCCTGGACTTCTTCCCGGCGGGCGATATCCAGTGCCCGGCTGATGCCCGAAGTACGTATCCACTCCATTGGCGCATCGGGGAATGTCGCCGGGTCGGCGCTGCCCTCGAAGGCAAGGACAAAATGGGGCCGACCGGTGTCGCGGCAGGCGGAGACAATCTGACCCGGCAGCGAACCGCCACCGGCAATTATACCAAGCTTACGCACCTTGCTCGGCTTTTGGCTGACAGATCGCCCGGCTGGAATCCGATCTCAGAAAATCGAGAATTTCCATAATCGCTTCGTGCTCGCTGAAGCTTTCATGCACGTCGTCCAGGCGCTCGGCCAGCGTGCCTTCTTCTGCAAACATCAGACGATAAGCCTTTCTCAGGGCTGTGACGTCTGAACGGGAAAACCCGCGGCGTTTGAGACCGACGATGTTGAGCCCGCTCAGGCGCGCCCGGTCGCCCATCACAGACCCGTACGGGATCACATCGCTCTCCACGCCCGACATTCCGCCAACCATTGCATGGCGGCCAATGCGGCAGAACTGATGGATTGCCGACAACCCGCCGATAATCGCGAAATCGTCCACGGAAACATGTCCCGCCAGGGTGGCATTGTTCGCCATAATAACGTGATTGCCGACCATGCAATCGTGCGCCACATGGGCACCGACCATGAACAGACAGTTGTTCCCGATGGCGGTAACCATGCCGCCGCCTTCCGTCCCGGGATTGACCGTTACGTGTTCACGGAAGATGTTGTTGGCGCCGATCGTCAGCGTCGACGGCTCGCCGTGATATTTCATGTCCTGCGGCTGATGGCCGATAGACGCAAAAGGATATATCCGGCAATTCGGCCCCAGCGTCGTCCGGCCTTCGAGAACGACGTGGGACAGCAAAGCAGATCCGTCGCCGATTTTGACATCCGGTCCCACGACGCTGTATGGCCCGATTTCAACGCCAGCGCCGATTTCCGCAGACGCATCTACGATCGCTGTGGGATGTATTTTACTCATTGAACTCTCAATCGGTCATGATCATGGCGGCGTAGGTTGCTTCCGCAACAAGGGCATCGCCAACCATTGCCCGGCCGGTAAATTTCCAGACATTTCCCCGCGACCGCTGCTTGACCACTTCGACATGTATCTGATCGCCGGGCTGGACCGGTTTTCTGAAGCGGGCGCCGTCGACAGACATGAAATATACGAGTTTGCCTTCTGCCTCTTTTCCGAGCGTATGAACAACCAGAACGGCGGCTGTCTGCGCCATCGCTTCGATGATCAGAACACCCGGCATCACGGGTTTCTCGGGGAAATGACCGACGAAATACGGCTCGTTGATGGAAACGTTCTTTACACCCGTTGCCTTTACGCCGGGCACAATGTCGATCACGCGTTCGATCATCAGAAAAGGATAGCGATGTGGGATCAATTCCATTATCCGGTTGATATCGATCAGATCCAACTGGCCAGCTGTTTCCACAGTATCCATTCTAACTTCCCTTTTCTCCTGCCAGTCGCGCGAGTGTGGTAATACGCCTGAAATGCTCGCGCAGCGGGACAGCCGGCGTCCCGCCTATTGTTAAACCCGCTTCAACGTCACGATGGACTCCCGACTGTGCGGCGATACGGACTCCGTCACCGATATTCAGATGTCCGGCGATCCCCACCTGTCCGCCCAATTGAACACCGTTTCCGATTTTGCAACTGCCCGCGATACCGGTCTGTGCGACGATTATGCACCCTTTACCGATTCTCACGTTGTGCCCGATCTGCACCAGATTATCAATCCTCGTACCCGCGCCTATAACGGTATCCGGTCCTGCGCCGCGGTCGATCGTCGCGTTCGCGCCTATCTCGACACCGTCCTCAATCAGAACCCGTCCGAGTTGCGGAACGGTGACGGCTCCAGTGGAAGAAACGGCAAATCCGAAACCCGGCTCCCCGATCCGGACCCCCGCAAACAACGAGACATAATTCCCGATCACCGCAAAACGAACAGATACATTGGGACCGATTGTGCAGTGGTCTCCAAGAATTACCCCATCACCGATATAAGCATTCGGTCCGATCCGGCAATCCGATCCGATCATAGCATTCGGACCGATGACGGTCCCGGCGCCGATAACGCTCCCTGTCCCGATACTTGCCGATGGATGAATCAGCGGGTCTGAACCTGAAGGATTATAGGAGTTCTCGATATCTGGATGAAAGGCCGCGGCAACGCGCGCATATGCCAGGTAGGGGGTGTCCGTCACAAGAGAGATCATGCCGGCCGGCGCATCCGGGACAAATTTCCGATCGACAATACAGCAACCTGCCGCCGATTGCCGGAATTGCCCGACATAGGCCTTATTGTCCAGAAAGCTGACGGTATTGGCGTCCGCTGCATCCAGTGCCGATACATCCGAATAAACCTGTCCCGAAGGTACGCCACCCTGAATCTCCGCATCGGCAAGAACGGCAAGTTCCTCAAGCGGGAACGGCCCAGCCGACGGGAAGAAACGGGGATCCGGCGGCATGTCTAATTGTTGCCTTTGCCGGAGTTCTGATCAACATCGGGAAGCTTTACCGCGATCTTTGGCAAACGTTTGTCCAGCCGCAAAATCACTTCATCAGTGACGTCCATCGTCGCGGCGGAGAGAAAAACGAATCTCTTCTCAAGCAGGATATTGAGCTTCCTGGCCTCGGCGACTTCGCGGGCAACGATCACCAGGTTTTTCAGGATCTCGTTCTTCGTATCGTCGAACGCCTTATCGAGTTGTCGACGGCGTGCCTGGACCGAATTCTGAGCATTCCGCGCCTCTTCACTGAACGCCCGACGCTTCTGTGTAAATGCTTCCGGCGTAAGAATAGCGCGTTGTCGGGTCAGTTCCTGTTCAGCCTGTCGAAGTCGCTGCTCCTGCTCGCTGACCCGCTTCTGGAACGCCTTGCGCATACGGTCGAATTCAGGACGGACGCTTTGTGCCGCCTTGGAGTCCCTCAGGACTTTCTGAACATCAACGATACCGATTTTGGGTAATGGGAGTTCCTGAGCAAAGGCACCAGAAACCGATGCCATTATCAAACCGGCAAAAATAACTGCCCAGAAAGCCGATAGTCTTCCTTGATAAGTCAAAATCTTGTCCCGAAACTAAATCTGAAAAGTTCTGTGTCGTCAAAATCTTCCTTCAACAGGGCTTTCGCAAAATCGATGTTCACGGGACCGAACGGAGAATCCCAGAGGATGCCCGTACCAATCGACATTCTAAGACTCGTTTCATCCGAGATGTTTGCGCCGGTACTGTCATGCTCTCCGATACTCCCCGCGTCGCCGAATACACGGCCGCGAAGTCCGAATTCGTTTGGCAAGCCAAGCGGGAAAGTCAGACCGACTGTACCCCGATAAAACCAGTTGCCGCCAATAGAGTCCCCGGTCACCGCGTCCCGCGGACCAACGCCCGCATCAGCGAACCCTCTCAGGGATTTGCCCCCGAGAAAAAAACGATCGATGATGCGGATATCGTCACCCAGACCAATAATATATCCGCCGCTCGCCCCCAGGTTCACAATCCATTTATCGGCGACCTGGTAAAACTGTCCACCAGACAACTCGTTTCTCAGATAATTTGAATCCCCGCCCAGCCCCGCGATTGTGTTCTCGAGTTGCAGAAAATATCCCTTCGTCGGATCAAACCGGGAATCTCTCTTGTCGTAAAGAAGCGTCTGACTTACAGCCGACGTAAGGAATTCGCCTTCCTGCTCCTGAATCGCAAGTGAAGCGTCGCTTGCGATATCCGTCACTTTGTCCTGACGCAGCGTATACCGTAACGTCTGGGATAACGGCTCGGTAATCCGATATCCTGACCTCAGGGAAAAACCGAGCGTATCGCGATCGAATGAGCTTTCCGACTGAAGATCGCTGCTGGTGCTGAAGATGTCGAAGCCTGCCGAGAGGTTCTTGCCCAGGAAGTACGGCTCCGTGAAAGACAGATCGATCTGTTGCTGTCGCTCGCCAATCTGGACGCTAACCTTCAGATCCTGACCACGACCCAAAAGGTTTCTCTCCCTGATGCTGGCATCGCCCAGCACGCCGCTGGAACTCGAGAACCCCGCCCCGAAAGAAATCTCGCCGGTCGATCGCTCTTTGACGGACACATCAATAATGGTCTTGTCTCTCGCGGATCCGGCCTTGTTCTCGATTTCCACCCGTTCGAAAAATCCGAGATTCTGAATGCGTTTGCGCGTCTGCCGCAATTTCGATGTATTGAACGCGTCTCCTTCGACCAGAAGAACTTCGCGCCGTATAACATTGTCCAGCGTCCGGACGTTGCCGGAAATCTTCACCATCTCGACGAAGACCCGCGGTCCTTCCTGGATCACAAAGGTTACGTCAATTGTCCGGGTCTCCCGGTCGCGCCGAACGCGCGGTCTTATATCGACAAACGCATAACCGAGAACGCCAACCGCATCCGTCAACTTGCCGATCAGCCCTTCGACGTCATCGGCGTTGTACCAGTCTCCCGTCTCGATCAACTGCTCTTTCTGGAGCTTTCCGACATCCAGATCTTTGAGCTGCGTCGTGATCTCGATCTTGCCGAATTTGTAGCGTTCGCCTTCATCCACGGTAAAGGTCACAAAGAATGCACTGCTGTCAGGCGTTAGTTCCGCCACACCCGAAATGACACGAAAATCCGCATAGCCGTTTGCGAGGTAATGCCGTCTTAGCAACTCCCGGTCGAACGTAAGTCTGTCAGGGTCGTAGGTATCGTCAGAGGACAAAAAACGGTACCAGGCCGACTCGCGGGTCTGAATCACTTCCCGCAGATCGCCATCGCTGAAATGCTTGTTGCCTACGAAGGCGATCTTGCGGATTTCCGTCAAATCGCCTTCGGTGATCTCGAAGATAAGGTCGACGCGGTTCTGCGGAAGCTGGATAACCTTCGGCACTACGGTCGCCGAGAAGCGACCGCTCCGGCGATAGACATCCATTATCCGCTGAAGGTCGGTCTGGACCCGCGCGCGGGTGAAGACAATTCGTGGCCGCAGTTTCACTTCGTCGTTCAGGATGTCATTCGAAATTCGCTTGTTTCCCTCAAACGCGATGCGGTTGATGATAGGGTTCTCGACAACCCGTACGATCACGTCCTGCCCGTCCTGACGGATATTTACATCCGCAAACAGCCCCGTCGCGAAAAGGTCCTTCAGCGCTTTATCAAGCGTCGCCCCGGAGACCTGGTCGCCGGGGCGGATGCCCATGTAGGACCGTACAGTGTCCGCTTCGATGCGCTGGGCGCCTTCAACCCGGATTTCCCGCAGTCGGTTTTCCAGCGACTGCGTATATCCGGGCTGGGCATAAATCGCACTCAACGGCGGTGTTGCGACCAGCGCCAAAAAAAGGAGTTTGAGCCCGCTTCCAAGCACACGTCGTAAAGATTTCAGTCCCGTTTCCATCAACCGGCAATCTTCACGTCACGAGATTCACGAAGAAATCGACAACCCGGAGCTGGACCAGGTCGTTCCACGTTGCGAACACCATCAGAGCCAGCACCATCGTAATCCCGATCCTCAATCCGTATTCCTGCGCCCTGAGACCCAGCGGGCGGCCTCTGAGAGCCTCAATCGCATAGAAAAGCAGATGGCCTCCATCCAGCATCGGCACGGGAAACAGGTTTATCAGTCCAAGGTTAATCGACAATACCGTCGCAAACATGAGAACGCTGATCAGACCGGCCTGCCAGACATTCCCTGACATCTCGGCAATCCGGATCGGTCCCCCCAGTTCGCTTGTAGAGCGGGTTCCCCTGATAATCTGTCCCAGGGCCGAGAAAATATTGCCGGTCAGCACATAGGTTTCGTGGGTCGCGCGCCACACGGCCGTAAACGGGTCATGCTGGATCAGTTTCATATCTGTGCCGGCCCGTGAAATACCCAAACGGCCGATCCGCTGCTGATTTCCGAATCGGTCCTTCTGATCCAGTACGTCGGTCACGGCGGTCAGCGATATCTCGCGATCACCCCGCTGCACCTGGAATACCAGCGTTTCGCCCGGTCGCAGCTGGACCGTCCGGATAACCTGCTCAAAACGCTCAACGCGCGTGCCGCCGATACCCGTGATGAGATCGCCCGGCTGGAATCCCGCACGTTCCGCCGCGGAGTTCGGGATAACCGTCCCGATATCCGCCGGCGTGAAGGGCTGACCGATGGTCATGAACATCCCGGACAGAATGGTGATCGCGAACAGGAAATTCGCGAGCGGTCCCGCGAATAGGACAAAAGCCCGCTTGCCCAGCGCCTTTGAATCGAATGCATCCGGCGCGCCGGTCGCATTCCCGCTGCCCCCGGGGCCGGCCGCGGCAGACGGGTCCGCGGGCG
>JAYOMI010000078.1:0-15404 GCA_038120765.1 Rhodospirillaceae bacterium
GTATATTCTAGCTGAGTCCGAGCATCGCGAATAACTGAGTTGACTTGAACAGCCGCATCTATTCTAACCCAAATTAAAAGCGGGATAATGAATGTCGCTAAAACCACTGAAGTCAATATATGCGAGGTAGGCACATAAACATTATTTTTCCCTTTTGCTTTTATTATTAAATATGAAAATATCAAAAATATTATTTCGCCGACAACTACATTAAAAATCCCATTAACAACCTGCTTCTCGACCACCAATACTAGCGATGAGAGATCGAACTCAAGAAAGACGCCATAAGTTAATAGCAAAGCGGGGACGCCAAAACTTAGCCAAAATATTAGATCCGCTGATATCGGAGATATTTTTTTATATGAATAACCAATGAAAAGTCCTTCGACTGTCCATATGAGCCATGCCCAAGGATGCTGCCAAAGAATAACCGTCTCTATACTTGCAATGGAAACAGCAATACAGATTGACCAGGGATTTAAGAGCCGAATCAATGAGTATACTAAGATTGATCCAAATAGAAAATGAACTCCAAAGCCGATCTCTACAGCGAATTGATTAAAAGCAAACCCGCCGAGTCCGATTAATGGTGGAAATAGGATTTTTTGATACTTCTGAATTGAAATCATTTTTTAGGTTTTCAAGAATCGTCTTTTTGAGCACATCTGGATCTACAGGTTTGGTTAGTATTGCTATAGGTAAATCACACTCCTGGATATAGCCGCCATCTACAAACCCCGTCATCCAAATAAATTCGATTTTTCTTAAGGGCAGGGAGGTTTTTACGGTTCGCGTAAAATCCACCCCGTTTAGATTTGGCATCCGCAAGTCGGTGACTACTAACTGTGTCCGTCATCAAAATCTTTGGGCCAGTTGATCGCCTGATTTAACGGAGGCTTTGGCTCATCTCGGTTGATGTTAAGCGGCTTTGCGCTGGTGCGCCAGCCGTCGTAATTCGAATGTCCGTTTCTTGATCTTCTCCCTTCGCTTGATGATGGATGCGGCCCGCCCGAGATAGACGTCGGCGGGCGTCAGATTGCCGAGGCTCTCATGGTATCGGCGATTGTTGTAGTGCTCGATGAAGGTGCCGATCTGCGCCTCTAGGTCGCCCGGCAGGTAATAGTTCTCCAGCAAGACGCGGTTCTTCAGGGTCTGATGCCAGCGTTCGATCTTTCCCTGGGTCTGCGGATGGAGCGGAGCGCCACGAACATGGTCCATGCCCTTGGCACTGAGCCAGTCGGCCAGATCGGCGGAGATGTAGGACGGCCCATTGTCGCTGAGCAGACGCGGCCTGTGGGCGACGTTCGCACGGGCACAGCCCGACGCCTTCAGGGCCAGGTTCAACGTGTCCGTCACATCGTCGGCCCGCATGGTCGTACACAGCTTCCAGGCGATGACGTAGCGCGAGAAGTCGTCCAGGATCGTCGACAGGTAGAACCAGCCCCAGCCGATCACCTTGAAGTAGGTGAAGTCGGTCTGCCAGAGCTGGTTCGGGGCCGTGGTCTTGTCCCGGAACTCATCTGCCGCCTTGATGACGACGAAGGCCGGGCTGGTGATCAGGTCATGGGCCTTGAGAACCCGATAGACCGAGGCTTCCGAGACTAAGTAGCCCTTAGTGTCCGTGAACCGGACAGCCAGCTCGCGGGAACTCAGTTCCGGTTCCTCCAGGGCCAGTTCGACGATCTGCTGACGGATTGTATCGGGGATTCGGTTCCACACCCGGCCAGGGCCTGTCGTGCGGTCTTCGAGCCCGATTTCACCGAAGGCCTGATACAAATCGTACCAGCGGTAGAACGTGGTCTTCGGGATGCCGAGCTTGTCCAACGTCCGGCGGACGGACAGGTGGGAACGCTCAACCAGCCGGACGATCTCCAGCTTTTCGGATGCGGGATATCTCATTCCTCGTCGCCCCCATCCCCGAGCATGCTTTTTTTGAGCAGCCGGTTCTCCAGCGTCAGATCGGCGACCAACTCCTTCATATCCCGCATCTCGCGCCGCAGCCCCTTGACCTCGACAGAGGTGGCTTGGCGCGCAGTGTCACCGGCAAGGCGCTTCTTGCCTGCTTCCAGGAACTCCTTCGACCAGCTGTAATACAGGCTCTCGGCGATGCCCTCACGGCGACACAGCGCGGCGATGCTCTCCTCGCCACGCAAACCTTCCAGGACGATACAGATCTTCTCTTCGGCGGAATAATGCTTCCGCGTCTTACGGCGGATATCCCGAACCGCCTGCTCGGCGGTGTCTTTCGTCGTCATCGATTTTTGTCTCATCTTCGTTCCCCTACGGGTCTCTACGATGAGCCAAAAATCCTCCCTTATGCAAAGACCTCAATCTGTCCCAGGGGCGCTGACGTTAGACAAATTGAGGGCACCCATCGTCTGGTCTGGGAAACATGAGATGTCGTTCTATTTAGACATCTGCATCCCTTGAGAGTGCGTCTAGGGATAAAAACGTACTCCCGTATTCCAGTATCTCGATTTCGGTATCCCTGTTTCAATTTCTGCGAGGAACACCAACCAGTGACTTACCCCTTCTTTGGGATGTCCTCTTTCAAAGGTGTGTCAAAAGTGTATTTTAGGGATGTATCAAGTCATTGATTTTAAATGAGACACCAAATAGGTGCATCACAGGTGTGTCGGTACTATGGATAAAAATAAAATAACGAAATCAAATACTTCGGAAAATAAGTGGCAATTCTGGATTGACCGGGGCGGGACGTTCACCGACTTCGTGATCCGCGCGCCGGACGGCACGCTGACGACCCACAAGCTGTTGTCGGAGAACCCGGAACGCTACAAGGATGCCGCCCTGCAGGGAATCCGTGAGACGCTTGGCGTTGAAGGCGACGCGGCCCTGCCCGACGGTCTTGTCGAGGCCGTCAAGATGGGCACCACGGTTGCGACCAACGCGTTGCTCGAGCGCAAGGGAGAGCGCACGTTGCTGGCGGTCACCCGGGGCTTCGCGGACCAGTTGCGTATCGGCTACCAGAACCGGCCTAATATCTTCGCCCGCAGGATCGAACTTCCCGAACTTCTTTATGAAACCGTCGTCGAAATCGACGAACGCATGTCGGCCGAGGGCGATGTGCTGACGCCGCTAGACGCGGATACCGCACGGGCGTCCCTTCAGGCGTCCTACGATGACGGGATACGGTCGGTCGCGATCTGTTTCATGCATGGCTACCGCTATCACGATCATGAAGCTGCCGTCGGCAAAATCGCCCGGGATATAGGCTTTACGCAGGTCTCCGTGTCGCACGAGGTCAGCCCGCTGATGAAATTTGTCGGCCGCGGCGATACCACGGTTGTCGATGCCTATGTGTCGCCCATTCTCCGTCGCTACGTCGATCTGATCGCCGCACAGACCGGCGACGCCCGGCTGATGTTCATGCAGTCCAATGGCGGGCTTGCCGATGCAAGGTTTTTCCAGGGCAAGGATTCCATCCTGTCCGGTCCTGCAGGCGGCATCGTCGGCGCCGCGCAGACGGCGCATATGGCCGGTTTCGACAAGATTATCGGATTCGACATGGGGGGCACGTCCACTGATGTCGCCCATTATGACGGCGAATACGAACGTGCTTTCGAAACGCTGGTCGCCGGGGTGCGGATGCGCGCGCCGATGATGAATATCCATACCGTCGCCGCCGGGGGCGGATCGATCCTTCATTTCGACGGGTCGCGCTACCGCGTCGGCCCGGACAGCGCGGGCGCCAATCCCGGACCCGCGTGCTACCGCCGGGGTGGCCCGCTTTGCGTAACCGATGCCAACGTGATGCTTGGCAAAGTCCAGGCGGAATTTTTCCCGCGGGTGTTCGGACCGAACGCCGATGAGGCGCTCGACGATGAGGTCGTGCGCGAGAAATTCACCGCGTTGGCAGCCGAGATCGAAGCGGCGACCGGCGACAGCCGGTCCCCGGTCGAGGTCGCCGACGGATTCCTGAAAATCGCTGTCGATAACATGGCCAACGCGATCAAACAGATTTCGGTGCAGCGCGGCTACGACGTCACCAATTACACGTTGAACTGTTTCGGCGGTGCCGGCGGCCAGCATGCCTGCCTGGTGGCGGATGCGCTGGGGATGACAAAAGTGTTCGTGCATCCATTCGCCGGCGTGCTGTCGGCCTATGGCATGGGACTTGCCGAACAGCGGATCATCCGCGAGCGGGCCGTCGAAAAGACGCTGAGCGATGACCTTGTCGCCGAGCTTGAGGCCGCGATTGAGGAACTCGCCGTCGAGGGCCGCAGCGAGATCGAGAGCCAGGGCGTCGCGGCGGACGAGATTTCATCCATCGCAAAGGTTCATCTGCGCTATGAAGGCACGGACACGGCGCTTATCGTCGATTTCGTGCCGATGAAGGATATGGTTGCCGCGTTCGAATCTGCCCACATGCAGCAGTTCGGATTTATTGCGCCGGAGAAAAGCAATATCGTCGAGGCGCTGACGGTAGAAGTGATCGGCGGCGGACAGGATGTCGAAGACATCGAGGCCGCAATCGATCCGAATGCCGTCGCGGGCGCACCGCTCGGTCATGCCGAAATGTACGCCGCCGGCAAAAGCCGCACGGCGGCGGTTTACGACCGTGACGACCTGCCGCCCGGTGTCCGTGTCGATGGACCGGCGGTGGTGATCGACGCGAATGCGACAACGGTTGTCGAACCCGGCTGGCAGGCGGAAATCACGGCGCGCAATCACATGGTGATCACGCGTGTCGAGAAACGCCCGCAGGAGCATGCCGTCGGCACGGAAGCCGACCCCGTCATGCTGGAGGTCTTTAATAACCTGTTCATGTCGATTGCCGAACAGATGGGCGTGGTCCTGCAGAACACGTCCTATTCGGTCAACATCAAGGAACGGCTCGATTTCTCCTGCGCGATCTTTGACGACAACGGAAACCTGGTGGCCAATGCGCCACATATCCCCGTGCATCTGGGCTCGATGAGCGAGAGTGTGCAGACGATCACGCGCGAACGCGCCGGCACCGTGAAACCGGGCGACGTTTTCGTGCTCAACGCGCCATATAACGGCGGCACCCATCTGCCCGACGTGACCGTGATGACGCCGGTCTTCGATAAAGACGGGAAGGATATACTGTTCTATGTCGCTTCGCGCGGTCATCACGCCGAAATCGGCGGCAAAACGCCGGGCTCGATGCCGGCGGATTCAAAGCATATCGACGAGGAAGGCGTGCTGATCGACAACTTCCAGCTCGTCGATCAGGGGCGCCTGCGCGAGAAGGAACTGGAAGAGCTCTTCACGTCCGCGCCGTATCCGACGCGGAACTTCCATCACAATCTCGGCGACCTGAAGGCGCAGATTGCCGCCAATGAAAAAGGCGCGCAGGAACTGCGGAAGATGGTCGCTCATTTCGGGCTCGATGTCGTGCTCGCCTACATGAAGCACGTGCAGGACAATGCGGAGGAATCCGTCCGCCGGGTGATCGAAAGCCTGTCCGACGGCGAATTCGAATACGAGATGGATTTCGGCGCGAAGGTGAAGGTGGCGATCACGGTCCATCCCGAAACCCGCTCGGCCACGGTAGATTTCACGGGCACGTCGCCGCAGCAGGACAACAACTTCAATATTACCCACGCGGTTGCCGTGGCGGCGGTGCTGTATACGTTCCGCCTGATGATCGATTCCGATATTCCGCTGAATGCCGGCTGTCTGAAGCCGCTCGACATTATCGTGCCGGAAGACTGCATGCTGCGGCCCAAATATCCCGCTGCGGTGGTCGCCGGAAACGTGGAAACCTCGCAGGCGATTACCGATACGATCCTCGGTGCCCTCGGCCTGATGGGCGCATCACAGGGCACGATGAACAACTTCACCTTCGGCAACGCCAATTCCCAGTATTACGAAACGATCTGCGGTGGCGCCGGCGCCGGCGCCGATTTCGACGGGACCGACGCGGTGCATACGCATATGACCAACACGCGGCTGACCGACCCGGAAATTCTTGAATGGCGTTTTCCGGTCATCCTGGAGTCGTTCGAGATCCGACGCGGCTCCGGCGGCGCCGGCAGGCATCGCGGCGGCGACGGCGTCATCCGCCGCGTGAAGTTCCGCGAGCAGATGACGGCGTCGATGCTGTCAGGTCACCGTATCATTCCGCCCTACGGCATGAAGGGCGGAATGGAAGGCAAGGTCGGCCATAACTACGTCCAGCGTGCCGACGGATCGATCACCGAACAGGGCGGCACGGATTCGACCGAAGTGTATGAAGGCGACGTCTACGTGATCGAAACCCCCGGCGGCGGAGGATGCGGAACGCCATGACCTTCTACGCAAAACCCGGCGACCTGCGGGCCGCCTGCCGCAGCGGTGCCTTCGACGGCCCGACATCCGGACATGCGCAGGGCTTCGTGCAGGCCAATATGGTGATCCTGCCTGCGGCGGATGCGGAAGAGTTCAAACAGTTCTGTGCGAACAATCCGAAGCCCTGCCCGGTGCTGGAAATCCTTGAGCCCGGAAACCCGGAGCCCAGGAACTGCGCCCCGGGCGCGGATGTTCGCAGCGACCTGTCGCTTTATCGCGTCTTCCGCGACGGCGTGGCCGTGGGGGATGTGACCGACATATCCGATATCTGGCGGGACGATTTCGTGACGTTCCTGCTGGGCTGTTCGTTCACCGCCGAGGAAGCGCTGATCGCCGCGGGGCTGGAGCCGCGCCATATCAGGGAAACCGGTCTCGTGCCGATGTTCCGGACGACGAAGCCGACCGACGGGGCGGGCAAGTTCACCGGGCCCTACGTTGTCAGCATGCGGCCGTATACGCCGGACGATGCGGAGCGGGCAGCGGCGATTACCGAGAAATATCCGATGGCGCATGGCGGGCCGATCCAGATCGGCGATCCGGATGCGCTCGGTATCGTCGATATTCACAATCCCGAATACGGTGCGGCCGTCACCATCAAGGACGGCGAGATTCCCGTGTTCTGGGCCTGCGGCGTAACCCCGCAGGAAGCGATCCGGAATGCAAAGCCGGAGATCGCGATTACCCATGCGCCCGGTTACATGTTCGTGTCCGACCTGCTGTCGGACGCCGGAAAGGAATAGGCGATGGACGGCGCCGCGGGTGACATTCAGACAGCGATCGATGTTCTGAAACAGCGCTTCGGCGACCGGCTGACGACAAACCAGACCATTTGCCATCGCCATGGCGCAGACGAGTCGTACCATGCGCCCAAAGCGCCCGACGCCGTCGTGTTTCCGCAGACCACCGATGACGTTATCGAGATCGTCAACATCTGCCGCGAGCACCGCACGCCGATCATTCCCTTTGGCGTCGGCACATCTCTGGAGGGCCATGTGGCGGCGCTCCGGGGTGGGGTGTGTGTCGATCTCGGCCAGATGAATGCCGTGCTCAGCGTCAATCCTGAAGACCTCGACGTGACCGTGGAGCCGGGTGTGACGCGCAAGCAGCTCAACGTACATCTCCGCGATACCGGGCTGTTTGTCCCGATCGATCCGGGTGCCGACGCGACCATCGGCGGCATGACCGCGACGCGGGCATCGGGCACCAACGCGGTGCGCTACGGCACGATGCGTGAAAACGTCCTGTCGCTCGGTGTGGTGCTGCCGGACGGGCGCTATATCCGCACCGGAAAGCGGGCGCGCAAATCGTCCGCGGGCTATGATCTGACGCGGCTGTTCGTCGGTTCGGAAGGCACGCTCGGCGTCATTGTGGACGTGACGCTACGCCTCTATGGCATCCCCGAGACGATATCTTCGGCGGTCTGCACCTATCCGACGGTAGACGATGCGGTGAATACGACCATCCTGACGATCCAGTCCGGCGTGCCGATTGCGCGGATCGAACTGGTCGATGAAGTCCAGATGCGGGCGCTCAACAATTTTTCCGATCTCGGATATGCCGAACGCCCGACGCTGTTTTTCGAATTTCACGGTACAGCGGCGGGCGTCGCAGAACAGATCGAAAGCGTTCGCGCGATCAGCGATGAATTCGGCGGCGCCGATTTTTCCTGGGCGTCCCGGCCGGAAGATCGCAGCAAGCTGTGGCAGGCGCGGCACGATGCGCATTACGCGAACATGCAGCTTCGCCCGGGCGCCAGGGCGTGGCCGACCGACGTCTGTGTGCCGATCTCAAAACTGGCGGAATGTATTTCGGAGACCCGAAAGGATATCGAGGCCGCCGGCCTGCTGGCCCCCATCGTCGGCCATGTCGGGGACGGGAATTTTCATGTCGACATGGTGCTCGACCCTGACGACGCCGAGGAAATCGGCCGTGCCGTCGCCCTCAATGACCGGCTTGTCGCGCGCGCCCTTTCGATGGACGGAACCTGCACGGGCGAGCACGGCGTCGGTCATGGCAAGGTCGGCAAGATGCTGGCCGAGCACGGCGACGCGCTGGACGTGATGCGGGGCATCAAACAATCCATCGACCCGCTTAATCTGATGAATCCGGGCAAGATCATACCGCTCTGAATTTTTTGGCGGAGGCGCGCAGAAGCGTTCCTGAATTCATGCGTCGTCGTCCTCGGCAGATATTTTTTTACCGTCCAAAGCCTTGTTGCGCGCGTCGCGGGCCGCGTCGCTTGCCTCCCGCTCTTCTTTGGTGCGCCCGAAGCGAACGCGGTTGGCCTCCGCCGCGCGTTTCTTTTCTGCGCGGCGCCGCTTTTTCCGGAACTGGTTCAAATTAACGACATCTGTCATCGCCGATCACCCTTCAAATGCCCTAAATCGGTTATTATGTCTGGACAGACCATATCTGCTCCATGCGTAACTTGAAACAACCGCCCGTCCGGCGGGGAGAAGACTGATGAAAAAGGCCGCTTACGGCTTTCTCGCGCTGATCGTTTTACTCGTTGCCGCGGCGCTGATAGGCCCCAGTGTTGTGGACTGGAACGGCTATAAGGACGAAATTTCAGCCGAAGTGAAAAAAGCGACGGGTAGAACGCTCGAGATCGCCGGCGATCTCGAATTCGCGATCCTGCCTGCCCCCCGGCTGCGGATATCGGATGCCCGTTTGTCGAATGCCCAGGGGGCGGTCGCCCCGCACATGGTCGCCCTGAAAGAGCTGCGCGTCAGCGTGGCGCTGCTGCCGCTCCTCGGGGGTAATATCGAAATCGGCGAAGTCGGCCTTGTCGAGCCCGTGATCGAACTCGAGAAACTGCCGGGCGGGCAGATGAACTGGATATTTGCAGCCGATTCGGGCAGTGGCGCCGATAGTGCTGGCCTCCCCGCCGCGCCGGAAACGGCCGAATCCACCGCACCGGATAGCGGGGGGCGCAACGACGCGTCGGCGTTCCGTCTTGACGCGTTGTCGATCGAGAACGGGACCATCGTCTATCGCGATACGGCGTCAGGAACGGTCGAGCGGATCGGGAATCTCACCGCCGATATCTCTGCCGGGTCTCTGAGCGGGCCTTTCTCGTTCAAAGGCGCGCTGACCGTGCGCGATACGCCGCTGATCGTCGCGGCCGACGTCCGCCGTTTCGTCGAGAAGGGCGCCCTGCCGTTCCGGGTGACGCTCGGCGCGCCCGGATCCACCGCGGAGATCGGACTGTCCGGAACGGTCACCGATTCAGAGACCAAACCGACTATTTCCGCGAAGCTGGACGGCAAGGGCGATAATTTAGGCACGCTCCTCGCGTCATTGACCCGTTCGCCTCCCGTGGCGCAGCTTGGCCAGGCCTTCGCGGTTTCGGCGACGCTGGCAGGCTCTGAAGAGGCGGTCTACGTCAACGATCTGTCCCTGCAGTTCGGCGAGTCCAGAGCGGCCGGCAGCATCCGGGTGTCGCTGCGGGGCGGTGTTCGCGCCGATGCGGCGATCCGCATGACGTCGCTCGATGCGGATGCCCTTTTGGCCGCCCCGGCGGCTTCCCCGTCCGCGTCTGTCTCGTCACCTGTTTCGACGGGTTCAGGATCGGGCAGCACGACCGTTTCGCCGTCGCCGGCAGCCCCACCCGCGTTCGAACTGCCGGGCGATATCGAAGCCAATATCGACCTGACGATCGATGAAGTGGTTGCAATGCAGGACCGCATTCGGGCGGTGCGTCTCGCCGCATCGCTAAAGGACGGGACGGTCACCCTGAATACGCTCACCGCTGGGTTTCCCGGCGCGACCGAGCTCTCTGCATCCGGGAATCTTTCCAGCCCGAAGGGCGCGCTGACCTATACCGGCAAGGCGTCGGTGCGGTCGACAAATCTGAGGGGGCTTCTCGTCTGGGCGGGTGTGGATGTCTCGATGGTCCCGGTGGACCGGCTGCGTCGCTTCAGTATCAGTGCCGATCTCAGCGGAAATGCCGAGCAGGTGCAGGCGGCCGGTATCGTGGCCCAGATGGATGCTTCCAGGATGAGCGGCGGCGTAACGGTCGCGCTGCGTGACCGGGCTGCGTTCGGCGCAAGCGTCAGCATCGATCAGATCAACGCCGACGCCTATATCGGAGAGGGGACTGATCCCGCTTCGCAGACTCCCACTGCGCAGACGCCGGCAAACGAAAGCGCCGGAAAGGCGTCCGGGCCGACGGTGGCCGGGCCGCTCGCTTTTCTGAACGATTTTGACGCAAACCTGACTTTCCGGGTCGGCAGCCTGAGCTACCAGCGCATGGCCATACAGGGCGTACGTCTGGACGGCACACTGGTGAACGGCGTGGTGACCCTGCGGGATGCAAGCGTCCAGAACCTTGCGGGCACGAGCGCCCAGGTGAAAGGAACACTGTCCGGCCTGGACCGGTTCCCGGCCTTCAGGGGAACCATCGCCGCCGCGTCCGATGACCTGACCGGACTTTTCCGGATTGCCGGCATTGAAGCGCCCGTCGCCCCGCGGAAACTCGGCAAGATGCGCCTGACAAGCCGGACAGATGCGACCGCGACCGGTCTGGCGATAGACGCGGATCTTCAGGTGGCCGACGTCACGGCAAAGGTCACCGGCAAGCTGTCGGATTTGTCGGTATCGCCTGCGCTGGATATTTCCATCGATGCCCGGCACCCGGAATTTACGCGGCTCGTCAATGTATTCGCCGACGGCAAACCGGGTCCCGCCGTCGGAGGTGTTACCCTCAAGCTTGATCTGAAGGGTGACGCAAACGCCCTCGCGCTGAATACGAATGGCCGCGTCGCCGGGGGTGCTTTCAGGCTTGCCGGAACGATCGGCACCCCGCTGGCTGTTCCGAAAGTCGATCTCAGCGCGGATATCCAGCACCCTGATCTTGTTAAGATGGTCCGGACGTTCGATCCCGGATTCAGACCCGCCAACCCGCGTCTCGGCGGGTTCAGCATGGCGGTCAAGCTTGCCGGCTCGGAGGACGCGATCGCGATCACCGGTCTGACAGGCAAAATCGGGCCTACCAGCGTTACGGGACAGGGGGCCTATCAGTCCGCAAAGGCGGGTGCGGCACGGCCGGATGTGAAACTGTCGCTGGTGACGTCGACGATACCCCTCAGCGACTTTCTGGAAGCGCCGTCCCGCGGAAGCTCGGCCCCGTTAGGTGCCGGCAGCCGGCCCGCGGGTGCACCCCGCACTGCCACCGGCGGGCCTGCGGCCACGATTCCCTCCGGTCAGCGATGGTCCCGTGAACCCATCAATACGGATGTGCTGGGACTGGTTGATGCCAATATCGACCTGAAGGCCGAAGCGGTCCTTTATAAAACCTTTCGGGTCGACCAGCCAAAAATTGTCGCCGTGTTGAAAGACAAGGTGCTCGATATCCAGCGGGTCGCCGGCACCATGTTCGATGGCGGTTTCGAGATGCAGGGCAAGGTGGACGGGCGCGGTGTGCCCGTCGCCTCGTCGTCGTTAACCATCACGAAAGCAAATGTCGGAAAGGCGCTGTTCCAGGCTGCGGAATTCGATATCGCGACCGGTATTCTAAGCTTCGGGATGGATTTATCGGCCCGCGGGCGCAGCCAGTTCGACATGATCAGCGCGTTGTCGGGGAAGGGAAATATCGACGTTGTCGACGGCGTCGTCAAAGGATTCGATCTGAAAAGGGTCAGCGATAATCTCAAAAACATCAACCAGCTCGCCGGCCTGCTGGGTGTCCTGTCATCGGCCATGGGCGGTGGACAGACGAAATTCTCTTCTCTGAAGGGCTCTTTCGGAATTGCGAAAGGGACCATGACCACGAACGATCTGCAGCTTGTCGCGGACGCCGGTGCGGGCAGCGCGCGCGGCTTTGTCGATCTGCCGCGGTGGAACATGGATATGACCGCCGATTTCCGGCTGACCGAGCACGCAAGCGCGCCGCCATTCCGCGTGCGCGCGGTCGGACCGCCGGACAATCCCCGGCGCCTGTTCGATTTCCAGGCCCTGCAGGCCTGGGTTCTGCAACAGGGGGTCGGCAGCTTGATAAAGAATCTGGTTCCGGGCGCGAATAACGGCGATGGATCGCAGCAACAACAACAGCCAAAGCCCGAAGAACTGATCCGCGGCCTGTTGAAGGGCTTGGGCCGCTAGCTGACGGATTCGCGCTCGTGTCGGGGGGGATGCACATTTCCTTCCGGATCTGCCCGCTTCAGATCCGCAAGAACGTGAAGGCGGATCGCCGAAGACAGGTTCGTGGCGCGGCCGTCATCAATGTCCGAAATCAGGCTGTTCAGAGATGTCTTTCTTTCGGCGGCAATCCTGACCAGTTCCGACCAGAATTCGTCTTCCAGCGAGATACTCGTGCGATGACCGGCGATCGTAACGGAACGTTTTCTGAGCAAGGTCTTACTTTCCCCGTCCGGCAGGGGACGGATTTATCATGTCGTGAGGACGCACCCAGCGATCGAAGTCCTCAGGGGTAACGAGGCCGCTGTCGATGGCGGCCTCCAGTAAAGTCGTGTCGCCGGCAAAGGCCGCTTTGGCGATCTGCGCAGCGTTGTCGTAACCGATATGGGGGCTAAGCGCGGTCACGAACATGAGAGATTTATCGAGAAGATCGTCGATACGTCGATGATTGGCAGTGATCCCGTCGACGCAGCGTTCCGCGAAACTGGCCGCGCCATCGGCGACCGGTTCTATCGACTGGAGCAGATTGAAAATCATCACCGGCTTGAAGGTGTTCAGCTGAAGATGCCCATGTGATCCGGCAACCGTGATCGTCGTGTGATTGCCCATTACCTGCGCGCAGATCATCGTGAGCGCTTCCGCCTGGGTCGGGTTGACCTTGCCGGGCATGATCGACGATCCGGGCTCGTTGGCCGGCAGGCTGATTTCGCCGATCCCGGTTCGCGGGCCGGAGGCAAGCAGGCGGATGTCATTGGCGATTTTCATAAGCGAGACGGCGACGACGTTCAGCGCGCCGGATGCTTCGACGATCGCATCGTGCGAGGCCATGGCCTCGAATTTGTTGGGCGCGACGGCGAATTTCCGCCCGGTCAGCTTGCGCAGTTCCGTGGTAAAACGCCGGTCGAAACCACGGACCGTATTCAGGCCCGTCCCGACGGCGGTTCCGCCCTGGGCAAGGCAGAGCAGGCGGGGGAGAGCTGCATCAATGCGGGCGATGCCGTTCTTCACCTGGGCGACGTAAGCCGAGAATTCCTGACCCAGGGTCAACGGCGTCGCATCCTGCAAATGCGTCCGCCCCGTTTTCACGATTCCGTCGAAGGCTTTTTCCCGGTCAGCAAGGGCCGTCAGCAATTTTCCCAGGCCGGGCAACAAGCGGTCCTGGATACGGCTGACGGCCGCGATATGCATCGCGGTCGGGAAGGAGTCATTCGACGACTGACCAAGATTGACGTGATCGTTCGGATGGACGGGCGCCATTGAACCGAGTGGTTGTCCGAGGATCTCGTTGGCGCGGTTTGCGATGACTTCATTGGCGTTCATGTTCGTCTGTGTGCCGGAGCCGGTCTGCCAGACGACAAGGGGAAAATGGTCCGACAGTTTCCCGGATGCGAGCTCTGCCGCCGCCCGGACAATCGCCCGGCCGCGCTTTTTATCAAGGACACCAAGGTGGATATTCGCGAGGGCGGCCGCCTGCTTCTGCGTGCCGAACGCCTCGATCATCGCCGCCGGCATTTTCTCCGTGCCGATGGGGAAATTCTTCAGGCTGCGTTGGGTCTGGGCGCCCCAGTAGCGGTCCGCGGGCACGGAAATCCTGCCCATGGAATCATGCTCTGAGCGGGTCTGTTTTCCGGACATATCGTCTTGTTTCGCCCATTTTGCGTTAATCTGTGGTCTATGATGTATTCATCATACGCAGGGAAAACCACGTGGGATTGAACTATGGCAGGAAAAATCGAAAGCAAGCTCGCTGAGCTGGGCGTTACGCTTCCGGTCGCGGCGAGTCCGAAGGTCGCGAAAATACTGAACTGGAAAATAGCCGGTGATCTGTTGTTCGTCTCCGGGCAGGTCCCCCGCGTCGACAATGAAATCTCGTTCATCGGCAAGGTCGGACGGGAGTATTCACTCGAACAAGGCCAGCTGGCGGCCCGGACCAGCGCCTTGATGGTCCTCGCCTGTATCAAGGATGCCCTCGGCGATCTGGACCGGGTAACGGAGATCGTGCGGATCAAGGGTTATATCAATGTCGATCCGGATTTCACCGATGTCTCCGCCGTCCTGAACGGCGCGTCCGAGCTGTTTATCGATGTATATGGCGATCCCGGCCGGCACGCGCGCACGGCCGTCGGCGTTGCGTCCATGCCCTTCGGCGTTGCGATAGAGGTCGAGGGTATCTTCCAGTTCGAATAAGGACTTGTCTTCAACAATGCCGCCGGGAATTTCCGTTATGCCGGACAGCCGGAAATCCAGTACCCGCTTGTGCAGGATGTCGTGATTATGCGACCCTTCCTGGTGAACTGGATGCAGTCGCAGGTCATGGGTGGGTAGCGCGTGCGGAATTTTCTTTCAGGGATGGCCTTGGGGGCATTGGTTGGACTTCTTGTGGGTCTTGCCACCACCGGCGTCGTGGGAGCCGTCGTTGGCGCACTCGTTGCTGTTCTGGCCAGTTTTTTCGGCCTGAAAGAAGGTGGCGCGGTGCAATCGGGTGCTACCATGCGGGTTCTTGGATTCTCGCTGGCGGCGGTCGTCGGTCTTCTGGCCGGTATTTTCCTTCGTGCGGATAACAGTTTTTCTCCCAGTCTCGAAGAGCGAAACGCCCAATGGCAGAAAGCGGGGTTCTCCAAACAGCTCGCCGCGGAACTGGTCGCGTTCGAAAGGCTGGGCGTTCTGCGAGGCGACTGGCGGGTTCCGGAAGAATCGATCGCCGCTGCGCAGGACAGGTCCAGACAGATGTCTTCGGCGCTCTTTGCGGCAGAGGCCGCCAAATCCTGCGGCGTGCTGACGGGGCGCGAGTATCCGACCGCGGATGCGTTCGCCGATGCATTTCGGGCGGAAGACGGGGAATGGCGCAAATTCGCATCGAGCGTCTCCGCCGATCTTCCCGAAAAAGACCGCCTGGCGATTTATGCCGCCGCGCTGACCCTTGTCTGCAATCCGGGGGATAGATAATGGCG
>JAYOMI010000078.1:15414-16780 GCA_038120765.1 Rhodospirillaceae bacterium
GTCTCGCTTGTCCTGGCGGTAGTGATTTTTGAATCTCCTGCGGGCAAGGCCGATATCAGCGCCGAGGTCTTTGGGCGCATATCGCCGGCCATCGCACAGGTCCGGGCGCGTAACTGTCGGGATGGCGAAGCGCGGAGCGGAACAGGGTTTCTGTATGACAGGGGCGACAGGCTGGTAACGGCCCTTCATGTTGTTGCCGGCTGCACCCGGATCGACGCTTTTTTCGAACGCGCTGGCGGACGAACGATCATCGCATCGGTAGACCGGGTCCTTGAACGCGTCGATCTCGCCCTGCTGCGTCTGGAGCGCTCGGCCGGGACGCCGCTGATTGCTTCGGGCGATCGTCCTGCGGCGAACGACGAGCTCTCCGTCATCGCGTTTTTCCTCGGCGCGCCAACCATGGATAATAAGCCTCTCCGGGTTACGTTCGGGAATTCGAAGCTTTCGAGCATGCTCCCGGCACAGGTGCGCGATGACCTGGCGCGCAGCCAGGCGCTGGATATCGGCATGGAAATCGTCCGGCTTGATGGGCATTTGCTGCCTGGCGCGTCCGGAGCGCCCCTGGTGGACCGGCAGGGCAGAGTGGTCGCGATCGGGTCCGGCGGGCTGAAAAGCGGGGCGGCATCCATCGGTTGGGGACTGCCGGGCGAGCATCTGGAGCGTCTCGTCCGGTCCTAGGCGCGCAATACCGGCAACGCCGTCCGATCGGCTTCCCTTTATGCCGCACCCGTCGCGAAGCAATCCGGGCCTGGCGGCGGCGGGGGGCTGGATAAAATCACGTGCGGCGGGTTTACGTTCGTCAAGGTCGGCAAGCGTAGCTTTGCAGAGCTCGCGCGGACGACGGACGATGCGCTCGGCCTGCAGCAGCTCCTGGGTCATTTCGCACAGTACGGCCTGCCGAACGGGATCACGGATTCCTATCGTTTCGATATCTATATGCCGGACGGCCGCGGAGCTGTCGTCGCCGTACCCGACTGGATGACAGTACCCGCGAGTGCCGGAACCTGCCGTGCGCGGGACCCCAACGGATCGATCGAGATCGCCTTCACCGGTGCCCGCTTTGCAAATGCCGTGCAGATGCAGATCGTATCGTCCCAGATCGAACTTGGATTGTTACAACACCCGAACTGGCAGGCGGATTTTTCCTTCAGTTATCCGGTGCCGCAGTTTCGTCCGGACGAATTGACCGTCCGGCGCAAAACCTTCCATGCGTTCACACGGCAGCCCGGTATTACACAGCTCGCCTTCGAGACCCTCGCGGCAAAAGGAGAGCAGCTATTCGGCGTCGCAGCACTGAACCATGCCCATAACGGGGTTGGCTATCAGCAATGCGCGCTGAATCCCGCTTTCCCGGCTTGCGCTCCTT
>JAYOMI010000079.1:0-16661 GCA_038120765.1 Rhodospirillaceae bacterium
TTCATGCACATGCTCTTCCAGAAGGTCGCGGCATATCCGCCGAAGGAACCGGCCCCGGGCTGGGAGCACTGGGAACCGCCGACGGACCTCTAGTTCACGCCTTCGCGAAACAAGAATTCAGGAATACGCAAAATGACGACACACGAAAGAGACCGCGCCCGCATGGGCGCCGACAAACCGGCAGACTGGTACCGCGAAGAGCTCGAGGATTCCGCCGAGTTCCGCAAAACCTATCGAAACCGGCTATCGGTCGTGAAACCGAAGGACATGCCGTTCGAAAATTCGCCGGACGGGCTGATCAAGCACCTCGTTCACGAGAAACAGCAGACCACTGAAAACTGCGTCGAAGCCTATATGCAGTTCATCAAGCCGGGCAGCCATACCGGCAAGCGCCGCATTCTCGCCGAACAGATCCTGTTTGTCGCGGAAGGCACCGGCTACGATCTTCACTGGGACGTGGAATTCGAGGTCGATACCGAGTTCCACTGGTCATGGAAGGAAGAGCCGCGAAAATTCGAATGGGAACGCGGCGACTTCATTTTCGTGCCCGCTTACTGCATACAGCAGCATTTCAATTCGGACCCCGAAAACGAAGCGCGGCTGATCGTCATTACCAACCGTATCTTCAAGGCGATGGGCCTGAACTGGCTTGAGCAGGTGGAGAACGCACCCGATTACGAAGGCGATCTGGAACCGATGCTCGCCGGCCCCGGCTGGCTGCCGGACACGCGCGAAGACAAGTAGACCACGGTCCCAAAATTGCGGAAAAGGCGGGTCCCGGACCCGCCTTTTTCTATTCGTCCGCCTTAACCCGCGCCGCCGAGAGGTAAAACAGGTCAGTTCGCCAACGGAATTCGCAGCGTGATCTCAAACCCGGACTCCGGCAAATTCCGTGCAACCGCGCTGCCGCCCAACGCTTCGAGATTGCGGCGCACGATCCACAGCCCGATGCCGTAATGGGTCGATATTTCCTCGCCATTCGCAATCAGGTGAACGGTGGGCCGATCCGTGAAATAGCGCTCGAAAATCCATTCCAGGTCGCCGGGATCGACGCCAGGTCCCTGATCCGCGACCTTCAGCACCGCCATACCGTCTTCTCGGTGCAAGCTTACCGACAACGTCCCCCCGCGCGGCGAGTAGCCCACGGCGTTTTCCAGTACGTTCTCGATCACGGTCTCGAACAGAACGTCACTGCCCCAGGCAACGATGCCGTCATCAATGTCCTGCGCGAAGGCGAGTGACAGCGGCTCATGATTGCGCGCGAAGGAGTCCGCGAGCGACCGGGTCAGTTTGCTGAGATCGATACGCTCTTCGGGCGCTTCCATCAGTTCCGCCGTCGCGTTGTCGAGCTGACGGGAGGCGCTTACCAGCCAGTCCAGGCGCTCGGTCGATCGTTCGATCCGCGCGATCGCCCGTCCGGCTTCAAGCGCGTTGCCGCTCATTCTTTTGAGCGGCTCAACCGATTGGGGAATAACCGCGAGCGGGCCTTTGAGCGCGTGCGCATTCTCCTCGGCAGCCTCGCGTATCGACCTTGCAGAGGCGCGCAGACCGAGCACAAGACGGTCGAATTCTGTCGCGATGCCCGAAATCTCCGGCACCCGGTTCTGGCGTTCGAACGAGAGCCCGCCCGCACTGCCGGTCCGTATATCGTGGGCGAGCCGGGCAAACCGGCGAAGGCTCGTCCATATATCGATGAACATCCAGAGGATCACCAGCGCAAACAGCAGGTAAATCGCCGCCGCAATCCGCACCTCGGCAGACTTCCAGTACGGCCGCCCTAGCGACGACCGCAGGACCCGGTCGGCCGACTTCGACACAAGAACGATCCAGCACCCCTGCAGGGACATTACCGGTACAAGGGATGTCAGGACCTCCTCGGCACCGGATACATTCGTGTAGCGTCTTGCTTCCTCCGGTACCGGCGCGCATTCGGCCCCGATCCGGGCAAGGCCGCCCGCCTGAAACAGTCTTTCGCGCTCCGCATTCAGCTTGCTGGCGGGCAGTGGCGGTGCGGCCGCGACGATAAAAAGTCCGGCATTCTCGCCCAGGGCCTTCGGCCGCAACATCACCCGGACCACGGTGCCGCGCCGCGCAATCCGCAACACTTCCTTCGCAATCAGATCCGCATTGCCGCCATTGAAGGCGCGCAGCATCGGTGTCAGGGCGGTGGCGATAAGCTGGCCTTCTGCCCGGGTATTTTCTTGAAGCAGTGCCACCTTCTCGGCATCCGCATCCCGGAACTCGGAATAGACGATAATGGGCAGGGCGATAAAAATAACCACAAGCAGGGCCAGACGGACGGAGAACGAACGATGCACCATCGAAAATCGCTGCGCCCGGCCGCCCCTAGTCATCGGGGCGCCAGCGATAACCAAACCCCGGGTAGTTCTCGATCCCGTCGAACCCGGAGTCGATTTCCTTGAACTTTCGTCGGATACGCTTGATGAACGTCCGGACATTCGAGCGGTACCCGTCCGCTCCGGGCCCGGCGACAAAGCCCTTTCCATGAACCATGTCGTAGAGTTCACGGTAGCTGATATCGTGTCCAGCACGGCTCGCCAGACAATGGACCATGCGGAATTCGGTGAAACTCAGCGGGACTTCGTGCCTGCCCCATTTTGCGCGCCCGGTCGTCACGGCCAGTTGTAACGGACCGATTGCCACATCCTCGGTCATATCCACCGGCGGCAGCGGTGCGTCGTCGCGTTGCTGTTTCGGCCCCTGAAGGTTGAGTTCGATCCGCTTCGCCAGAATCGAGAAACTGCGGGATTTTTCGACAAAATCGACGGCCCCTCCATGCAGGGCCGCCTCCTCGTAGAACTGATCCGTCAGGACGGTGAGGAAGATAACCGGGATATCCAAACCGCGTTGCCGCAGGCGCCTGAGAACCTCGATGCCATTCACCTTCGGCATTTTCCAGTCGAGCAGTATCAGATCGCCGCCCTGCCCCGCGTCGAACCAGTCCAGGATGGCTTCCCCGTCCGGGAACCCCTCGATTTCATAGCCTGAATCGAGAAGATTGCCTGACAGGGATTCCCGGAACAGCGGGTCGTCGTCGGCAATCAGGATACGCGGCGATTCCAAACTTCTTTTAGCGAGTCGTCTCGGCATTGGCCCATTTTATCCGGCTGACACAGGTTTCAATTAACGTGGCATTTTTCGTCGGTTGTTCGGCGCTGATTTCATATGTCAGCGCGCGCAATTTTTGCGCCGCGATGTCCAGGTAGAAGAACAGTCGCATCCGGCAGCCGTCCCGTTCCCAGGCCCAGACCGTCGCCGGTTGCGCGATGGTCACGGACTGCGGCGCACCGAACATCTGCTCGATCGCCTCCTTGTCGAGCCCCACGAGGGATCTGGGGTCGACTATCTCCGGCTTCGTCTTGGGCCGCGGCACGTCCGCGTCGCCGCGGCTGATCTCGTCTTCCTTTCGGGCACCGGCGGGATCGGCCATGTCGGCCCAGGCCTCCTCGGACCCCAGGTCGCCGAATATCGGGACGGGTACCTGCTGTTCGTCCCTGCCCAATGCGCCGATCTGCTCGACCAGCGCGCAGCCGGAAAGCAGCACCGATATCACGCTTGCGCACACCATACCCCTGGCGCGGGCGACCAACAGCCGCATGTTGCATTCCTACCTTTGCGGGACCAACCCTTCACATACACCGGCCCCGCTCTCCCCGGCTGAATGCGTTCCTCACAGCGCCGATGCCCCCAGCGCTGAAATCCGACTATACGCCAATACGCATTAATAAAAGTTAACAGGATATGAATGTCCGAAAATTGTCACAGCTATGATTCGAGCTGGGGCATCACCTTCAGGTTAGTGTTCCTGAGTTCGCAGTTACCCGGGTAGGCCGGTGCACTCAAGACTTCGCATCGCCGGGTTTCTGCAAACCTGACATCACAGCCGGCAGGCACCGTATCGACGGATTGGCCGGGCAAAAAGAGGGGTAAGCCAGATGCATATCGATATGAACCTGAACCGGTTTCATGCAACACGTCCGATGGCCCGTCCGATGGGCGGCCTTCCCGGCCTGTCAGCCCTCGGACCCGAAGCCGAGCTGCCTGCACATAAATCATTGCGGCGGGTCCTTCGGCTGTTGCATGCCGTCAATGTCCGTCTAAGCGTTTTTTCCTTCGAGACACTGCCCGGCATGATGAATTCACACGAACTGTTCTCCGCGGTCGAAGCTGCGGTCGACGACTCCGGACTCGCTTTCAAACTGGATGACGGGCGCATCGCCGCGCTGGTCTATGGGTGGCGGCCGCCGGGCGTTCAGGACAACTGGGTTGAGAGCCGGACGCTCGCCCGGCTGGACTGGTCGCTCGGCGGCCCCGACGCCGCCCGCGATCTTGTCGATATCTATGCAGCCCATGGCCCGTCGTCGGAAATCGCGACAGACAGCGACGTTCTCGCAATGCTCGCAGTGGCGACGCCGGTGGAAAGGTTCGTCCCGCCCGAAAGCCTCAGGGTGCCGGCCTAGGCCCCAAAGCGACTCCCGGTCGGGTCATGCAGCCGTTCCTCTATGCGCTGATCGCGGTATTAGTCTTCGCGATAGCACACGGAATGCATTTTTCCATCGCGCCTGTGCCCGGTCCCGCAAGCTACTAAAATGTTCGCGTGTCGCCGGCCGGGCCGCCCGAAAACGAGTACCACAGAGGCATGATGGGCGATATTCAGCGCGCAGGGCTCTGATGCGGATTGTCGCGTGATCAATCACTGCATATAGTCCGACAAATCCTTCGCCCCTCGAAAGCGTCCGCTATCTCCGGCTTCACAAGAATACCCCCTCCGATAACCTGTTTCCTCCGTGCGTCTGCTTGTGTTGCGATTCTGACTGGCTGTGCACCTATAGGTGGTGCTGCGATCCTGACTACTGGTCTGGGCAATGCGACGGCCATCGGCATCGAAAGAAGCTTTGACGGTGGGATTATCAAGACAGTGACGGAAAAGCCCGAAACCGTCGCGATCAGCACCCGCAAAGCCCTCCAATCAATGGGCTTTGAAGAAAGGCGCTCTGCTGTATCGGACGGGGTCAATACGATATGGGCCGGTTCGCCCAAGCGAAAGGTACGGGTCAGGCTTACCGCTATCGCCGAAAATACGACGCGTATCCGGATAGACGTCGACCAGGGTTGGATATTCAGCGACGATCCGGCCACCGCTTCAGAGGTCATGATCCAGATCGAAGTGGCATTGGGGAATATTTAGGAGCACGTCCGCCTGTCGCCCCCCGAAGATGACCGCGAGTATACCCCGCCCCTTTGCTCCCGGGACACCCGATTGTATGCTGCTGGTCTGAACTTCAGGAAGGATTGCCAGATGCCCGGATTTATCATCACGAATGCAGAAGTCTTCGACACCAAGGCCTATGGCGAATACGGCGCGCTCGCGCCTGCCGTGATCAAAAGATTCGGCGGCGAGTTCCTCGTTCAGGGCGGCGCAACCGAGATCATGGAAGGCAACTGGCAGCCGCACCGCATCGTTGTCATCAGGTTCGACAGCGTCGAGGATGCCAAGGCGATGTATAATTCGCCGGAATATCAGGCGGCCAAGGCGAAACGCGAAGGCGCCGCCGATTTCAATATGATCGTTGTCGAAGGCTTGTAGGGAATTCACGTCATGAAAACAGAATGGGTCACGGTGCCGCTGTCGGATGGCGACATGCAGGCATATGTCGCCACGCCCGACGGGCCCATAAAAGGCGCGATTGTGGCCATCATGGAAATCTGGGGTGTCAATGACACCATGAAGCACCATGCCCATGAATTTGCCGAAGCAGGCTTTGTCTGCCTTGTCCCGGATTTGTTCTGGCGTCAGGAGCCCGGCGTGGAGCTGTCGGATTCGAACCCCGACGACATACCGAAGGCATTCGATCTCTATTACCAGTTCGACTACGATTACGGTGTCCAGGACATGGAAGAGACCGTCGCCTTCCTCAGCAACTATGCCGGCGGCGTAAAGACGGGAGCGGTAGGCTACTGCCTTGGCGGCAAGCTTTGTTACATGCTGTGCTGCCGTACCGATATCGACTGCGCCGTAGCCTATTATGGTACCTATATCGAGCATCATATCCGTGAAGCACCCAACCTGCACCGGCCCTTCATGCTGCACATGGCGCTGAACGACGAATGGGTCCAACCGCCCGTCAACGACATGCTGGAGCGTATTCTCGGCGCCAACCCGCTGGTGACGATCCACAAATATCCGGGCGCGAAGCATGCCTTCGCGCGAAAGGGCGGTATTCCCTATTCCAAACCCGATGCAGATCGCGCGCTCGATCTGTCGGTCAAATTCTTCGAACGATATCTCTCGGCGGACCCGGCATCGCTGGCGGCAAACGGATAACACCTGCGTGACCGCGACCATCGTCTCGGCCTCGGACGCGGCCTATTTCGACCTGTTGAAGGGCCTCGTCCTGTCGATCCGAGACAAACCGCAGGGTGCCGGGGTTTCCATCTCCATCCTGGATGTCGGCCTGAACGGGGAGCAGCGCGACTGGCTGGCCGATCAGGGGGCGGTCATCGTCGAACCGGGCTGGGATTTCGATATGCCGCCGGCGATGAACACGCCCGGGCATTTCCGGGCCCTGCTCGCCCGGCCGTTCCTGCCGAGATATTTCCCCGGGCACGATATTTACCTGCATATCGATTCCGATGCATGGGTCTAGGACTGGTCTGCAATCGATGCCTATCTGGGCGCGGCGGCAGACGGGAAGCTCGCGATAACGCCGCAGGTCGACCGGTCCTACAATACGATCTACAAGCGGCCCCGCCCCTACCGGCGGGCGCAGAACTACAGGAGTTTCGACTGGTCATACGGCTGGCGCATTGCCGACCGCCTGGGCCGCAACCCGACCCTCAATTGCGGCGTCTTCGCCCTGGCCGCCGACGCCCCGCATTGGGGTTTGTGGGAAACGGCAATCCAGAAGGCGCTGGAACGCCGGACGCTGCGTTCCCGGAAAGGGTGGCCCAATCTCTATTTCAAGCTGATCGAACAAACCGCAATGAACTACGTGGTGTTCGGCGACAAGGCGCCCTCGACGTTTCTGCCTGCCTGGTGCAACTGGTTCTGCGCCCTCGCCGCCCCCAGATTCGACGGCAACCGCCGCGTCCTTGTGGAACCGCACGCGCCGTATCAGCCGATCGGCGTGGTTCACTTGGCCGGAGAGGATTTTCAGAACCGGCAGTTTGAACTGGAAGGGCTTTACGGGCCCGGGATCAATACACGGCTACTGTACGAGGATATAGCCGGTCTTTGACCTATCCGGCTGTGGCGAACACATACATCGACACGCATGCCAGGATCAGCCCGGCATTTAGCGGCCAGAACCCGCGCTTGCGGGCATCGTCATCCAGTTTCTTGTTGGTCAGCGTGCGAAAACCGATCACCACGAGCAACAGTCCTCCACCAAGTGCCGCGCCCAGCAGCAGCGGTATCAAATCCATCGCAGCCGCCGCCAGTTAATCGTCAACGTGAGAGGTAGACTGCGCCGTCTTCAGGTCTTCCTCCACCGGATTTCCGCCGATATCGCGCAGTATCTGCATCAGTTCGCCGATCACCTGGTCGAGCCGGTCCGGATCGGTGCCACGGGCGACGACGGAGACGCGGAATCCGACGTCCCGCATCTGCGGATAGGAACCGATATCGATTTCCTTGAAGCGCGCCTGCACCATCGCCAGTGGCTCCGCAATCGTACCTTCGGGCAGATCGACGGCGAGGCCGCGCGCCTGGACGGTTTTCCCGCCTTTCAGGTGCGCTTTCGCCTCCTGGAACATGCCCTGCATGATGCGCGGCACGCCGGCCATAACGAACACGTTGCCGATCATGTAGCCGGGGGCGGCACTGACCTCGTTCCTGATCAGCACCGCGCCTTCGGGGAAGGTCGCCATACGCATCCGGGCCTCGTTCATTTCGGAATTGCCCCGGTTCTTCATGTAGGAGTTCAGCAAATCCACGATTTCCTGATCCCGGTACATTTTCACCCCGAAAGCTTCGGCGATGCATTCCGACGTGATGTCGTCATGTGTCGGCCCGATACCGCCGGTGGTGAATACATAGTCGAATTCGGCGCGGCACTGATTGACGGTCTCGACGATCTTTTCCCGGATATCGGGGATCACCCGCGCTTCGCGCATCTGGATGCCGATCTCGTTCAGTTCCGTTGCGAGGAAGTTGAGATTCTTGTCCTGCGTCCGGCCCGAAAGAATTTCGTTTCCGATCAGGATCAGGCACGCAGTAACGATGTCTTTGTCAGCCATGAATTTTTCCGATTTTCTGTACGGACTGTATAGCCGAGACCGTCCGCCGTTGAAAGCATCCCGAGCGCCGTTTAGGGTGCGCCGATGGAGTTTCCGGATCCCCTGCTGCGCGGCCGTCTTATCAAGCGGTACAAGCGTTTTATGGCCGATGTCGTTCTCGAATCCGGCGACACGGTGACGGCACACTGCGCCAATACCGGCGCCATGCTGGGCGTACAGGAACCGGAGTCCGAAGTCTGGCTGTCGCCTGCCCGCAATCCGGACCGCAAGCTGAAATTTACCTGGGAGCTGATCCGTATCGGCGACGGACTGGTCGGCATCAACACCGCGCATCCGAACAAAATCGTCTCCGAAGCGATCGAAAGCGGGAAAATCCCGGAACTTGGCGGGTATGCGAGCCTGCGACGCGAGGTCAAATACGGGAAGAATTCACGCATCGATATTCTGCTGTGCGACGACGGACGGCCGGACTGTTATGTCGAGATCAAGAACGTTCACCTGATGCGGAAAGCAGGCCTTGCCGAATTTCCCGATTCCGTCTCGACCCGCGCCGCGAAACATCAGGGCGAACTGGCGGAAATGGTGAAACAGGGCGCGCGCGCGGTCACGATGTATCTTTGTCAGCGCGAAGACTGCGACCGTTTCGCGCTCGCCGGCGATATCGACCCGGATTATGCCACTGCCGCCGCCGCCGCGCGCGCGGCCGGCGTGGAATCTCTTTGCTATGCCTGCACGCTGACCCCGCAGGGCATCACCGTCGCCCGGCAGATTGAAATATCGTATTAGAAACAAGGCTCTAGATTATGCTCGAACTGTACCATGCGAATCATTCGACCTGCAGCCAGAAGGTCCGCCTGTGCATGGCGGAAAAGGGGCTGAGCTTCACGGGACACCTGATCAACCTTGCCACCAAGGAACAACTCGACCCGGAATACCTCAAAATCAATCCGAACGGCGTCGTTCCGTCGCTTGTGCATGACGGCCTGACCATCATCGATTCCAGTGTCATCTGCGAATATCTCGATGAAGTCTTTCCCGATAAACCTCTGACACCGGATAACGCATACGACCGTGCTCGAATGCGCAAATGGATGCGCTACATTGAGGAAGTGCCGACGGCGGCTGTCCGGTTCCCCTCCTTCAATATGGCGTTCCTGCCCCGGTTCGACGGGCTGGACGAAGAAAGTTTTATCGAGGAGCAGGCCGACGTCCGGCCGCTGCGCAAGGGCTTCTTCCGGCGCATGGGGCCGACAGGTTTCTCGGACGCCGATATCGAAGAATCCTTCGACCAGATCACGAAAACCGCCCAGCGTATGGAAGAGGCGCTGGCGAACGGACCCTGGCTGCTGGGAGATATGTACACGCTGGCCGATGTCATCGTCGCACCGCTGATCGACCGCATGGCAGATCTCGGCCTCTCACACTTGTGGGAAGACCCCTGCCCGCGTGTGACGGACTGGTACGCACGCATTCAGGCACGGCCGGCCTTTGCGGAAGCTTTCTATCCCGGCGCAAGGCTGACCGAATTTCTCGATATTCGTCCGTGGTCGAAGAATGCGCAGGGCTGAAAGCGCCGGCAACCGAATTTTCGCTTTTCGGGATTAACGCGCTATATAGGGACTTCTGGACCCTGCGGGCCGTCTGGCCTTATAAACGGTGAAAATTCAAGACAGGACGATATGAACGAGACGTTCACCCCATATAACGAACCCGACCTCGGCGCGCCGACGGGAATCGTCATTCACGGCCCGGACGAGTTCGAAGGCATGCGGAAAGCCGGTCGCCTGGCCGCGGAATGCCTGGACATGATCACGGAACATGTCGCGCCCGGCGTCACGACGGACGAATTGAACCGTCTCTGTCACCTGTTCACGCTGGATCATGGTGCCGTGCCGGCCCCGCTCGGCTATCGCGGTTTTCCCAAATCGATCTGTACGTCGGTCAACCACGTGGTCTGTCACGGTATTCCCGGCGACAAGGTGCTGCGCGAAGGCGATATCGTGAATATCGACGTCACACCGATCCTCGATGGCTGGTACGGTGATTCATCGCGCATGTTCCCGGTCGGCAAGATCGGCGTGAAGGCCCAGCGGCTGATAGATGTGACACACGAATCCCTCATGCTGGCGATCGATATCGTCAAGCCCGGCACGACGCTGGGCGATATCGGTCATGCCATCCAGTCCTTCGTCGAAAGCAACCGGTTTTCCGTAGTCCGCGATTTCTGCGGTCACGGGCTTGGGCGAACCTTCCATTCGCCGCCGAGCGTGCTGCATTACGGCAATCCGGGCGAAGGGCTGGCGCTCCGCGAAGGGATGTTCTTCACGATCGAACCGATGGTGAATGCCGGACGGCCCGAAACCAAGATCCTGTCCGACGGCTGGACCGCCGTTACCAAGGACCGGTCCGCCAGCGCCCAGTTCGAACACACGCTCGGCGTCACGGCGGACGGCGTCGAAATCTTCACGTTATCGCCCAAGGGATACGACAAGCCGCCCTACGGCGGCTGAGCGCAAATATCGGCTTCTGACAGGGACGGCTCAGTGGCCCTCCAGGAAAACCACTTCGGGCGTCGTCGGCATATCGCGGAGACTGAGCGTAATACTGCTCGACGGGTGTTTCCGGACTTTCCAGCTGTTCTGCGCCCGGGCGATGAACGCTTCCACGCTGCCCATCGATCCGAAGTGCATTGGGATAATCATCCGCGCCTTGATATCGCCGAGGACACGGAACAATTCCTCATGGCTCATGGTCCACATCCCGTCGATCGGGGCAAACGCGATATCGATCGGCCCCAGCGCGCGCAGCTGGTTCTCCGACAGGTAGTGATGCAGATGGCTGATATGCACCGCGCAAAGCCCCGCCGCCTCGAACACGAACATCGAATTGCCGTTTGACAGCTTGCCGTCGCCACGGTCGAAAAGATTGGTCGGTACGTTGCGCACCCGGAGGTCCCGGAACAACAGGTTATGCTTGGCGATACCGCCATCCGGGTCCCAGCCGGGCAGAACGTGCTCGATGCCTTTCATTGGCGCATAGGAAAAATGGCTGTCATGGGTCTTGTTCATGGTCACGATATGCGGCAGGCGTCCGCCCTGCACGTAATCGTTATAGTCGGTCTGGGCCCGCGCGCCTTCCGGCGTTTCGATCTCGAACGTGGCATGTGCCACGAAAGTGATCTTCATATGGTTTCGCGGCACGGCGGTCGGCGCCTGGCTTTGGGCGGTCCCGGTCGCGGCTTTCAGGAACGAAGCCTTCTGGAAATACGGGTGGAGAGTTAAACTTGGCGCCGGCGCCTGTGCCATCCCGGCACAGGATGCATGAACAACCTGGGGAAAGCCGGCAGCAGCGGCCACAATCGCACCGGCGAGGCCAAGTGTCGTGATACGGCGGACAAGCGAATTCATATTCATCCTCGGTCTCCCTGAACGTCGCCATCGCCATAATCCTATCAGCGAATTCCGCAGCGAGAAATGGCGAGACGACTACTTCATCGGATGATAAGAATTTCTCAAGATCTGGCGTAGCTACGGAAAGACACGGTCATGGCGGGTAAAAACCGTCCCAATCTCATCAAACGGATGCTGCGCGGCACGCTCGCGGCAAAACTCGGCGTGCTGGGACCGCCGCTCGTGATCATCGCCATCGGCTTTGCCGTCGCCGGCCGCTTTATCCAGCCTGCCCCGCCCGACAGCCTGACCATCGCCAGTGGCGGCACGTCGGGCGCGTATTACGCCTATGCGCAGAAAAACAAGGAAATCCTGGCCCGCGAAGGCGTGGAGTTGAAGATTGAGGTCACATCCGGCTCGGTCAAAAATCTGGAGATGCTGCGCAGCGGCGAGGTCGACGCCGCCTTCCTGCAAAGCGGAATCGGCAAACCGGACGATTAAGCCGAGCTTTTCTAGCTCTGATGCCTCTACTTCGATCCGCTCTGGCTATTCCAGCGCGCCGGGTCCAGGTTTTATCTGCTAAGCGACCTCAAAGGCCGGACAGTCGCCATCGGCGGCGTCGGGTCAGGCACACGGACCTTCGTAGAGCCGATCCTCGCCCGCAACGGTATCGACCGGCAGAATACACGAATCCTTGACCAGGGCGGCAAGCCCTCGTCGGACGCCCTGTTGCGCGGGGAAATCGACGCCGCCTTCTATATCGCGTCGGCGGAATCGCCCGTGATCCGCACACTCATCGAAGACAAGAACCTGGAACTGATGAACTTCAAGCGCGCGGAGGCCTATACGCGCCATTACCTGTATATGTCGAAAGTGTTACTGCCCCGCGGCCTGGTCAGCTTCAGGGACGACGTGCCGGCAACCGACAAGACGATGCTGGCGGCGGCCGCGACGATGGTCATAAACGACCAGCTTCACCCGGCCCTGCGCACCCTGCTGCTGCGCGCGATGACCGAAATTCACGCCCCTGGCGGGCTCTTCGAACGGCCCCGGGAATTCCCGTCGGCCAAATATCTCGACTTTCCCCTGACCGACAAGGCCAAACGCTATATCGAGGACGGCCCGTCCCTGCTCGACCGCTACCTGCCCTATTGGGTCTCTGACATGATCGTCCGCCTGTCGATCCTGCTCCTGCCGCTGGTCACCCTCTTGATCCCCCTGATGCGGATTGTGCCGCAGCTCTACAAGTGGCGGATGCGGTCGCGGATCGTGCGCTGGTACAAGGACATGGTCGCCGTCGAGGCACAGGTCCGCGATGCGACGACCGCAGAGGAACGCAAGGCCGCCTTCGACCGGCTGGAGGAAATCGACGAGGAAGTCAGCCAGGTCAGCGTACCGGTCGGCTACCGCGACATGCACTACACGCTGCGCTTCCACATCGACCTGATGCGCAACATGCTCCACCGCAAGGCGGATGAGGCCGGAGAGACGGAAGAAAATATCACGAAAGCCTGATCCAACGTCGATCTAGGCGAAAGAATACATATCCATCGCGAGCGAGCCGTAGGAATAGCTCGAATGAATGCGTTCGGCGGAGGCATCCGGACCGCCCGCCCCCAGTGCTGTGAACAACGGCAGGAAATGTTCGTCGGATAGATAGCTCCGGCGCGCATGGGGAGCGGTGTTTTCCCAGTCGGCCAGCTCTGCAATCCGCCCATGGGCAAGCGCATACGCGACCCAGTCGGCAAACTCGACCACCCAGTCGTGTCCCTCCCCCTCGGGCTCGGACCGGTTCATTTCGCGCAGATTGTGGGTGATGTTGCCCGATCCGATCACGAGGATTCCCTCATCGCGCAACGGCGCGAGGGCCGCGCCGATACCAAGCTGATGCGCCGCGCCCAGCGGGGTTTCGATGGAAATCTGCGCCACCGGGATATCCGCCCCCGGATACATCAGCACCGGCCGCCGCAACGATCGTTTCGCTCGCGTCGCGGCGGCCGGGACCACCAACACCCGTCAGTGGTAGACGGGCCTCCCTACGTGGCGCGGTCGCCTTTGGCGGCGCCCGTTGGCACAGGACATTTAAGACTCTCACCCGAAATTAAGGCGGAAATAGGGCAGATCAGGGGCGGCAACTGTTCAGTCTGCCGGCCGCCCCGCCATCATGCGTACCGCGCGGTATTCGAGGACCTTCTCGCCCTTCTGGTTCATCACGTTGTTCATCGTGGTGACGATGCCGCGGTTGCCCTTACTGGTCGGCCGGACCGCGGTTACCTCCACCTCCGCATGGATCGTGTCTCCCGCGAAGACCGGCCAGAGGACCTTCGTTTCGACGTCGTGCAGCGCAAGGCCGGTCGTCTGCCTGGGGGACTTGCACAGCTGCCCCTCGGTCAGCGTATAGACCAGCGCCGCGGGCGAGACGCGTCCGCCCATGGGTCCGCCGCCGTGATCGCCGAAGGTCATGTCGGTGAACAGGGTTTCGACCATTCCCGTCACGCCGATGAAATTGACGATATCGGATTCGGTGATCGTGCGGTTCAGCGTCTTGAACTGTTCGCCGACGGTCAGGTCATCCCAGTACAGGCCGATGCCAAGGGTTCTCATGTCATTTCACTCCGCTGTTTTCAGATGGTCGCGCCGCTGGCGCGCATGTTTTCAATATCCGCATCGCTCAGCCCCGCTTCCCGCAGAATCTCGGCGCTGTGCTCGCCGAGCTTCGGCTGCAACCGGTCGATGGATGCCGGTGTGCGGCTGAACTGCACCGGGGTATCGGGCACAGTGATCGCGCCCTCGGTCGGATGGGTTTCCCGCCGGAAAAAACCCACCGCCTGCAGGTGCGGATCGTTGGGGATGTCTTCCAGCGCGACGATTTCGCCGCACGGGATCTCCAGCCGCGGCAGAACCTCCAGCCACTCGGCGGTGGAGCGCGTGGCAATGAAGTCGGCCGCGAGACTGTAGACGGCCTCGATATTGTCGGCGCGGCTGGCGAGACTGTCGAAACGGGGATCGTCTTTGAGGTCGGGCCGACCGACTTCCTCCCAGAACCCGACCCACTGGATATCGGTATAGGCGAGCAGGCAGATATAGCCGTCGGTCGTTTTATACGGCCGCCGCGACGGGGTGAGGACGCGCGAATAACCCATCGGGCCTTCCGGCGGATCGAACGTGTAGCCGAAAATATGATCTGCCATGTTGAACGCGACCATGGTCTCGAACATCGGGATTTCGACAAACTGCCCTCTGCCCGACCTTTCGCGTTCCAGCAGCGCGGCAAGGACCGCATTGACGGCGACCAGCCCGCAGGTCTTGTCGGCCATGATGGTCGGCATGTAGCGCGGCTCGCCCACCAGCCGGGCCATCAGGTCGGCGCTGCCGCTCAACCCCTGGATAACATCGTCGTAGGCGGGCCTGCCGGCATAAGGCCCGTCCATGCGGAACCCGTGAATACCGGCATAGACAATGCGCGGGTTGCGGGCGAGGACGGCTTCCCGGCCAAAGCCCAGCCGTTCCATCGCCTGCGGGCGCACGGAATGGAGAAACACGTCCGCCGTGTCGATCAGCCGCCACAGGGCATCCCGTGCCGCCTCCTGCTTCAGGTCCAGCACCAGCGACCGCTTGTTGCGGTTCAGCCCCATATACAGAGCCGACATATCGGCGGACCGTTTCGGCCCGGTATACCTAGTGGTGTCGCCGGCCGGGCCTTCGATCTTGACGATATCGGCGCCCATGTCGCCCATCGTCTGGGTCGCCAGCGGCCCCAGCACGACAGACGTGAGATCCAGGACACGGATACCGTCCAGCGGACCCGGCATTTAAAGGTCTTTCACGCGGGGCAGAATTTTCTCGCCAAAGACCTTCAGGGATTTCATGATTTCTTCCTGTGACAGCGATCCGAAATCGACCAGGAAGCTCACCTGTGTAATCCCGATATCGCGGAGGACCTTGATCCGTTCGACCACCTGGTCCGGCCCGCCCATGACAACGCGGCCCGGGAAATAGCGGTCGAAGGTAAGTTCGACCGTCCCCTTGTCGCGCTGGTCATAGCCCTTGTAGGCGTCCGGGTCCGGCGGCTTGCTGGCGGCTTCCTTGCCCGCCTTGCCGTATTCGCCCATCGGGCCGTCAACGATCGCCTTCAGCCGCGCATCGTCCTCGTCTTCCATGAAATAGGCGTGATAGACACAGCAAACCTCGTGATCCTCCACGTTTCGGCCGTATTTGGGCAGCGCATCGCGATACCAGCTGATCCGTTCTGCGGCGAGGTCGTGGTCGACGTGATAAGCGACATAGAGCAGGTTATGCCCTTCCTGCGCCGTCCATTCAAAGCTTTCCGGCGACATCAGGCACGCGTTCCAGATCGCCGGCCTTTTCTGATACGGCGTCGGCAGGATCTTCAGGCCAGACATTTTCGGGCGGAACCTACTGTCGAATTCCAGCGGCGCGCCTTCCCACGCCTTCAGCACCAGTTCGACACCTTCCTCGACCCGCTCGCGGCTTTCTCTCATCGGCACGCCGAACGCATCGAACTCGTCGCGGATAAAACCGCGCCCGACACCGAGATCGAACCGTCCGTTGGACAGCTGGTCCAGTGTCGCCGCCTGTTCGGCGACGCGTACGGGATCGTTCAGCGCCATCACGGTGGCCCCGGTGGCAAGACGGATATTCTCGGTCCGCCCCGCGAGATAGCAGAGGAAGGCGTAGTTGGCGGACAGAAAACCGCCGTGGCGGACGAAGTGATGTTCGACCAGCCAGACATAGTCGATACCGATCCTGTCGGCATATTCGACCTGCTCGACGATATTGTGCATGTGCGTATGCACATCGCGTTCGCTGTCCGGCAGATGTGTCGGCAGATAGAACAGGCCGAACTTCATTATGCGCTCCCTTTCAAACGTGGCGGTCTATGCCGCTTCGATCATAACTAATACAGCCGTTCGATAGCCGAGACCAGCGGCCGGCCGTCGGCCGGAATGCCCCGTTTTCCGGGCCAGGATCACGCGATAATTTCGACGAAGA
>JAYOMI010000080.1:0-16321 GCA_038120765.1 Rhodospirillaceae bacterium
CCGGGCTGCCGCACAATGCCTGTGCCAAATACCCGTCCGAACTCTCGGGCGGCATGCGCAAACGCGCGGGTCTAGCGCGCGCACTTGCCCTGGATCCGGACATACTGTTCCTCGACGAACCCACCGCCGGGCTGGATCCCATCGGCGCTGCCGCCTTTGACGAACTCATCGCCGACCTGCAGAAGACTCTCGGCCTGACCGTCGTCATGGTCACCCATGACCTCGACAGTCTTTATGCGATTTGCGACCGGGTCGCCGTCCTGGTCGACAAACATGCTATTGTCGGCACTCTTGAGGAACTGGCGGCGAATCCACATCCCTGGATGCACGACTATTTCCACGGCCCGAGATCGCGGGCTGCAACTGCGAGCGGAGGCGAGTAATGGAAACGCGGGCGAGTTATGTCGTCGTAGGCACATTCGTATTGGCGCTGATCGCCGCCGCATTCGGCGTCGTTATTTTCCTGACGCGCACAAGCTTCGAAGACACACCGAAGGCCTACATGTCCTACTTCACCGGTTCCGTTACCGGCCTTCAGATTGGCAGCCCCGTGAGATATCGCGGTGTCCCGGTGGGATCCGTAAGCGATATTCGTATCGATCCGACGGATGTTGAACGCGTGCGGGTAATGATGGACATCGTCCACGGCACACCCATCAAAACCGACACGAATTCGACACTGGGGCTGCAGGGCATCACGGGTGTCGCGTATATAGAATTGACGGGCGGCACGCGCGAGAGCGAACCGTTGACGGCACTTGATGACGGGCAGGTTCCGGTGACCCCGTCGAAGAAATCCGGGATCCAGCAGGTCTTGGCGACCGCACCGGAGCTGCTGGAACGCGCCGTTGCGATTTCGGAACGGCTTGCGCTGATCCTCGACGACCGGAATGTGCAGTCGGTCTCGGACACTCTTGCAAACCTCAGCAAATTAACGGGCACACTCGCCAATAGCAGCGGACAGATTGAACGGTTGATTGCCGACAGTCAGACGACCTTCACGTCGCTTCGTGAGGCGGCAGACGGTGTTACGGAGTTGACAGGCGGCCTGAACAGCAAGCTCGAACCGATCGCCGCGGGCGCACAGGATGTGATCACCGACGTGCAGAAAACCGTCCGCAGCTTCAACCGGATCGCCAGCCAGCTAGAACTCGTCGTTGATGAAAATCGCGATTCAATTCGCGATTTTTCCTCCGGGGGCCTATATGAGCTATCCCAGTTTATCGCCGAAGGCCGCGTTCTTATCTCGGCTCTGACGCGCCTGTCGGGGTTGATTGAGCGGGACCCGGCGCGGTTCTTTTTCGGCGACAATCAGAAAGGCTTCGAGGCGAAATGATATTGCGCAAGATTTCCGGTCTCCGCCCGGTCGCCCTGAGCCTGGTCCTCTCGGGTCTGCTTACCGCCTGTGCAGGCAACCTCCTGCCCGGCGCAGGCAACGACCCGCCGGATCTTTACGTGCTGACGCCGAAGAATACCTTTCCCGACGATCTGCCGACGGTGAACTGGCAACTGGCCATCCCGCTTCCGGTCGCAGATGCCGCCTTGAACACGGCACGCATCACGCTGCGCCAGAACCCGATTTCGCTTGAATACTACGCCCGGGCCAACTGGATCGACACGGCCCCTCAGATGATTCAGACTCTGCTGGTCGAGAGTTTCGAGAACTCGGGCAAGATCGTGGGCGTGGGGCGTCAGTCCGTCACGCTGCGCGCCGATTACAGCCTGTTGACGGATCTTCGGGAATTTCAGGCAGAATATCTGGGTGCCGGTCCGCCCCGCGTCAGGGTTCGGTTAAACGCCAAGATGGTCAAGATGCCCCAGCGGACGATCCTGGCCACCGAAACCTTCGAATTTCTGGAGCCTGCCGCGAGTTCGGACCTCCAGGCAGTGGTCAGCGCGTTCGATGTCGCACTGGGAAAAACCCTCAAACGGATTGTCGAATGGTCTCTGAAATCCGTCCCGCCGGAATCGCCCCGGACGCGCCGCTGAACAGCTATACCGGGCTCAGGAACCTTCGGGCTTCGCCAGGTAGTCTTCCATACTGGAGGTCAGCTTTTCTGAATCGCCTGCGGTGAGCAAATAGGTCCACCCTTTGGTCCGCTCATTGATTTCAGCGACAGTATTTTCCGCGGCCGCCCTCTTTTCAGGGTCGGTCACGCTGTCGTCCATCGCAGCGGAGAAACGCCCCCAGTAATCTTCCCCGAACTTCGCGGTCTCGATCCGAACCGTGAAACCGTCCCACACCGTGTAATGCGCGACCCAGGTTTTGTCCGGCCATTCCTGTTTTTCTGCCTTCTGCACGTCATCGAACATCATGCGCCACATGACACCGGCGAGGGGATCTGCCTCGTCCTTTTTCTTTATCGCACGCCCTGCGGGCAGGTTTTCAAACTTGAAATTGGGGTCTTTGACGTCAGCCTTGGCAAGAATGATCTCTGCGCCTTCCGGATTCGCGACAACCACCCTGCGGACCTTTTCCTGTCCGTAATTGACGATCTGGCGGGCCATCCAGTTATTGGGCTCCTCGCCAAGTTCCACCTGACCGCGCGCGAGCCACGTGGCTTTTTCGTCCGCACGGCGGATATATGTGCCGGCGCCACCGGTTCCGAACAGGTTCGGATTGATCTTGCCGATTACGACATCCGCAAGAACGGCACCCTTGCCATCCTTCAGGACAATCTTGCGCGATTTCGCTTTGTCGTCAGACGGATCACGCAGTTCCAACCGCTCGTAGCGTTCAGGGTCGGCGGTTTTCCTCTCAATCAGCTTGAAGTTCGACAGGTTCACGATGGCCGATTTGACCTTCTGGAACTCCACGCGATAGCCGTCTTTCTGATCCATTCCCCAGTTCTCTCCGTCACGGGTCATGGCAAATGCGGACTTCGCATTCGTGATTTCTATCTTTGCGACGTCGTTAACGTTTTCCGTGAGTTTTGGAAACGCAGGATCCGTTCCCGCCGTCAGCGAGGTAATATCCGTCTGGGAAGAAACGGCGACAGCAGCCGCCACGACGGCAGCGGCCGTCAATCCAGCAAAGACGTAGAATGTTCCGGGTTTCATTATGCGGTCTCCACTTCCGATCAGGACGCCGTCCGGGCGCGTTTGCGATTGCGGCGCACGAGCGCGACGACCACTGCAAAAATTGCGACAGCAGCCGGCATGGCCGCGATATTGACCAGCTTCAGGTTTGCATCAAGCTCGTCGATATCCCGGCGGAGGTTGAGCTGGACGCTGCGAAGTTCGCGGCGGATTTCGAGAACCCGTGCACGGAACTTGGCGATGGCTTCCTGTTGTTCCGGCGACATGACGGCGCCGCTCTTTGCGCGTTCGGTCGTCTGCAGTTCCTGCATCTTCTTTTCGACGTCCGCCAGTTCCTGTACCAGGCTGCGTTCCTTCGTCCGGTACTTGTCCTCTGCCTCGTTCTGGATGTCCTCGACAAGCTCGAACGGACGCGCGGACAGGCCGCGGCTGCGCAGGCCGATCAACGAACTGGACCCGGACAGATTGTCGGCGGCGTTAACCACGAAATCGGCATTGTTGGCTGTCGGCACCGTTACCGTCTGCCCGAACAGGTCCTGCGTCCGGACCCAGAACGTGTCCGCGATGAAATCGGTGTCGGCCACGATAATGATATTCGCGGGCTTTTCGGATTTCGTCAGGTGCGGTTTCGCGGGCGCGGCGGCTTCGTCTTTCGCTTCTCCGTCTTTCTTGGATTCGTCCTTGGGCGGGCCGTCGGGAAACGCACTGTTGACGGTCCCGCTCAGCCGCGCGGCGAGGATGTAGGACTTATCCTGTGGTTTGAACTGCTGCAGGATATCGGCGGGCTTCGGGTCACGTCGCACCATGTCTGCGGGAAAAGGCCCCGAAGACGTCGTCGACGTTATCAGCGGCTCGACCGTGACCGTCGCGCCGTCGGCGACCTCGAAAAATCCGGGCGTCCCGAAATTCAGCAGGCGAAGCTGGGACGTGGTCACATCCTTCGAGTCTATATTCTCGGGACCGTAGGTGGTCCACGCCACATAGCGCGTGATGATCGGTCGGCCGAATGAATCGACCCCGGCCTGGACACGCTGTCCGGCTTTCAGGTCGCCGAGCACCTGATCCTTGTCGTACTTGATGCCCCAGGCCTTGAAGAGCTTGGGCAGATCGGAACCCAGGCCCGGCGGCAGACGAAGCGCCTGATTGCTGCGCGCGCCTTCCTCGGCATGCGGATCAACGAAAACCATCGCCTTTCCGCCGCGCAGAACGTACTGGTCTATGGCATATTTGGACTGATCGCTGAGCCCGAACGGATGCACGACCATGACGAGGTCGACATCATCCGTGATCTTGGGCGTGAGGCCCTGTGGCCGGACTTCGAAGAACTGTTTCAACTGGTCGATCAGCGCCCAGGGCTGGTATTTTTTGAGCGGATCGGAATCCACAGGGATACCGGAGACAAGGGCGATAACCTTCTTTTTCGGATTCGCCAGATTGTTGATCATCCGGGTCAGGTCATACTCCAGAAACTGCTCGCGCTGGGGCGTCAGGAATGGAATGACGTCCGTATCGTCTGTTGTATTCGTCGCCGCGATCCCGAAATAGCCAAGATCGCCGGCTTCGGTGATGGGGACGCCGCTGAGACCGAAACCAACCGCACGGTCTTCTTCCGGCGAGAACGGCTCCGGATCGATCAGCTCAAGCCGGATCGCCCCGTTGGAGAGACTGACATAGCGCTCCAGCAGCTCCTGAACCCTGTCACCGTAAGCGGTAAGACCGGGTGTGGTTTCTGCCAGTTTCCGCGTCGAGAAAAAGCGCAGCGTGATCGGCTCTTTCACCGCGCCGAGGGTCTCCCGGGTGCCATCGGAAAGCGTGAACAGTTTGTTCTCTGTCAGATCGACCTGAACACCCTTGATAGCGGCCTCGGAGAAGATGTTGATTGCGAGAAACAGGACGACGGCGAGCGCCAATGCGGCAACGCCGAGCTTGCGGCTGTCTCTGATAGCGGGTTTGCTGCTATTTGCCATGGTAAGTCCTCATGACCCTTTCTTGAGGTCGACGATCACGACATTCGCGAACAGGAAGACGCCGATCACCGATGCCATGTAGATGAAATCGCGAAGATCGAAGACGCCGCGGGTAATCGCGTCGAAATTGGTCAGGAAGCTGAGCGAGGCCACCAGATCAACGATAAACGCGTTGTTCAGCCCGCGGAACGCCGACTGCACCGGTTCCAGCCCACTCATCATGAATACGAAACAGACCGCCGCGGTGATGACAAATGCTATCACCTGATTGCGCGTCAGCGCCGATACAAAGCTGCCGATTGCAAGGAACGCGCCCGCCATCAGGAAACTCGCGACATAGCCCGCAACGATGACGCCATTATCGGGCGACCCGAGATAATTCACGGTGATCCAGATCGGGAAGGTCAGGGCCAGCGCAATGCCGGCGAAAATCCAGGCCGCAATAAACTTGCCCGCCACCGCCTGTGTCGTGGACACGGGCAATGTCATCAGCAGTTCGATCGTGCCGGATTTACGCTCCTCTGCCCAAAGCCGCATGCCGACCGAGGGTATCAGAAACAGATAAAGCCACGGATGAAACGAGAAGAACGACTGAAGATCCGCCTGACCGCGCTGGAAGAAACCACCGAAATAGAAGGTGGTGGCGCCAGCGAGGGCGAGGAAGATCACGATGAACACGTAGGCGAGCGGTGTGGAAAAATAAGCCAGAAGCTCGCGCTTGGAAATTGCGAGGGCCTTGCTCATGCGTTTTCTCCCTGCTCATCACCCGTAAGCTGGCGGAAAACCTCTTCCAGCCTGCCACGTTCGACATAGAGCTGCTCGATGGCGATTTTCCGGTCGCTCATCCGCGCGTTAACCGTCTCGATAATCGTCGCACCGTTCTTCGCCACCACAACCACGTGCGCCATATCGCCGATATGATCGCCGGTTTCGACACGGTCAATGTCGCCGATACCGTTGAGCGCCTCTTTCAGCGTCGCGACATGATCGCGATGCAGGCGCACCGAGACGGCATTGTAATAGGACGAGCGCCGCTCCAGATCAGACGGCGTTCCATCCGCGATCATCTTGCCGCGGGCGATAACGATCGCGCGGCTGCAGACCGCATCCACTTCCTCGAGCACATGGGTCGAAATGACGATCACCTTGTCCTTTGACATATCGGCGATCAATTGACGGACATGATGCTTCTGATTGGGGTCGAGGCCGTCTGTCGGCTCATCCAGAATCAGGACGTCGGGATCGTGGATGATTGCCTGGGCCAGCCCGACCCGGCGCTTGAAGCCCTTGGACAGGGTCCCGATCTGCTGGTTGAAAACTTCGTTCAGCTGCAGTTTGTCGACCGCATTGTCGATGCCGTTGCGGCGTTCCGCGCCCGACAGGCCGCGCACATCAGCCACGAAAGACAGCATGCCCGACGGCGTCATATCCTCGTAAAGGGGGGCTCCCTCCGGCAAATAGCCAATATGTCGTTTCACGGCGATCGGATCACGCGTGACGTCATTGCCGCAAACAACCGCCGTACCGGCTGTCGGCGTGAGGAAACCCGTCACCATTTTCATTGTCGTCGATTTACCGGAACCGTTCGGGCCCAGAAAGCCCAGAACCTCCCCTGCAGCGACCGAAAAACTTACATCGTCCACCGCGGTGAACTGGCCAAACTGCTTCGTCAGGCCCTGAATATCGAGCATTGCGCCCATTTCCGTTCCAACCTCCCGGTTCGTTCCGCTGTCTGGGCTATCGGGGTTTGCCCGACGCCGGTTATTCGCTGGTCAATCCACCAAAGACCTCGAGGAACTAAAGCCCCGCGCCAGGTTCGTCAACAGCGGCTTTCAGAAACCATCGTCGATACTGCGTCGTTGCGAAGCATCGTCCCTGTCGTCAAAACGTCGGGAAGCCAGGCCATTACAGCCCGGCTTCCCTTTCTTCTCCGGTTAGGCCGCTTTCGCGGTCTGATCCTCAATGACGGCTTTTACCGTCTGGATTTCGATCTTCCGCGGTTTCATCGCCTCGGGAATTTCCCGAACGAGATCAATGACCAGCAGACCGTCTTTGAGGTCCGCCGCTTTCACCTCGACATGATCGGCGAGCTGGAAGCGCCGCTCGAACGCGCGCCGGGCGATACCGCGATGAAGATAGTTCACATCATCGCTTTCGTTGGCACCCTTGCCGACGACGACAAGCTGCCCGTCACGCACCTCGACATCGAGGTCCTGGGGACTGAAACCGGCCACGGCGACGCTGATCTGGTAGGCGTCTTCACCGGTTTTCACGATGTTGTAGGGCGGGTAGCTGTCTGCCGCTGCGCTTTTCTGGGCAGCATCCAGCAGCGATGTCATCCGGTCAAAGCCGACAGCGGAGCGGTAAAGGGGGGAAAAATCAAAAGTACGCATTCACATATCCTCCTGTGAGCAACATGTTGGAGAGCCGCCGTAGAGGCCGGCTCCAAGTTAACGCCCGGCCCCGAAGGGGCACCGGACAGGATGTATGTGGGATGCGAAATGCGAATTTCAAGCCATCATAACTTATTGTTTTAAATAAGTTTCTTTACATAATCTGCGATTGCCAGGGACGATGTCATCCCGGGTGATTCTATTCCGTATAAATTGATTAGGCCGGGGATTCCGTGATCGTCCGGCCCCTGGATCAGGAAGTCCCGCGCCGCTTCCCCGGGCGACTGTATCTTCGGCCGGATTCCGGAATAGCCGGGCTGGATAGCGCCGTCTTCGAGCGCCGGGTAATATTTGCGCACAGCGGCATAAAATTTGTCGGCACGCGCGGGATCGACGTCATAGTCGATCCCGTCGACCCATTCGACATCCGGACCGAACCTGACCTGCCCGCCGAGATCGACGGTTACGTGAACGCCAAGGCCGGCTTTTTCGGGAACCGGGTAGATCGGGCGGCTGAACGGCGCCTTGCCGGACAGCGTGTAGTAGTTCCCCTTGCAGTAATATGTCGGAGGGACCGTCTCGGCCGGAATGCCGGAGATCGTCGATGAAACGGACTGGGCCCAGAGCCCCGCACTGTTGATTACAAGGTCGGCCGCCAGCGACATCGGCGCATCGCCGCCGCAATCGAGCCGGATCCCGTCATTCAGGACCTGGCCGCCGGTGACCGGGGTCATAAAGGCGAACATGGCGCCCGCTTCCTCGGCATCGCCCTGCAGCGCCATCATATAGGAATGGCTGTCCAGGATACCGGTCGACGGCGACCACAAGGCACCGACGCAATACACCGCGGGCTCCATCGCCGTTACCTGCTCCGGCGTCATCCATTCAAGATCTGTCACCCCATTGGCGGCGGCGGTCTGTTTCAGGCGCTCCAGTTCGGGCATTTGTTCGGCATGGGTGGCAACAATGATTTTGCCGCAATTATTGTAGGCAACGCCGTGTTCGTCGCAGAACGCGTACATGGCCTTTTTGCCTTCGACGCAGAACCGGGCCTTCAGGCTGCCGGGTGCATAATAGATGCCCGCATGAATTACCTCGCTATGACGCGAGCTTGTTTCAGTGCCGATCGCATCCGCCTTTTCGACGACGATCACCTCACGCCCCGTCTGCGCGACAGCGCGTGCGACTGCCAGTCCAACGACGCCGGCCCCGATGACGATGCAATCGACACGCTCCGTCATGACTTTTCCCCTTCGGCGGGAACGGTCCCGAAGCGCTGGTCGCTCGATTCAAGCCACGCCATTTCTTCGGGTGTGCTCTTCCGACCCAAAATGGCATTACGATGCGGAAAGCGCCCGAACTTCTCCACGATGTCCTTGTGAAGAACCGCGAACTCGACCCATTCGGCCTTCTGCTCGTGGTGATCGATAGCCTCGAATAACGCAACGCTTTTCATCTGGTCATCGATTTGCTCGCTATGCTCGAAAGGCAGATAGGCGAAAAGTTTTTCGACCGTGATCAGCTCTTTATGCAACGGGCTCGCCTCCAGCTGTTTCGCGGACGCCAACGCGACCGGATCCGCCGCGAAGGATTGGGGATTTCCGCGAAAAATATTTCGCGGCACCTGATCCAGCAGAACGATCAGCGCCACACAGCCCCGCGCATCCGACTTCCAGTCATCAAAATCGCCGGCGGCGGCGCGACGATACCGATCGAGGAACCTCTCCTTTATTTCCCTATCGATAGCCGGGGTGCTGGCGAACCAGAATTCGCGCACATCACCATGCACGTCCGAACCCGGCGCTCCAAACCAGAAATCGTAGATATCTTCCCATTCGGCCATCGCTTTTTCCTGTAACGTCTCGTTTCGTTTTCTAAGGCTTGAGCGCTGAACGCAACAAGCCGCCTATCACAATCATCCGGCAGATCGTCGGCGGGAAAATCTGTATCGTCTTCAAGAGTGCGCTCCTGGTTGCCTCGTCCGGCAGTACTGCGCCATCGCCGGGCGGGTCCAGCTGCGCAAAGATTTCCCGGGCGATGCGGTCAGCTTCTATCTTTACGGAGGCGACCTGTTCTTCGATTACGCCGTCCGCCGCAAGCGGTTCAAGCCAGTCGGCAAGTTGCGCCAGAAGCTCCGGCCAAACCGTAAAATGTCGGAACAGAGATGGCACGAGCCCGCTATCGTCGCCGGTCGTCAGATACGCGAGGCGGTTCAGCGTCTTCATGGTCTCATCAGCAACCCGGTCAAGAGGCGTCATCGGCAGAAGGGACGGCAAGGTCCGCGTATCTTTGGCGACAGTCGGCATCCACAACGCCGGCCGACCGTCCTCCAGCGCCAATTCAATAACGCGAAGGCTGAGGGCGTTCATCGGGTTGGCGCGGTTATAGGCGTCGATCGTCCCGAGGACTGCTCGGCTTTCCCCTTCAGAAAGACCGGCCCGGCCGAGAAAAACGGCGTCGGAAGGAGCGGGAAAGGCCATTAAGACAACGTCGCGCGATCTTCTCGCAAACACACCTTCTTCAAAAGCCGGACCGACTGTGCCCCACGCCCATTCGAGAGCTCCCGGCACCGTTGCAAGGTGCCTGTAAACGAGATTGACCAGCTTGACCGAAAGGGCAGATTCTATCGCCGAATAGATCGCCTTTATTTCCCCGACGGCATCCCCGACGGGAAGTTCAGCCAAAACCGGTGTTTTTTGTGAAGTCGTGATCTCCGATCTCCTGCCGAACTTGACCAATGTAGTGTCGGGGCCGAACCCGTCGGGAACGTTAATGAATTCTTTAATTCCTGCGAGATATTCTCGGACATCATTGCAGTCTGCGACAGGGTTATACCGAGTTGAGCGGAAGTTTAACATTCGACGTGCTGGTGCTTTCGGGAAAAGCGCAGTGGACAAGCATTTCACGCTGGCCGGATGCGAATGCTGCCAAGAGCGAAGCGCGCAAACTTGTCGCCAGCAAGAAATATCTGGGGGTCAAGGTTTCGCAGGAAACCTTCGACCATCTCAAGAACAGTTTCGAGGAAAAGACGCTCTTCAAGCACCTGAAGAACGACAACGCGGCAACAATGCGCGCTGCAGCTGCGGCTGCGGCATCAGGACCCGCCAGAGCCGGTTACGACGAGTCAGATGACTTCGATGAGTTTGACGATTTCGACGATTACGACGACGGGATCGACTGGGTGCTGCCGGTCTTCGGTATTTTCACGGTCCTCGCCGTCGTCCTGGCGCTGGGGATATTCTTTTTCAACGGCAATACCGAACGCGGACAGAATGCCGGTTCAGGATCGAGTTCCGATTATTTCGTCTTCGATCTACCAGCGGTCACGGCGACCATTTCGGGCGGGAACGAAAACGTCTCTGTCCGGATCGACCTTAAGCTCGAACTGGACGACGCAGGGGATGCCAAAGCGGTCGAGCTGCGCCTTGCAAAGATCATGGAAACCGTCGTTGCCAGGATACAGGAGACCGACGCCCGGGATCTGAAGCGGATCGAAAAAATTCAGCTCCTCCGCAGCGAGTTGAGAGAAAAAATACAGGACGCCATGGGCGAAACGAACCTTAACGGCGTCCTGTTTCACAGTATTCATATCTTCTAGACGCCGGGCCTGCTGAGCGGGTCTTCACCGCAGGGTTCAGGAACGCGGGGCTCCGGCGCTCTCGATATCGAACCTCGCTTGATGTTCGGTACAGATCTAGACCATCTCCGTGTCGCGGGCCATCCTCAGACCCGAGACCGATTCCCAAGAAGATATGCGCAATACGCATGCCGGTTTTGTCGCCTGCCGAGATTTGCCGGGCGGCTGGGAATGATCAGGCGACGGCCGCGCTATCGCGCCCGAGATACAGATCGCGCCCGGCATTGAGCACACCGATCTTACGGTCGGCGATATAGCGTTTGTGATTCCACAAACCGCAATCCGGGTGGATGTAGGTCACACGGCCCACACCCATGATGCTCTCGGCTCTTTCTATCAGCCGCGCAATGTCGTCCGGCGACTCTGTCATCGTGCGTTTGACGTCGACAACGCCCAGCCCCATGCCGATTTCGGGGCTGAGTTCTCTAAATTCGGCCAGGTCTTCCGCGGGGCGGTGGGCGCACTCCATCACAACATGATCGACATGAAGTGCATTAAGGTAGTCCATCAAACGTCCCCAGGAGCCGTCCTGAGGCTGCTGACCCGCGTAGTTCCCGAAGCACAGATGCACCGCCGGTATACCCGGCACAGCATCCAGCACCTTGTTCATCGCCGAGGCCGCCCATTGCCACTCTTCAGGAGTGCCCGGCAGGTTGGCTTCGTCAAGCTGCACGATATCTGCGTCAAGGCGCGCTACCTGTTCGGCGAGAACGTCGGCAATAGCGTCGGTAACCGCTTCAATGCTGCCATAATGATGATCGACCAGCGTTTTGGCAAGCATGTGGGGTCCGGTCAGCGCAAACTTGAAAGGCTTTTGCGCCAGCGCCTTTGCGCGACGGCAGGGGAGCGCGAGGTTCATTGTACCGCTGCTGATCGCCCCTTCGATAACGCCGGCCGGTAAACGCCGCCACCCCATGTTCATGTCGGATTCGAATTGGCGTATCAGGTCGAACGTCAGCGCAGAACGGATACCCTCCATCGGCGCGGTGAAATATTCGATCATGCCATTGGTTTCAGGATGGCTGAGATCATAGCGGTAGACTTCCCCATCGCAGACGACATCGAGCCCCGCGGTCTCCTGCGTGTGCAGGATGACGCGCGTCGCATCGGTAATATCCTGCTCCGAGGGACTGGTTCCGAGCCAGGTCGGCACCGGATAGGAACCGACGGTCGTCGTCTTAATCCGTGGAGCTTCAACCATGATCATGATCCTTGCCGGAACGCTTATCGGGGCGTAAGTAACTAAACAGTTATTTCAGGCTAGGGTCAGGACCAAATCCTGTCAACCACGCACAGGCTTAAGAGAGCCCGATCAGGAAAAATGCCGACCATGCGGACAAAGACCGGAAGAAAGCCGGACGATACGCCGTCAAGACGGCCGGTCAGGCGTGATCCCGATGCGTCGCAGCGGCGTATTCTGGCTGCTGCGACTGAAGTCTTCGCTGCAAAGGGGCTGGACGGTGCCCGGGTCGATGAGATCGCGGACCGGGCGGGCATCAACAAGCGAATGCTCTATCACTATTTCGGCAACAAGGACGCTCTATTCGCTTCCGTCCTCGACGAGCTCTACGAAACGATCTGCCGCGACAGCGCGGCGCTCGACCTTAATAATGGCCCGGCGCCTGAAGGCCTCGCCCGGCTGGTGGATTTCGTGGTGGCCTACTACCTGGATAATCCGCATGCGATCACACTGCTTAATGCCGAGAACCTTCACAAAGCCCGCCATCTAAAGAATTCCGAACACATCGGTGCCATTCGCCTGCCCTTCGAAGAAATGCTCGAAGATCTGATCGCCCGCGGGGTTGCATCCGGCGATTTCCGACCCGGCATTAGTGGAGCGCGACTCTATATCTCCATTGTGGGCCTGACCTATTACTATCTCTCGAACGGACATTCTCTGTCGGTGTTTTTCGACCGCAACCTATACGACCGCAAGGAACTGAAAGCGTGGCGGCAGCATATACATGAAATGGCACAGCGGTTCGTCGCCGCCTGAAAAGCATAGAATGACATATGAAAATGGCAGACCAGCGATGCGGTGTGATCATGAACGTCCTTGCCGGCCGCATGGGAACCAAGCAGCCCCTGATCCGTCCCATTCTTGCCATCACCAAAGACGGCGGCTGGAAGCCTCAGAACGGCGATACCTCTATGCCCGACCCGAAGCTTGAGAAACAGATCGCCCGTACCGGACACCTGATTCTCGTGTTTCATGTCGGTGACTGGATCGCTCCGACCGATGATCTGGTTTGGGATCTCGGAATGATGGTAGGTTTGGGATCTCGGAATGATGGTAGACGGTGTAGTAGATATTCCCCGAATTCGGACATGTATCGAAAATGCGGGGTATCGCTGCTTCAACGAAGTTGAGATATTCTCTGAGCGGGACTGGTGGAAACGTGACCCTCTGGAGGTCGTCGACACCTGCATCGATCGGTATCAACACTTGGTATGAGGGGACAGTAATGGCGAGCGCAGAAGGTCTGAAAGAAGTCGGCTATTTCGATTGCGCCGGGGGCGGACAAATCCGCGTCGACGGCACGACGGCTTATATCGGGCACATGGCCAATCCCTTCGGCACCAGTATTGTCGACGTCGCCGACCCGAAGAACCCGAAGCTGCTGTCGCATATCGAAATGCCGGAAGGCACGCATTCCCATAAAGTGCATGCCCAGGGCGACCTGATGGTGCGCAACCATGAACTCATCGGTCCGGGCATGCCCGCAGATTTTCATACCGGCGTTGGTATCTACGATGTATCGGACAAGACAAACCCGAAGCTGATTTCAACATGGGATACCGTCGGCCGCGGTGTTCACCGCTTCGATTTCGACGGCCGCTACATTTATTTCTCGTCGACAGTCGAAGGCTTTCGCGGACCGATCATGGTCGTCCTCGATCTTAAAGACCCAGAAAACCCCGTCGAGGTCTGCAAATGGTGGATACCCGGACAGTGGGAAGCCGGTGGCGAGGAGTATCCCTGGGGCGACGGACCGGAACCCCGCTGCCACCACCCGCTCCGCATGGGCAACCGCCTCTATATGAGCTACTGGCACCATGGTCTGTTCATCCTCGATATCGAGGACCTGTCCAACCCGAAGATGATTTCGTCGTTCAACACCGGGCCGACATTCCCGCATCCGACGCACACCGCGCTGCCGCTGCCATTCGAAATCGGCGGACACCGCCATATGATTGTCGCCGACGAGGACGTCGCCAAGCTTCGCCCGCACGCCCCGGCGTTTATGTGGATTTTCGATATTACGGACGAAACGAACCCGATCCCGGTCTCGTCATGGCAGGTCAACGGGCTGGATATGATCGGCGATCCCCAGGGCATGTTCACGGGCTGTCATCAGCCGAGCGAGATTATCACCAGCACGGTGATCCCGTTCGCCTGGTTCGCCCGCGGAATCCGCCTGATCGATATCGCCAACCCGCACGCGCCGCAGGAAGTCGGACATTTCGAGCCGGACCCTCAGCCCGGATGCGACCGCATCTGCGCTAACGATATTACGGTCGACGACCGCGGCCTGATCTACGTGATCGACCGCCTGCGCGGTTTCCATATTGTCGAAAAGGTCTAGCCGGTCTGCCTGCCCAATCTTTGCGGCGCTGCGAAAAGGGATTGCCTGATAGGGCCGCTGGGCCTGCGGCGTCGCATGACAGTCATGCGCAATACCGGTTTCGGGCGGCGATGGTTGAATGATAGGCTTGGGAAACAGTTCTGCCAATTACGGGAGCCGCACCATGGCGACATCAACGGATGACACAATGAAACGCGGCGCAAATCGCGAAGCTTTGCTCGATGCGGTCTATGACAAGCTCGACTCGCTGGACCTTGCCCCCTATTGGGCGGTGAATCCGAATGAAAGCCAGAATGACGAAGATGGCCAGGTACTGAAAGGCAAGAAGGCCATCCCGTTCATGTGGAAATATTCGGATATCGAGCCCCTGCTCTATGAAGCGGCCGAACTGATAACGATGGACGATTCCGAGCGGCGATCGATCGTTCTCGTTAATCCCGGTCTCGCGCCGGTGCGGGCAACGGTCTCGACACTCTACACTGCCTACCGCCTCAACGATCCGCGGGAGATCATGCCGCCGCATAGCCATTCAATCAACGCGGTGCGTATCGGCCTGACGGGCGATCAGAATTTCACGGGCGTGGAAGGCGAGGCGATCACGTTCGGTCCGGGAGACGTCGTCCTGACGCCTGCCGGCGCCTGGCACAACCACGGAAATCATGGCGACGACTATGCCGTGAATGTCAGTATTCTAGACCTTCCGCTCACCGAGGTCCTGAACGCAGCTTCGTTCGAACATGACTACAAGGAAGAAGTCGACGGCCAGATGGTCTCGCGCCGCGAACAGACCACGCGCTACGCGGACGATCATTCACACAAGACATACGGTTTTGGCGGGTTGCGCCCCCGCTTTCTCGACCATCGCCGCGGGACCGGCGTACATTCGCCGAAGTATGTCTATCGCTGGGACAAAACCCGCGAACTGCTGGAGAATTTCCGCGACCATGAGGGCAGTCCCTGGGATGCGATCCAGGTCGAATACACAGATCCCGTCAATGGCCGCACCGCCTACCCCACGATGACGTTTTTCGGTCAGATGCTGCGCCCGGGCGAACGCACGCTGCCGCAACAGCAGAATGCGAGCCAGGTGGTTATTCCCTTTCACGGCAACGGCCACAGCATCGTCGGCGGCAAGCGTTTCGACTGGTCGCCTTTCGATGCAATCGCGATCCCGGGCGGGGAATGGTACGCGCATGTAAACGGTTCCGACAGCGAGGAAGCGACGCTGTTTTCGGCAAGCGACGAGCCGGTTCTGAAAGCGCTCGGCTTTTATAAACGCCACGGCAAAACGGAAAGCGGCGAAATCATTCTGCTCGATTAGAAAGCGGGAGGTCGCGCGGAAAACTTTATCCCGGCGGACGGAACCCGCCGGTGCCGGTCAGCCTCTGTCGGGGCGGTTCATGCCGGCGGTGACCGGCTCCGGAATATCGATATCTTCATCATCGGGACGCATCGTCGATAATGGATTGTCGAACCGGTCCTCCTGCAGGTCGGCTGCCTTTTCGTCTTCAGGCGCATCACCGGAGAATTCCGGCTGCTGAACGGTCTCGCGTATCGGCAAAACGTTCTCTGAAGAGTCGGGATCGACAGCAGCCTCCCCGGAGACGTCCCGGGGATAGCCGTCAGCAACTGGTGCAGCCACGGTGTCTGACGTCAGCGCTCATGGGGCTGATTGAGGAGTTTGCATAAGGGAGGATT
>JAYOMI010000081.1:0-3239 GCA_038120765.1 Rhodospirillaceae bacterium
CTCGGCATCCTCGCCCGCCAGACCAAGAACGCGCGCCTGCTGATCCTCGGCAACCCGCTGCCGAACCGGAACCAGCCGGTGCGCGTCGCCGAGGAAATGGCGCTGATCGACGTGATTTCGAAGGGCCGCCTCGAATGCGGCTTCGTGCGCAGCGTGCCGTATGAAGCGGCGGCGGCGAACATCCTGCCCTACAAGGGATCGGAACGGCTGTGGGAATCGCACGACCTGATCATGAAGGCGTGGACCACCCATGACGGTCCGTTCAATTTCGAAGGCAAGTATTACCATCACCGCCAGGTCAATATCTGGCCGCGCCCCTACCAGCAGCCCCACCCGCCGGTATGGATCACGACCGGCGGCCCGGGCAGCACCGAGCCCGTGGCAATGCACGGCCATGTCGCGGCCATCTTCCTTGCCGGGTATTCGCGCGTGCGGCCCTTGTTCGACGCCTATCGCGCAAACTACCTGAAGCATCACGGCACCCATGCGCCGCTCGACCGGCTGGCCTATTGCGGTCTTGTCTATGTCGGCGACGACGAACGCGCCGCCGAAAAGGGCGCGAACGAGCTGATGTGGTACATGCAGGCGAACAAGGTGTCCGAGCCCTGGAAAAACCCGCCCGGATACCATCCGCCGCAGGTCGCCGCCGGCATCATGAGAGGCGCGCATATTTCCGGCTCGGGCGCGGCCTACAGCACGGACCTGAAGGAACACATGCGGCGCGGCAATGTCTTCGCCGGCACGCCGGACCAGGTTTACGAGCAGATCAAGGCGTTCTGGGAATATTCGGGCGGGTTCGGCCACATGCTGATGATGGGCCAGGCCGGTCATCAGACGAAGGACGACACGCTGCATTCGATGAAGCTCTATACCGAAGAGGTTTATCCGCGCCTGCGCGAACTGGCGGCAACCTGGGATCCTGAAGAGATCATGGAAAAGCGCAAATCCATGCCCGACCAGGAGCATGCCGAGATCACCGACCTGTCGGTCGACTTCGTGAGGTAACCGATGGCCAGTATTGCACCCGGTATCGCATCCAGCTTCGTCGAGGTCGACGGAATCAACACCCATTACCTGGAAGCGGGGGACAAGGACGCGCCGACCGTCGCCCTGCTCCATTCCGGCGAATTCGGCGGCTGCGCCGAGATCAGCTGGGAATTCAACATCCCGGCGCTGGCCGAGCACTTCCATGTGATCGCGCCGGACTGGCTCGGCTTCGGTCGCACCGACAAGGTGTACGATTTCGCCGACCAGCGCGCCCGCGTATACCGGCATATGTCCCGGTTCTTCGAAGTGATGGGCATCGGGGAAGCCGACTTCATCGGCAATTCGATGGGCGGATCGAACCTCGCGCGCATCATCGCCGATCCGCCGCCGATCCTGCCGGTGCGCTCCGCGATCCTGTGTTCGGGCGGCGGGTTCACCCCGCTGACCGAGGAACGGAAAACCCTGCTCGCCTATGACGGCACGGCGTCCGCCATGCGCGCGCTGCTGCATGCGATGCTGGACGACCCGAAATGGGGCGACGACGATGCCTATGTGGCGAAGCGCCAGGAAATGGCGTTGATGCCCGGCGCGTTCGAATGCGCCTCCGCACCGCGGCTGAAACGGCCCGAACCGGAAAAGAAGGCAGAAAAATCCGGCGATCAGAGCTTCGGCATTCCGGACAACACGGTCTACGAGAACGTCGAGGTGCCGGTGCTGATCATCGCGGGCGCGAACGATCCGCTGCGCGAGCCCGGCTATTCGGCGAAGCTCGCAGCGAGCATTCCGGAGAACGAACACCACGTCTACGAAAATTGCGGCCACTGCCCAAATATCGAATTCGCCGAGCGCTTCAATGCCCACGCGATCGATTTCCTGAAGCGGGTCCACGGCCGCTAACGCCCCCGGGTGTAGATCAGCCGGACACGCATCCCTTAAGCCGACTGCCGCCGCGATTTTCCGGCCGGCGACGCGCGTGATGACCGCCGGGCCGGTCACGCAATCGTTATCGCATGTGACACCAGACCCGGCGGTACTCCGGTAGGGTGGTGTGTCTTCGTCGCTGGGCAGTGATTTTCACCACCGCCGACGCCGGCCAATCACAAACCTCTTGGGGAAGGGAGGAATCGCATGAGACCCTTTAAATCATCGCTTCTGTCATCTGCCGTCATACCCGCAGCACTTCTGGCCGCGGGCGTGCTGTCAGCACCCGGCGCCACAGATCGCCGCCAACCCCTGCGCTGCGAAGAACCCATGCGCCGCGAAAAATCCGTGCGCGGCGAAGAATCCGTGTGCGGCGAAAAACCCATGTGCCGCGAACAATCCATGTGCTGCAAGGAATCCTTGCGCGGCGGCCAACCCGTGCGCCGCGCAGAACCCGCGTGCCGCAAAGAATCCCTGCAATCCCTGTGCGGCGAAAAATCCGTGCAACCCGTGCGGCGCAAATCCCTGCGCTCCCTGCGGCGCGCGTGCGGCGAACTATTCGACGGCCTGCGTCGTGCCGCGCCTTCAGGCGGCAGCCGCCAATCCCTGCGCGGCGAAAAACCCGTGCGCGGGGAAAAATCCCTGCGCCGCCAGGAACCCATGCAGTCCCTGCGGCGCATCGAACCCCTGCAGCCCCTGCGGGGCCGCCGCCGCGCCTCCCGAACTGTCCCCGGCGGAAATCGTCGCCGTCTATGACTGTCTCAAAGGCGAAATGAAAACGGCCTATGCGAATTCGGGCAACAAATACGCGGCGGTTTTCCTGAACTGGAAAAACTATGCGAAGCGGCCTTACGTCTCGGCAACCCACGGCGAACGCTTCGTCATGAACTACGCCAACGAAAAGGCGTCGAATTACGGCAAGTACGAAAAAGCGGGCAAGATGGCGCCGGGTGCGGTGCTAGCGAAAAACAGCTTTACGGTGAACGGCAAGGGCCAGGTCGCGACGGGGCCGCTCTTCCTGATGGAAAAGTACAATGCCGGCTTCAACAGGAACACCCTCGACTGGCAGTACACGATGATCATGCCGGACGGGCAGATCCCCGGCACGACTAACGGCAAGGGCAACGCGTCGGTCAAGTTCTGCTACGAATGCCATAACGCGGCCGCGGCAGACCAGGACGCGATGATGTTCCTGCCGGAGGAAGTGCGCGTGAACTGACGCGCCCGTCCCGGAATACACGAAGGGGGGGGGGGGGGGCCCCGCCCCGGGTTTTTTGGTGTTTGAGCAGGGGGCCGCCGGGCCGGGGCCCCCCCCGGGGGGGGTCAAGGGC
>JAYOMI010000081.1:3249-3718 GCA_038120765.1 Rhodospirillaceae bacterium
CCAGTCCCGGAATACACGCAGGGCCGGTCTGACGACCTGCCCTTTTTTGTATACGTTTTACCGATGCGGGCCGCGACGCGGGCCCAGATCAGGTCAGGTCAAGTCGACCGTCAACGGGTTATAGGAATAGAGCCAGCCATTGCGGTCGGCCCCTTCGTCCACCTTGGCGAAATGGGCGCGGATGGCCTCCATGCTCGGCATGTGGAACAGCGTGCGGTTGGCGTCGGACTGCTTCACAATCCGCGCCGTACGCTCCATGCGGTTGCGCTGGTAGAGCTGCAGCGCGTCGGGGATGTTGTCGCACATGGCAAGCGCGCGGGTCAGCACCGCCCCGTCCTCGATCGCCATGCACGCCCCCTGCGCCAGATAGGGCAGGGTCGCGTGCACCGAATCCCCCAGCATGGTGGTGCGGGCGGTGCTCCAGTTGTCGATCGGCGGGCGGTAATGAAGCGACCAGCGAAAGCACTTG
>JAYOMI010000081.1:3728-16185 GCA_038120765.1 Rhodospirillaceae bacterium
GTGATCGACCGTGTCGATGATGGTCTGGATTTTCTCGTTCCAGCCTACGAAATCGGCTTTCAGCTTTTCCCAGGGGAACCGGGCCGTCCAGCTTTCCTCCGACACATCGTCGGTTTCCACCAGCCCGACGAAATTCAGCAGCTTGCCCGCGCGCAGGAAGTAGCAGACGACATGCGCGCCCGGCCCCATGAAGACCGACATCACCTGCGGCAGGAAATCAGTCGGCAGGTCCTCGGTCGGCAAGGTGATGCGCCAGGCGCAGTCGCCGGTATAGGTGGCCGGCGCATCGCCCGCGATCTGGCGGCGCACGGCGGATTTCACGCCGTCCGCGCCGATCAGCAGGTCGCCCCGCGCGGAAGTGCCGTTGGCAAAATTCAGCGTCACCCCGTCCGAATCCTCGTCGAACCTGGTCACGGCGTGGTTCAGCCGCACCACGCCCGGTTTCATCGATTCCGCCTTGCGGGCCAGGATGTTGTGAAAATCCGCCCGGTGCATCTGGCAGTAGGTCGCTCCGTGCAGCTTTTCGTGATCGGCTGCGAGGTTGAAGCGGCTGATCTCCTCGCCGGTGTCGAAGGCGCGGAAGACATAGGCGCCCGGATTGACGGCGAGCCTGTCGATTTCCGCGCGCAGGCCGAGATCGATCAGCACATGCATGGCGTTGGCGCTCATCTGGATGCCGGCGCCGACCTCGCCCAGTTCGGGCGCCTGCTCGTAGACTTCGACGTCGTGGCCCGCTTTCATCAGGCTGGACGCGGCTGCCAGCCCGCCCATGCCCGCGCCTGCGATCAATACCTTCAGTGCCATTTTGCTGTCCTGTTCCCTCTACTGTTGGGTGTGCTGTTGGATGTGCTGTTCAGTGCCGGAAAGTCCGCGCCGCCGGAGGAACTTCTCCGGCAGCGCGTTTTTTCCGCCGTCACTCCGGCCGTTTCACCGCCTGCAGCCCCGGGCGGTAGGTCTTCTTGTCGAGGAATTCCTCCATCCCGCGACTGCGGACCTGTTCCTTGTCCATGAACTGCAGCGCCTGGATCTTGGTCATCAGGTATTCGTAGGACTGGGGCACGTCCATGGTGACCACCGCCCGCAGCGCCTGCTTGGTAAAGGCGAGCGCCACGGGGCTTTTTTCCATCAGTTCCTTAGCAAGGGCGACGGTTTCTTCGCGCAGTTTGTCGGCGGGCACGGCGATATCGGCGAGGTTCATCTCCACCGCTTTCTTTCCGTCGAAGGTGCGCCCGGTCATGGAATAGAACATGGCGTTGCGGAACGGCATGCGGTCGACGATCACCTTCGAGACAATCCCGCCCGGGATGATTCCCCAGTTGATTTCCGACAGCCCGTAGACCGCGTCCTCGTCGGTCACCACGAGGTCGCAATTGGACAGCGCGACAAAAGCCCCGCCGAACAGGTAGCCGTTGACCATGGCGATCGTGGGTTTGCGGGAATTGCTGAGAATGTCCCAGCTCCAGTGCTTGTTCGCATTGAAGGCGCGGAAGAACGCGTCCGGATTGTTGTCGGTCTCGCGGAAATACTCCTTCAGATCCATGCCGGCGCTCCACGCGTTTCCGGCGCCGGTCAGCACGATGACCTTGGCCGCCGGATCGGTTTCGAGATGGGTCAGGATCTCTTCCATCTCGAAATGCAGCTGCGGATTCATCGCATTGCGCTTTTCGGGCCGGTTGAAGGTGACCCAGGCGATGCCGTCGTCATCGATTTCAACCGCCACACAGTCGTAATTTTCGCGTAGAGCCATCCTGCGTTCCTCTCTTTTTGATATTTGGCGTCTCTCCGCGTTATACGCTAGGTTTCGGCCATGTCCATAAGCTTCCGCACCGATTCACCAGACGAACAGACCTTCCGCGCGGAGGTCCGCGACTGGATCGCCGCGACATTGCCGGACGATCTGCGCGGCTGGTCGACCCGCCCGCCGTTCGATCGCGCCATGTGGTGGCACCGCCAGTTGCACGGCAAGGGCTGGATCGCGCCGGCCTGGCCGCGCCGTCACGGCGGAATGGAAGCGAGCCTCAACCAGCAGATCATCCTGAAGGAAGAGCTCGCCCGCGCGGGCGCGCCGGAAATCTCGGCGCAGGGCATCAACCATGTCGGCCCGATCCTGATGGCGTTCGGCACCGACGCCCAGAAGGAACGCTTCCTGCCGCCGATCCTGACCGGGGATGAAACCTGGTGCCAGGGCTATTCCGAACCGGGGGCGGGGTCCGACCTCGCCAGCCTGCGGACCCGCGCCGATATCGACGGAGACGATTTCGTCATCAACGGCTCCAAGATATGGACCACCTGGGCGCAGCATTCCGACTGGATGTTCGCCCTGGTGCGCAGCGATGCGGACGCGCCCCGCAAGCAGGCGGGTATCAGCTTCGTACTGATCGACCTGGAAACCCCGGGGATCGACATCCGGCCGATCCGGACCATCGCCGGCGACGAGGAATTCGCCGAGGTCTTCCTGGATGACGTGCGCGTGCCGATGGCCAACCTGGTCGGCGAGTTGCATGACGGCTGGCGGGTGGCCAACGCCCTGCTGGCGCATGAACGGCTCGGCACCGCCAATCCGCAGCTGTTGTTCGAGGCGCTGGAGCGGGTGAAGAAAATCGCCCGGGCCAGCGGCGCGCTGGACGATCCCTATTTCCGCGAACGCCTCGCCGAGGTGGAGATCGACACGGTTGGGTTCGCGGCGATGTTCGCCCATGCGGCCGAGATTGCGAATGCCGAACGCTCGCTCGGCCTCGATGCCTCGATCATGAAAATCAACGGCACCGAAACGCTGCAGCGCCTCGCCGATCTGCTGCTCGACGCCGCAGGAACGGATGCCGCCCTTGCCGGGCGTGTAATGACCGAAGACGGCCCGATAGAGATCGCGCCGCTGTTCCTGCAGGTTCGCCGCGCGACGATCTATGGCGGATCGAGCGAGATTCAACGCAACATCCTCGCCAAGCGGGTTCTGGGCCTGCCCGGCTGATATTATTGCCTGAGATGACGGGCTGATACCAATGGACGGAACCATGAAGAAAAATCTCAGAAACCTTTTTGCCGCGGGCGTTCTCTCCCTCGCCACGGCCTCTGCCGCCGCCCCTGTCTTTTCCCCCGCCTATGCGGCGGATATCCTGCCGCTGGTGGATGCCCACCTGCATTACAGCCACGATGCGTGGGTCGGGCTGCCGCCGAAGGACGCCATCTCGGCGCTGCACCGCGCCGGGCTGAAGAAAGCCTTTGTGTCCAGTTCGAGCGACGAGGGCACGCAGATGCTTTATGCGGTTGCCCCCGACCTGATCGTGCCGGTGCTGCGCCCCTACCGGAAACGCGGCGAGCTCGGCACCTGGTTCCGGGACCCGACCGTCATCGAGCTGCTGGAAAGCCGCCTGAAAAAGGGCGGATATGCCGGTATCGGCGAGTTTCACATTTTCGGCGAGGATGCCGACGGCGAGATTTTCCGCGAGGTCGTCCAGCTTACGAAGAAGTACAAGGTCTTCCTGCACGCGCATTCCGATGCCGATGCAGTCGAGCGGATTTTCAGGCAATGGCCCGAAGCCACCGTGCTCTGGGCCCATTCCGGCTTTGCCGAGCCCGACGGCATCCGCCCGATGCTGGCGAAGCACAAACGCCTGTGGGCGGATCTCGCGTTCCGCAGCAGCCACGGCGCGGGCGGCAAGGCCGATCCCGAATGGGCGAAACTGTTCGCCGAGTTCCCCGACCGCTTCATGATCGGCACCGATACCTACACGCCGGAGCGCTGGTATTTCGTCGAGGAACACGCAAGCTGGAGCCGGTCCTGGCTGCAGTCCCTGCCCCGCGACCTCGCCGAAAAGATCGCGTGGAAGAACGCGACGACGCTCGCGAACTGGGCCCTTCGGGCAAAAGACTGACCACGGAAACGGGAACGACCATGCAAAGATATCTGTCGGCGGCGGTCCTGTGCGCCGGTCTCGCGGCCGCTTCCCCCGCCCTTGCCGAAAGCTGCCCGGACGGAGCCCTTGCCGCGATGCCGGAACGGATGACGGCGGACGGCACGACGGTCGCCTATAAAACAACACCGGCCCGGATCGCGGTCGGCAAGCCGTTCAGCATCGAAGTTGTCGCCTGCCTCCATGGCGCGGACCGCACCGCGCCGTCGAAAATCCGCGTCGATGCCGGGATGCCGGCGCACGGCCACGGCATGAACTACACCCCCGGCGAACGCAGGATCGGCCCCGGTCATGCGGCCTTCGACGGCATGGTGTTTCATATGCCGGGCACCTGGCAGATCGTGGTCGACGTCTATAACGGCGACACGCGCCAGCGCCTGACCCGGGACGTTTCCGTCCGGCGATGACAGGACGGCGGAGTGTTCAAGCACTGCTGCTGGCGGTCGCAATCGCGATTCCCGCTTGTACGGCGCAGTCCGCCGATATGTTCGACGAGGACGAGATCGCGCTGATCCTGTCCCACGGCCCCTGGCCGGTAGAGACGGCGCCCGATCCCAGCAACCGCCTGTCGGGCAAGCCCGCCGCCATCGCCTATGGCGGGATGCTGTTCGAGAGCGTCGAGCTGTCCACCGACCGGCAGCGGAGCTGTGCGACCTGTCATCAGGAAGCGCTCGGCTTTACCGACGGCAATCCGCGCGGCTTCGGTATCGCGCAGGTCGACCGCAACACGCCGCCATTGTTCAACATGCGCCTCAATCGCTGGTTCGGCTGGGACGGCAAGTCGGACAGTCTCTGGGCGCACAGCATCACGCCGATCCTGGATGCGCGCGAAATGGCGATGACGCCGGCGGTCCTGAAAACCCGCATCAACGATACGCCCGCGCTGGCCCGCGGATACCGGCAGGTCTTCGATGCGCCGCCCGCGATGCACGACGCGGAAACGGTCCTCGTCAATCTCGCCAAGGCGCTCGCGGCCTTTCAGGAGACTATTGTTTCGGGCAGGTCGTCCTTCGACCGGTTCCGCGACGCGCTGGCGGCAGACGATGCGAAAGGGATGGCCGCCTATCCCGACGCGGCGAAATGCGGGCTGAAACTGTTCGTCGGCAAGGGGCGCTGCGATCTCTGTCATTTCGGGCCCAACTTCACCAATGGCGAGTTCCACGATATCGGCCTGCCCCACTTTCCCGAACCGGGCCGCGTCGACAAGGGCCGTTACGGCGGGATACAGATTCTGCGCGAAAGCCGGTTCAACCTGCTCGGCCCCTATAACGACGACGGCCTGCGCGCCACGGCCGGGTTTACCCGCTATGTCCGCCTGACCCCGAAAAACTGGGGAGAATTCCGGGTGCCGAGCCTGCGCAATGTCGCCCGGACCGCGCCCTATATGCATGACGGCAGCAAGGCGACCCTGGCCGACGTCGTGGACCACTATTCCGATATCCCCGAAGACCGGCTGCACCAGGACGGCGAAAAACTGCTGCGCCCGCTGAAGCTGTCGGACGCGGAAAAGGCCGACCTGGTGGCGTTTCTGCGGACGCTGTAACCTCTCCCGGTCCCGCCGTTGGCCGGTTTTCCCCGCCGATGCTAGAATGAACGCTTAAACAGGGAGAGACCCCGGCATGGGCAGAACGAAAAACATTCTCTTCATCATGTGCGACCAGCTGCGGTGGGATTACCTGTCCTGCAACGGGCATCCACACCTGGAAACGCCGCATATCGACGGGCTTGCCGCGAAGGGCGTGAATTTTACCCGCGCCTTTGTGCAGTCCCCGCTCTGCGGGCCGTCGCGCATGTCCTATCTGACCGGGCGCTATGTCCATAGCCACGGCGCCACCTGGAACGGCGTGCCGCTGTCGGTCGGCCAGCGCAATATCGGCGATTTCATCCGCCCCCACGGATTGCGCTGCGCGCTGGTGGGCAAGACCCATATGGAGGTGGACGCCGAAGGCATGGCGCGGCTCGGCGTCGACAGGATGTCCGAGCTCGGCGTGCTCACATCCGAATGCGGGCTGGAGCCGGTCGAGCGCGATGACGGGCTGTGGCCCGACAAGCTGGTCGATCCGAACTACGCCTATAACCGGTACCTGAAATCGAAGGGCTATGACGGCGACAACCCGTGGCACGACTGGGCAAACGCCGCCGAGGGGCCGAACGGGGAAATCCTGTCGGGCTGGTATCTCGGCAATAACCACCTGCCCGCCCGCGTCCGCGAAGAGGATTCTGAAACCCCCTATATGACCGGCCGCGCGATCGACTTCATGCGGGAACAGGGCGACAAACCGTTCCTGCTCCACCTGTCCTATATCAAGCCGCACTGGCCCTATATCGTGCCGGCGCCCTATCACAACATGTATGGGCGCGACCAGATCGTCCCGCCGGTGCGGTCGGATGCCGAACGCACCCATCCGCACCCAGTGATCGCGGCCCATATGCAGCACCCCGAAAGCCTGAACTTTTCCATGGACGATGTGCGCGACAACGCGCTGCCCGCCTATATGGGCCTGATCAAGCAGATCGACGACCAGATGGGCCGCCTGTTCGCCTGGATGGAAGAGGCGGGGCGGATGGACGACACCATGATCGTGTTCACGTCGGACCACGGCGATTATCTCGGCGATCACTGGCTCGGCGAAAAGGAAATGCTGCACGAATGCTCGGTGCGCGTGCCGATGATCATCTACGATCCGGATTCTGCCGCCGACGGCACCCGCGGCACGGTGAACGAAACCCTGGTCGAATCCCTCGACATGATCCCGACCTTCCTGGATACGCTGGGCGGCTGGAACGACCTCGAACACGTGCTTGAAGGCAAATCGCTTGTGCCGACACTGCACGGCGCGCAGGACGGAAGCCTGCGCGATGCGGTGTTCGCCGAGATCGATTATTCGTTCAAACCGGCACGCGTCTATGCGGAAAAGGAACCGGCGGATGCGCGCGGATTCATGATCCGCACGGCGCGCTGGAAGTACCTGCTGTGGGAAGGCTATCCGTCCCAGCTTTTCGATCTCGACACCGACCCGGACGAGCTGACCGACCTCGGTACCGCGCCGGAACATGCGGACCTGCGGGCGGAGCTGCATGAAGGCCTGTTCCACTGGCTCCGGACCCGCGCAACCCGGATCACGATGTCGGACCAGGCCGTCCGCAACCGCACCGGCGGCGCGCCCAAACAGGGCATCATCATCGGCGAATGGACCGAGGCCGAGACCATCAAGGGCGACCCGGAGTCCGATTACTGGGTTAAGTGACGTGAGCCTGACGGGCTTTACGGTCATTGTTCTGACCGAGAAAACACCAAGGCACGAAGGACACCAAGCGCACAAAGTTGCGGCGAAACATCTTGGTGTGTCTTTGAGTTCTTTGTGCCTTGGCGGTGAACTTTCAGAAGGCTCCCAGATCAGGGCCGGTTGCCGCTAAACCCCTGCCGCCTTGCCGTCGGCGCGCGGGTCCGATCCGCCTTCCATCACGCCGTCCGGGCGCATGGACACGCCGCCCGCGTGGCCCATCAGGTCAGAGAACGGGTCGATCACCTCGGTATCGTGACCGGCCTCCGTCAGGGCGGAGACCAGTGCCGGGTCGAACCGGGATTCGAGTTTCAGGTTGGTGCCGGTATCGCCCCAGGTCCGCCCGAGCAGGAAGCGCGGCGCGGTGATGGCCTGCTGGATCGACTGGCCGAAATTCACGTGGCGGGTATAGACCATCGCCTGGGTCTGCGGCTGGCCCTCGCCGCCCATGGTGCCGTAGGACAGGATCTTGCCGTCGGCCAATTCGGCCATGGCGGGATTCAGGGTGTGGAACGGGCGGCGGCCGGGGGCGAGGCGGTTTACGTCGCCGTCGCGCAGCGAAAAGCTGGAGCCCCGGTTCTGCCACAGGATGCCGGTGTCTTCGAGGACGATGCCGGACCCGAATTCCCAGTAGATGCTCTGGATGAACGACACCGCATTCCCCGCCCCGTCGATCGCCCCCATCCAGATGGTATCGCCGTCCTTCGCCGGCACCGGCCAGGGCAGCGCCGTTGTCATATCGATCCGCGCGGCGCGGGCATCGAGATCGTCCGCGGTCAGGAAACCGGCAGGATCGACATCCATCGCCGCCGGGTCCTGGACATGGGCATTGCGGATGATGAAGGCCTGCTTGATGGCTTCCACCAGCCCGTGGATATGGGCGAAGCCTTCCGCGTCCTTCACGCCGAGGCGGTCGAACAGGCCGAGGATCATCAGCGAGGACAACCCCTGTGTCGGCGGCGGCATGTTCCAGACCGTGCCGGTCGAAAGCTGCACCGAGAGCGGTTTGAGGGTCAGCGCCCTGTGGGCCGCGAGGTCTTCCGCCGACACCGGCGATCCGGCGCGCGCCAGATCGGCGGCAATATCGCGGGCCAGCGCCCCGGTATAGAACGAATCGAACCCGCCCGCCGCCAGCCGGCGCAGGGTGGCGCCAAGCCGTTCCTGGCGGAACAGATCGCCTTCCCGCGGAACTATACCGTTCGGCAGGAAGGCCTCGTCATAGCCCGGCAGGCCCTTTAATTCAGCCAGTTTCGCCGCTGTCGTGCGCGACTGGTTTCCGGTGGCCGGGAACCCCTTTTCGGCATGGTGGATGGCCGCTTCGAGCAGCCGTTCGCGGGACATGCCGCCGCCGAGGGAGGCCGCGAGGTCGAGCGCCGCCTGCCAGCCGGACAGGGTGCCCGCGACCGTATTCGCCGCCAGCGGGCCGCGCGCGGGGATCGCGTCATGACCCGCGTCCCGGTACAGCGCATCGGTCGCTTTCGCCGCCACCGCGCCGCAGGCATCGATGCCGATGGGCGCTTTACCGGCGGGTTTGACGATCCAGAAACTGTCGCCGCCGAGGGCATTCATATGCGGGTAGACCACCGGGATCGCCGCCGCCATGGCGATCATCGCCTCGACCGCGTTGCCGCCGTCGCGCAGCACGTCCCGCCCGGCATTCGCCGCCAGGTGATGGGGGGCGGTCACGATGCCGCCCGTGGCGAAGACCGAGTTAAGCAATCTGCGACTCCCGTCCCGCCGCCAGATGGATTTCGGCGACCGGATGATGGCCGACCTCGAAAACCGGGTGGCGGAGGAACAGTTCGGGATCGTGGCCGGGAACAACGCGGTTTGTGTCGTCGCCGACCGCGGCCCGGATGGCGCGATACACCTTGATCAGGTTCCAGGTATTGCCCTGCACATAGGCAGGCGGCCACATTTTCTCGATATTCTCGTACCAGTACACGCAGTCCCCGGCGACGACATAGGGACCGTCCGGCGTCTGCACCTCGACCCACTGGCAGCCGAAGGTGTGGGATTCGAAAGCGAGCCGGCACCAGACGCCGGGCGCGAATTCGGTATCGCCGTCCAGCAGGTTGACCCGGCCGGCGGCGATCAGCTCGTCCACCGCGTCCAGGTCCTTTTTCTGCATCGACGACAGCGGCCACATCTTCGTGTCCCGGCCAAGCTCGCCCGGCAGCTGGTAGACCTCCTTCCAGCCCTCGTATTCGGCGCGCTGGACGTGGAACGTGGCGTTGGGGAAACGGTCCAGGTTACCCGCATGGTCGAAATGCAGGTGGGTGAGGATGACGTCCTCGATGTCTTCGGGCGCGAATCCGACCTTGGCGAGGATCGTGTCCGGATGTTCGACATTCTCGTACGTCTTGCCGCTGGGCGACCAGTCGCCCTTCATCCCGGTATCGATCAGGACCGGCTTTTCGTTTCCGGCCGCGCCGCCGTGAATCAGCGAATAGACCATCGGGTTGCGGATACGGCCCTTGTTGGAATTCACCAGCGTGCCGCCGAAGAAATCCCGCGGCATGTCGGAGCGCGCGTAGCGGAATGCCCATATCGACCAGTCAGCAGTCATGTTTTCTCCTGATTATCGGTTCTTCCGAATTGAATTACGGAACGATGATCACCGATCCGGTTATCCTGCGTGCCACCATATCTTCCTGCGCCTGGACGATATCGTCGAGCGCGTATTCCCGGCTGATGGAAATATCGAGAATACCGTCCGCGATCGCCTCGAACACGTCCGCCGCCATGGCGCGCTTGGCCTCCGGCGAGGACATGAAATGCGGCAGCGAGACCTTGGCGAAGAACAGCGACTTCGCGTTGAGCTGCATCGGATCGATCGGCCCCATCAGGCCCGACATATGGCCGTAATTGATCAGGTACCCGGTCAGGCGCAGGGCGGCGATATTAGCCTCCCACACGTCCTTGCCGATGGCATCGAAAACGACGTTCACCCCGGCGCCGCCGGTAATCTCGGCGACCCGCGCGGCGATATCCTCCGTGCGGGAATTGATCACATGGTCGCAGCCGCTGGCCTTCGCGATGGCGAACTTGTCGTCGCTGCCGACCGTGCCGATCACGGTGGCGCCGAGCGCCTTTGCCCACTGGCAGAGCAGCGTGCCCATGCCGCCCGCCGCGGTATGGATCAGCACCGTGTCGCCCGCCTTCACACGGTAGCACTGGCGCAGCAGGTACTGGGCGGTCATGCAGCGGAGGAACGTGCCGGCGATGTTCTTCGGCTCGATACCCGCCGGCACCGGCATCAGCGAATCCGCCGCGATGATGCGTTTTTCAGAATAGGCGCCGAGGGCGAACAGGTAGCAGGCCGCATCGCCCGGCTTGAACGCGGTCACGCCTTCGCCCACCGCCTCGACGATCCCGGCCCCGTCGAGCCCCATGACGGCGGGGAGATCGGGTTTCAGGAAATACCTGCCTTCGCGCAGCATGGTGTCGGCGAAATGCAGCGCCATGCCTTTCTGGTCGAGCAGCACCTCGCCCGGTCCGGGCGCGCCGATCTCGGCGTCTTCGATTTTCAGCTCGTCGGTGCCGCCATAGGCATAGATGCGAACGACCTTGGTCATGATGTTTCCCCTCTAGAGTACCGTTACGTCATCCGGCGGCCGGCCGAGATATTGCTGGCAGGCGGCGCGCGCCTCCATCTCGGCCGAACCGGCGTCGTCATGGGCGCCACCCATCTGCTTTCGCTGACCGTCCTGCCAGATGGACCACAGCCAGTCGACCGAGCCGTCCCGCTGCGACCAGCGCTCTATGATAATCTGGATCATGATGTGCTTATGCGGAGCGAAACCGCGCGAGTCAAATGGGCGGAGGGCGTCATGGGCCTCACCGCCGGTCGATCAGATGGATGAACGATCCCATCACGCGGCCCGCCTGCAGCCCTGCCGGCCCGAGATCGTTCCCCGCCGCGTCGGACAGCGCGAAGAGCGGCCGGGCATCGCCGAGGCGGACGGTGGCGGCATAGTGGAATTCATGGGCGCCATAAACGCTTCCCGCCGGGCCGAGCGGCGTGTCCGCCGACAGCGCCGCGTTGCGGTAGCCGAGATGCAGCTTGCGCTTTGCGAAGCTGGTCTCGACCGGCAGCAACCCGGCCATCCGGTGCGCCTGTCCGTCGGCATCGGTCAGCGTTTCCCCCAGAACCATGTACCCGCCGCATTCCCCGTAGAGGACGGCATCGCGGGCCGCGGCGTCGCGCAGGCCGCTGAGGAACCTCGTATTGGCGGCGAGCTTTCCCGCCTGCAGTTCCGGGTATCCGCCGGGCAGGTAGACCGCGTCGGCCGCAGGGTCCGGCGCGTCGTCGGCCAGGGGCGAAAACGGCAGGATCTCCGCGCCCGCCGCGCGCCAGCCGTCCAGGACATGGGGATAGGCGAAGCGGAACGCATCGTCCGACGCAACCGCGATACGCTGGCCAGGCGGGGGTATCGGCGATGACAGCGTTGACGGCGGCGCGTTCCCTCCGCCGCCGGCCCGCAGTATGGACTTCAACGCCTCCAGATCGAGATGGAGCTCCACCAGGTCGGCGGCGGCATCGAGAAACGCGTCCAGCGCGGCCATCTCGCTCGCCTGGACGAGGCCGAGATGACGGTCCGGCACGGCAATGCCGGGAGACCGGGGGATGCAGCCGAGCACCGGTATCCCGAGCGGCACCGCCGCATCGCGCAGCATCCTGGCATGGCGGTCGCTGCCGACGCAGTTGAAGATCACGCCGGACACCGTCACGTCGGCGCGGAAGGTGGCAAAACCGTGCACCGTCGCCGCCGCGCTCTGCGCCTGCGCGCCCGCGTCGACCACGAGGATCACCGGCAGGCCGAGCAGTGCCGCCGTATCGGCCGTGGAGCCTGAAGATGTTGCGGTATCCGTTCCGGGGGCGGTTTGCGCGCCGTCGAACAGGCCCATGACCCCCTCGCCAATCACGATATCCGCCCCCGCCGCCGCCCGGGCGAACAGGGCGGAGACGGTGTCGGGGCGCATCGCCCAGCTGTCGATATTCAGGCAGGGCCGGAAGCTCGCCGCCGCATGGAATCCGGGATCGATGTAATCCGGCCCGACCTTGAAGGACGACACCGCCACCTTGCCGCGGGCGAAATGGCGCAGCAGGCCGAGGGTGAGCGTGGTCTTGCCGCTGCCCGAAGACGGCGCGGCGATCACCGCGCCCGAAGCGCCGGGCATGGCGTTAGCCGGCGTCGCGCGTGCGGCGCGTGCCCAGGGGGTCGGCGTCGAGCATCCGGCCGCCGAGCGCGCCCGCCC
>JAYOMI010000082.1:0-16026 GCA_038120765.1 Rhodospirillaceae bacterium
ATGCGGCCGCCCTGCATGGCGACATGGACCAGAGCAGCCGAAACGATACGCTTGAGCGGTTCAAGAAAGGCGAAATCAATTTCCTGGTCGCCAGCGATGTGGCGGCCCGTGGTCTCGATATCGACGATCTCCCTGCCGTGTTCAATTACGACGTTCCGATGCAGGCCGAAGACTACATTCACCGCATCGGCCGTACCGGCCGGGCGGGCAGGTCCGGCAAGGCATTTACGCTGGCAACACCGTCGGATGTCGTCTTTCTGGACGCCATTGAAAAGCTGATCGGAAATTCGATTCCGCGGATTGAAGTCGACGGCTACCAGACCGAAGCCCTTGACGAAAATACTGGCCGCAAACGCGGCCAGTCCCGCAGCAAAGGCGGCGGTAACGACAATCCGGGCAGCAAAAGCAAAGAGAATCAAGCCGGGAGCGGTCGCTCGAAGCGGCGCCCCCGTGAAGATCGCCCGTCCCGAGACAGGGAAGCCGCATCCGGATCAGAAGAAAAAGCCTGTGTTGACGTGCCCCGCGCCGATAAATTCGGCGCTGAAAAGTCTGATAAACGGGGCGGACGCGACGCCTCGTCCGAGAAACCGTCCCGCCGCCGGCAAAAGCCGGAGGGCGAGAAGCGCCCCCGGAACCAGAACGACGGCAAGGGTGATCGCGGCGGCAATCGCGAGAAAGAAAAGACCGTTGTCGGCCTTGGGGATCATGTGCCAGCATTCCTTCAGAAACCGGCGCGCCCTTCCTGATCCTTCGCGCGCAGACCTAAAGGAGCATCGGGATGCAGACAATTTTCGTGATGGTGAAATGCGAACTCGGCAAGGCCTATGATGTGGCCGCCGCCGCGGTCGACAATGTCGATAACGTTTCCGAAGTCTATTCAATCTCCGGTCAGCACGACCTGATGATGAAGTGCACGCTGGACGACGATATGGATATCGGCCATTTCGTCACCCGGGAACTCCAGCTGATTGACGGCGTTGCCGACACTTTCACGCTGATTACCTTCAACGCCTTTACCTGACGTCCTCCCCCTCTTTGCGGGTCATATAAAGCGGCTTTGAGCCCTCTATGGCGAGACGCGGTGCGGGGTCGTCAATTTCAGTCAAGGCCTCGGTTTCGGTCATGGTGGCAAGGGACCGCCGCGTCAGATTGACGTAATCCCGGTTGCCGTCAGCCATCCATTGTCGTTCCTGGTCGGTCAGATCCCGCAGAACCCTGGCCGGCGACCCCGCCGCAATCACGCCGGACGGCAGTTCCATTGCGGCCGGCACGAAAGCGAGCGCCGCGATCAGGGTATAATCGTGCACAACGACGCCATCCATCACCACTGCATTCATTCCGACCAGAACACGATCGTGCAGCACGCAGCCATGCAGGACCGCACCATGGCCGATATTGCAGTACTCTCCAAGGTGAACGTCGACGCCCGCGAAACTGTGGGCCGTGCAGTTATCCTGAAAATTGCTCCCGCGGCCCATTGTGAACTGCCCGAAATCGGCGCGGATGGACGCGCCCGGCCCGATATAGCAATCGGGTCCGATAATAACGTCACCGATCAGCACCGCTGTCGGATGAACATAGGAGCTTGGATCGACCACGGGGGTCACACCGTCAATCGAATAGACTTTGACCATGAATAATTATTCCTCCCAAAAGAAAACGGCGGGAAAACCCGCCGCTTGAATAGCTAACCGCCGGTCTGTCCGACTTTAGACGTGAAACGACTCTCCGCAACCGCAGCGGCCCTTTTCATTCGGATTATTGAACACGAAGCCGGATTGCAGCTTGTCTTCGACGTAATCCATTTCAGTGCCGATCAGGAACATGAGCGCCTTTGAATCGACGAACAGGGTCACGCCTTTATCCTCGACCACTTCGTCCAGCGGTTCCTTCTCGAGCGTAAAATCCATCGAGTACGCCATACCAGAACAGCCGCCGGTGCGAACGCCGATACGCAGACCTGTCGCGGGATCCGTCCGGGTCGACATCAGATGTTTTACCCGTTCGGCTGCCGCATCGGTCAGAGACATCAGAGAGTTAGCCATTTAAACACCCATACATTAAAGTAGTTACAGTCAGTTTTTAACGCAGGACATTACATGAAGCCCAGTTCCAGCTTTGCCGCTTCGGACATGTTTCCCGGCGTCCAGGCAGGTTCCCAGGTCAATTCGAGCTCCACCTCGTTGACACCATCGACCAGTTCCACCCGCGATTTCACCTGGCCGGGCAGGATTTCGGCCACCGGGCAATGCGGCGAGGTCAGCGTCATGACCAGGTCCACCTTCCCTTCATCGCCGACATTCACTTCGTAAATAAGCCCGAGGTCGTAAATATTCACTGGAATTTCGGGGTCGTAGCATTCGCAAATCGCCGCAATGACCTCTTCCCGGAGCGCGTCCTTCGACGAAACCGCAGTTTCTTCGCCGGCGCCGTCATCAGCCTTCACGTCCTGGGTCTCTGTCGGAATAGTGTCTTCCATAACGTCCCACTTACTCTGTTGTTATCGGGGTATTGCCAGCGCCGTGGAGGGCGGCGCGGAGCGTTTGCCAGGGCAGGGTTGCGCATTTGATCCGGGTCGGGAAGTCGCGCACCCCCATCAAGGCAGAAAGTTCGTCATCATCGGCGAGGTCCGGCGCTTCGTCCCCGGTCAGCCGGGTATTGAAGCGCTCGAACGCCTCTTCGGCCTCGTCGAGAGTCTTCCCGATCAGGATTTCCGTCATCATCGAGGCAGAAGCGACCGAAATAGCGCACCCACGCGCGTCGAAACGGACATCTGAAATCCGGTCGCCGTCGAGCTTTACATAGACCTTTATACGATCGCCGCAGAGCGGGTTATTGCCCTGGGCTTCGGCGGTCGCGTCTTCCAGCACGCCGGCATTCTTCGGCTTCCGGCTGTGTTCCAGGATAATCTCCTGATAGAGGTCGCTCAGATTCGTGCTCACGCGAACATCTCCTGAACCCGTTTGATGCCCGTGACCAACGCATCCACTTCTTCGCGGGTATTGTAGAGCCCGAAAGAGGCGCGCACGGTAGCCGCCAGGTCAAACCGGTCCATTACCGGCTGCGCGCAATGGTGCCCGGTCCGCACCGCAATCCCGTCGTGATCAAGGATAGTCCCGACATCGTGGGGATGAACGGTCTGAATGTTGAAAGACAGAATGGCCGCCTTCTCTGCCGCCGTGCCCACAATATCGACTGTGTTCATCGCCGAAAGCTGCTCTGTCGCATAGGTCAGCAGATCGTGCTCATGCGCCGCAATCGCGTCAAAACCGATCCCGTTGAGATAGTCGATAGCAGTGCCAAGGGCGATGATGCCTGCGATATGCGGGGTTCCTGCTTCGAACTTGAACGGCAGTTCCGCATAAGTCGTCTTCTCGAACGTCACGCGGTCGATCATTTCGCCCCCGCCCTGATAGGGCGGCATGGCCTCCAGAAGAGCCTGCTTGCCGTACAGGACGCCGATTCCGCTTGGCCCGTATAGTTTGTGTCCCGAAAAGACGTAGAAATCGACGTCCAGCGCCTGCACATCCACCGGAATATGCGGCACCGCCTGGCACCCATCCAGCAATACGGCCGCGCCCTGCGCTTTTGCGAGGCGGATCACCTCTTTCACCGGCACAACGGTGCCCAGCGCATTGGAGACATGCGTTACCGCTACCATCCTTGTCCGCGGCGAGAGCAGTTTTTCGTATTCGTCCACCAGGAATTCGCCGGCATCGTCGATCGGAACGACCTTGATGACCGCACCGGTCTGTTCCGCAATCATCTGCCAGGGGACAATGTTCGAATGATGCTCCAACACGGACAGGATAATCTCGTCCCCTGCCTTCAGGTTTGCCCTGCCCCAGCTCGACGCGACAAGATTGATCCCCTCGGTCGCCCCGCGCACGAAGATGATTTCCTTCTCGTCGGCGGCGTTGAGAAACGTCTGCGCCTTGACCCTGGCCGCTTCCATCGCGTCGGTTGCCATCTGGCTCATATAATACACACCGCGGTGCACATTCGCGTATTCAGTCTCGTAGGTCCTCGAAATCCGGTCGATCACCGCAGAAGGCTTTTGCGCACTCGCCCCGTTATCGAGATACACGAGGGGTTTGCCCCGCACCTGTTCCGACAGGATCGGGAAATCAGCCCGGATACGGTCGATCGGGTATGTGCCGTTCCCGCTCATTGCGCCTCTGCCATCCAGTCTGTAATCGCAGTTTCGATATGATCCCGAACGACGCCGTCGGCGATATCTTCAAGAATTTCGCCCACAAACGCCTGAATCAACAGCGCCTTCGCCTGTTCCGGCGGAATGCCGCGACTCTCAAGATAGAACATCGATGCCTTGTCGAGGTCCCCGACAGTGGCGCCATGAGCGCATTTTACGTTATCTGCGAAAATCCGGAGCTCGGGCTTCGTATCGGCCTGCGCGCCCGAAGACAGCAGAAGATGACGGTTCGACTGGCTGGAATCCGTTTTTTGCGCCTCCTTGCGGACAATTACACCGCCCTGGAAGACTGAATGCGCATTCCCGTCGAGAACGTTCCGGAAAACCTGGTCGCTTCTCGTATGGGGTACGCTGTGGTCCGCCTCTGTCGTGCTGTCGGCATGTTGACGGCCGCGCAGCAGGGAACCGCCGGCGAGCAAGCATTCTGCGCCCTCGCCTTCGAACGCAACCTTCATTTCGTTTCGCGACAGCATACCGCCGACGGTGAGGGCGACGGATGAAAACCGCGCATCCCGATCAAGATGGACCTGAGTCAGCGCCGTATGATAAGCACCGACGGATTCAGACTGGCGCTTCAAATGGCGGATCGACGCATTCCTGCCGACGCGAATTTCCGTAACCGCGTTCGTCCAGTAGCCTGCACCCGCAGCACCGGCAAACGTTTCCACCACGGTCGCCTCGCTGTTATCGCCCGCAACCACCAGGGTCCGTGGATGCAGCGCGAGCGCCGTATCGCCGCTATCGACGATGTGAACGACCTGCACGGGGCGCTCCAGCACCGTTCCGGCGGCAAGGCGCAATACCAGACCGTCCCGCATGAAAGCCGTATTCAGGGCGACGAGCGGCGCCCCTTCGTCGGGCGCAATCTGCGCAAGCTGTTTTTCAAGCTCCGGATCGGTTTCATCGATGGCCTCCGACAGCGCCGAGACAGTCACCCCGTCCGACGGTGCGCCGATGGAGGAATGAACAGGATCGACACGGCCATTCACGATCACAATGCGGTCGCAGCCTTCGATAAACAGGCCCGACCACGCATCGACATCCGGCGTCGTTATCTCGGCGAGCGGGTCGAACGCCCCGCGGGCCAGGCGATTGAGATTTGTGTATTTCCAGGATTCCAGACGCTGCGTCGGGAATCCGGCCGTCGCGAAACTATGGATCGCGCCTTCCCGCGCATTGGCGAGCCAGGTCCCGGGCAGGCCATTCTTGGCCTGCTCGAAACTCTCGACGATGCGCGCGGTATTTTCGTTCGTGGTCATGATTTCCTGCTGTCCTATGCCGCGGCCGACGCGTCCTCGTCGATCCCGAACTTTGCGTAGCCCTCTTTTTCAAGCTCAAGAGCGAGTTCCTTGCCACCGCTGGCGACAAACTTTCCGCCCGCGAGCACATGGATGAAGTCGGGGACAATGTGGTCGAGCAAACGCTGGTAATGGGTAATCACGATCATCGAACGTTCCGGCGATCGAAGCTTGTTCACGCCTTCGGAAACGATGCGCAGGGCGTCGATATCGAGCCCTGAATCGGTTTCGTCCAGAATGGCCAGCGACGGCTCGAGCATCGCCATCTGGAAAATTTCGTTGCGTTTCTTTTCACCGCCCGAAAACCCGACCTTTACCGGACGTTTCAGCAGTTCGTCCTTCATCTCCAGAATATTGCCCTGTTCGCGGGCGAATTTGAGGAAATTGATCGCATCGAGCTCGTCCTGGCCACGCGCCTTGCGCACGGCGTTCACAGCCGTTTTCAGGAAGGTCAGGTTCGACACGCCGGGAATTTCGACCGGATACTGGAAGGCCAGGTATATGCCCGCACCGGCACGCTCGTGCGGCTCCATATCGAGGACGTTCTGCCCCTTGAAGACGATTTCGCCCTCTGTAACGTCATAGCCTTCGCGGCCCGACAGAACGTAGGAAAGCGTACTTTTACCGGAGCCGTTCGGCCCCATGATTGCGTGAATTTCACCCTTGCCGACTTCAAGGTCGATCCCTTTCAGGATCTCCTTGCCGCCAACGGATGCGTGAAGGTTCTTGATAGATAGAAAGCTCATGTCCGTTCCTTATCCCACGCTGCCTTCGAGCGTCACGCCCAGCAGCTTTTGCGCTTCAACCGCGAATTCCATCGGCAGTTCCTTGAGAACCTCCTTGCAGAATCCGTTGACGATCAGCGACACCGCCGCTTCGGGGTCAAGCCCGCGCTGCTGGCAGTAAAACAGCTGATCCTCGCTGATTTTCGATGTCGTTGCCTCATGCTCCACCTGGGTGCCGGGGTTCGACACCTCGATATACGGCACCGTGTGCGCTCCGCACTGATCCCCGATGAGCAGGGAATCGCATTGTGTGTAGTTTCGCGCGCCGTCCGCGCCCGCCATCGCCTTGACCAGCCCACGATAGGTATTCTGGCCGTAACCGGCGGAAATCCCCTTCGAAATGATCGTGCTTTTTGTGTTCTTGCCCACATGGATCATCTTCGTGCCTGTATCGGCCTGCTGGTAATTATTGGTAATCGCCACCGAATAGAATTCGCCGGTGGAATTATCGCCCTCAAGAATACAGCTCGGATACTTCCAGGTGACGGCCGAACCGGTTTCCACTTGCGTCCACGAAATCTTGGAGTTCTGTCCGCGGCAGATACCGCGCTTGGTCACGAAATTATAGATCCCGCCCTTGCCGTCCTCATCGCCCGGATACCAGTTCTGGACGGTCGAATACTTGATCTCCGCATCGTCCATCGCGATCAGTTCCACCACGGCGGCATGAAGCTGGTTCTCATCGCGCATCGGCGCCGTGCAGCCTTCGAGATAACTGACGTAACTGCCTTCGTCGGCAATGATCAGCGTGCGTTCGAACTGCCCGGTGTTGGCGGCATTGATACGGAAATACGTACTCAGTTCCATCGGGCAGCGAACACCCTTCGGCACGTAGACGAACGTCCCGTCGCTGAAGACCGCAGAGTTCAGCGTCGCGTAGAAATTGTCCGCATACGGCACGACGGATCCGAGATACTTCTTCACCAGTTCGGGATGGGTCTGTACGGCCTCCGAGATCGGGCAGAACACGACGCCGGCCTCGGTAAGCTTTTCCTTGAACGTTGTCGCAACGGATACGCTGTCTAAAACGGCATCAACCGCGACACCCGCGAGGATCGCCTGCTCTGCCAGCGGGATACCCAGTTTTTCGTAGGTTTCCAGAAGCTTCGGGTCTACCTCGTCCAGGCTCTGCGGCTTGTCTTCGTCGCGTTTCGGCGCGGCATAATAATATGCATCCTGAAAATCGATTTCAGGGTAATTCACAAAGGCCCATTTCGGTTCCTTCATGGTCAGCCAGTGGCGATAGGCAACCAGCCGCCATTCGAGCAGCCATTCGGGCTCACCCTTTTTGGCCGAAATATACCTGACGATATCCTCGTTCAGGCCTTTCGGCGCGAATTCGGATTCAATATCTGTAACAAAACCGTACTTGTAATCCTTTTTGGCAGCATCTTCGAATACGGTCGCGGTTTCTGCCGGGGGGGTCATCTTTGTCTCCCTAAACGCTTGCAGCGACTGCGACGGGTGCAGGCTGCGTGATTGTTGTTTGAACTACAGGACGCGCCATTTCGGCCAGCGAAACACGATCGAGCGCTTCGACAAGCGCGTTGTTTATCTGCCGCCAGTTCGTGCGCGTGGGGCACAAGGCCTCAATTTCGCAAACAGCGCCATCCGCCGTCATGCATTCGGTCAGCGCGATCGGACCGTCCAGAGCCGAGACGATATCAGAGACCGAGATATCGTCCGCTGCCAGTGACAGCGTGTAACCTCCGTTGGAACCGCGCTGTGAGTCCAGCAGACCCGCCCGCGACAACTGCTTGAGCAGCTTGCTTACCGTCGGCCCTGGCAAACCGGTCGACTCGGTCAGTTCGGATGCAGTTGTGACCTGTTCGCCCGCCCGGGCAAGCTGAACCATCAGGATCACGCCGTAATCTGCCATTCTGCTCAATTTAATCATAGGATTTCAAATCTTTAACTGAATTCGAACCAGATCGGTACTATTCAAAAAATAGGGCATTGGCGGAGGCTGTCAACCCGATAAGGAAAATTAAAAGGATTGAATTGGTCCTGTATCTGAAATCAATAAACCTGGCCCTGGATCCGATCCGCTCCGCAAAATCCTCACGAACCGCCCGCGACGCCATCGTGATCGAAAGCGCGACCTGAAACAGGTGTCTTAAATTTTTACGATGTGTCGGTTTTTTTACAAATCTGCAGAAAAAAGTGCCGTCAATGCGCGAAAGCCAAGCTTATCGGGCCGTTTCCGAAATTGGCATGAAAATTGCATAAATAGTGGGCGTTGCGCTTACAGACAGAAGATTGGAACAATTTGTGTCGTTTTCAGGTTTCGGAAAGACACACTGTATCAGAATCGAGATGTTTCAGACGTCCACGGCGCTTAGAAGTAGCAAGGGTTAATACGATGAAAAAATTTCTCGCAATTTACGTCTTCGCCGTTCTGGCGGTCGCGTTGGGTGCGACAACCTCCAGGGCGGGGACTATCGCCCACTGGATGTTCGAAGAAGCCCCACCCGGGACAATTGCCAGCGGGCCGAATTCCGTCATCGACAGCTCCGTCAACGCCCTCCATGGTACGGCACTGAGCGGACCGGTTTATCAGGGTGGCCTGGTCAGCGGGACCGGAACCACCGGTCTGAGCTTTGACGGTGTAAACGATACCGTTCGGGTCGTCAGCGGCTCCACCGGTCCACTGGCACTTACCGGTGATTTCACGATCGAGCTTGGCATTAATGTTGCCCCCTCAAGTTCGGATGGCTTCGGCGTGTTTTATGGAGACAGCCAGGGCGGCCTGGACCCCTATTGGTTTTCCGTGAAAAACAATGGAAAACTGACTTTCCAGATTTACGGCGGATCCAGCGGAACCCAGTTCCTGTCCACAGGTGACGGCGCCATTGATCTTGGCGTGACCACACAGGTAGCGGCCGTGTTTGACTACGACGATATCGATGGTTCCGACAACATCATGAGCATCTATGTCGATCGCATACTCGTTGCTAGCGTCAATGCGGGTGCTACAACACCCTTCTACGGCGATACGGTCAGCGACTTCTGGATCGGTTCCGTCGATAATCAAGGCGGTTATTTCACCGGCGCTCTGACCGATGTGAAAATTTCCAATGCGGCACTGACGTCCAGCGAAATGATGCTGGTACCGGAACCCGGCATGATGGCGATATTCGGGCTCGGCCTCCTGGCACTTGGACTGAGCCGCCGCACGCGCACTTAAGCACACACGCCTCCCCTTGCTGTAAAAACGGCGGCCTCCGGATTTTCCGGGGCCGCCGTTTTTCGTTTCAGCTTGGAACGAACTTTTCCGCATGAATGAGCGACGAATCGTGCCCCTGACCCGTCAGCCAGGCTTCTGCTGCGTCGATCATGGGCGGCGGGCCGCACAGATATATCTCGCAATCGCCCGCATTCAGGATTTCCGTCCGTAACAGGCCTGTCACATGCCCCGTGGCCCCTTCCCAGCCCTCGGACGGATCGACGACGCAAAGCTCTGTCGTGATATCGAGCCCCTGCTCCGCATACGCCGCAAGCTGATCGAAGCCAAAAAGCTCATCGGCCGTATTGGCGCCATACAGAAGGTGGATTGGATGATCCGTCTCGTCATTCGCGACGAGCGTATCGAGCATACTCAGCATCGGGGCAAGCCCGGTGCCGCCCGCCACCATCACAATCGGACGGACCGCCGGCCGCAGGTAGAAACGCCCGAACGGTCCGGTCACGGTCATTTCATTGCCCGGCTGCGCACGCTGCGACAGGTAATCGCTCATCGCGCCCTGTTCGAGGATCTTGATATAGAAAGTGTATTTATCGCTCTCGAAAGCCGCGTTGGCGAACGAATAGGAACGCTGTTCCGATGTTCCGGGAACCGACAGATGCACGTACTGGCCCGGAATAAAGGAAATCGGCGGCACCGCGCCGTCGGGCTCCACCACCAGCTTCGCCACCGTCGACGAGATCATCTCGACCTCTGCGACGCGCGCCGCCCGGCTGTCGGGCTTCGATTTCAGTGCCACGCGGGATTCATAGGGAAATTCGATGACGCAATCAGACTTCACGTGCATCTGACAGGTCAGAACTTCCCGCCGGTCGAATTCTTCCTGCGTCAGGGCTTCTTCCGTGTATTCGTCAAGCTCGTATATGCCGCTGGTACACACTCCCTTACAGGTCGCACAGGCGCCCTCCAAGCAATCGGTCAGAATGCGGACCTTGTTCTTCAGGGCGGCAAAATAGAGATTATCGTCTTCGCTCGCATCGAATTTGACGATGCGTCCGTCTTCGAAGACGAATGTTACTGCATGCGTCGTCATATTCTATCCTTCAGGAACGAGCAGCGGCTTTACCGCCTCGCCCCGGCGAATGAGTTCAAAACCCTCTGCGGCTTCGGACAGCGGCAGGACATGGCTCTGGATGGGCTTCAGGTCGACCGCCCCCGAATACACAAGCTCGGTCGATCGCTGCCATGTATCCCAGATCCGGCGGCCATGGATGTTCACCATCCGCGGGCATTTCAGCAGCCACCAGGTAAAATCAACGGGGATCGCCCTCGGCGGTGCACCGACCAGCCGGAAATCGCCCCCCTTGCACAGGCTGTCGAAAACCGCCCGGAACCCGGGCTCCGAGCCGGAGAACTCGATACCGACATCGGCGCCCTCGCCGCCCGTCATGTCACGGACGACATCGGCGACGTTCTCTTCATCTGCCTTGATCGCACGATCTGCGCCCATGATCTCTGCCGTCTTCAGACGCAACGGATTGAGATCCGCTGCAATCACCCGCGACGCGCCAAGGGCACGCGCCACCGCCACGGCCATCAGGCCGATCGGCCCGCAGCCGTTGATCAGAACGGTCTGCCCGGATACGCCCGAGCCTTCGAGACAGGCATGAACCCCGATTCCGAAAGGCTCCAGCATCGCAGCGGTTTCGTGGGGCAGGTCCGTCGGGTTCTTCCAGGCAATCAGCGCCGGCACGGTAACGTAATCCGCGAATGCGCCGTCGATATCGATACCGGGATAGGTCGTGTTGTTGCACAGATGCGCATTCCCAAGCCTGCATGGCCGGCAGGTACCGCAGAAAATATGACTTTCCAGGCTGACATGATCGCCAAGCGCGACGTTCGTCACCCCTTCCCCGACCTGGTCGACAATACCGCTGACTTCGTGGCCCAGAACCCGGGGCAGCTGCATGCGGCGCGCCATGCGCGGCGCCCAGTTGAAAATCTGCATGTCGGTGCCGCAGATGCCGGCCGCGCCGACCTTCAGGCGGATTTCACCGGGCCCGGCATCGCGCGGCTCCCAGTCGCGAACCGCAACGCCGCCGCCCTCGACGGGCTCGGTTTTACAAAGTGCGAGCATTACAGGTGATACACATCGATCGGACCTTCGAGGCGGTCGTCGATGAATGTAATCTTTTTCCGCGTAATCTTGAGCTCTCCATCGACACGGCGCATGCTGAAATCGTACAGACTGCCGCGCGTCAGCCCGCCCTTCTTGCCGTAGGTATGAATGATGCAGTTTGCGGTGGCTTTGACCTCATCGCCGTTTTCGCTCTCGACAAGGACATTGCCGACGACGTGAACCGTGCGGTCGAGCGGCACGGACGCATAGGAGTCCCGGGATTCGATCCGGAAAACGCGGTCTTCCAGCCCGCCGCGGTTGCGCAGGTAAATCAGGTTCAGGTTAAGTTCCGGATCATCCGTGGTTTCTTCCTCGTTCGCCCAGGACGGCACCCAGTAAATGGCATCCTCGGTATAAAGATCGATCCAGTCGTCCCATTCGCGGCGGTCCAGCAGCGTCGATTCCCGATAGATCAGGTTTGTTACTTCTTGTTGCAGATCGCTCATCGCGGTCAATTCTCCTCCAGCATTTTCAACCACTGCCGGTAAAAGCCGTGGTAATGAACTTCATGATCCCAGTTCTCGGAGCAGGCTGGCGGATTGAAGCCAAGCTCCGCCGCCGCCTTGTCCGGCCCGTAAATGATACTGTCGATGCCGCGCGTGAATTCGTTCCACTTGGCGCCGGTCGCAAGCGAGCCTTCCTGGGGGTCTTCCAGTGCGGCAAGATCGTCCGACGTCGCCATGCCGGCGGTAAGATAAAAATCCTCGAACTTTCTCAGCCGCCCGGCCCGCGCCGTGTCGCTCTCGCCCTTCGGCGCGATGCAATAAACGGTCACATCCATGCGCTCTGCCGAGAGAGGCTTCATCACCCGGATCTGCGTTGACGGGTTATCCATCAGCATTACGTTGGGGAAAATGTAGAGATTCCGTCCCTTGGTCAGAATCCATTCGACCTGGGCCGGGGTAAGGTCTCTTTCGAGCCGTTCCTTCTGCTCCCAGATCGGACGGACTTCGGGCGTCGTGTGCTGTGCCCAGACCGCCATATGCCCATTGCCGAGATCGTAACACCCCGTCGGCACGCCGCCGGCCATGCGCCCGGCTTCCGTCTTCTTTATACCGGTATATTCCCCCTTGCTCTCGCGCGCCGCGATCGTATGCGCGAAAACGCGATGCACCGTCGAGACGTGATAGCCGTCGACGCTGTTTTCCGCCTGAAATTTCCAGTTGCCGTCGATCGTATAGGTCGACGAGCCCGGCACAACCTCAAGCCCTTCGGTGGACTGCGCCACCATCAGGTCTATCCACGGCTTTGCCTCGCCGAGCCAGTCTTCAAGAGACGAGACGTCGGGGTTTAGGCTGCCGAAAACGAACCCTTTATAGCTCTCCAGCCGCGCGATTTCCCGCAGGTCGAACGTACTCTTATCCGTATCCGGTTCTTCGTTCTTGATGCCGATACAGCCGCCATCGCACTTGTAGCTCCACCCGTGGAAACGGCAGGTCAGTGTTTTCGCATTGCCGCGCCGGAAGGGCGTCAGAATGGCTGCGCGATGCGAGCAGGCGTTGATAAAGCATTTGAGCGAGCCGTCTTCCTGACGGTGGACATAAACCGGCTGCCTGCCAATCTCCGTCCAGAAATAGTCTCCGTGCTTTTCCACCTGATTTTCGTGGCAGAGAAAGACCCAGCACTTCTCGAAGATCTTGTGTATCTCATGCTCGAACAACGCCTCGTCCGTGTAGACCGACCGGTCCACCCGGAACATGCCCTCGTCGATCCGATCGTCAACAAGCGCCGAGACGCCTTTCGTGACAATACTGCCGTCCATTGTGGCCTCCTTACGACCCTGATACCTGATCCCGCCAGCGGCGGTAAAAACTGTAATAGAGCGTTTCGTGATCCCAGCTCGAATTGCTGGTCTCCGGATTGAAACCGCCTTCTTTGGCGACATCGTCCGGCCCGTGCGTCAACGTGCCCAGCCCGCGGTGGAATTCGCCCCACCGCGCAACGCGACCATGGCTCCCATCATGCGTCGCTTCCAGCGCCATCACGTCGTCCGACGTCGCCATGCCGCTTGCCATGAAGAAATCCTCGAACTTGCGGAGCCGCGCATAGCGGGCCTCGCGGCTTTCCTCCGACGGGGCAAGACAGTAAATCGTCACTTCGGTCTCGTCCGCGGAAATCGGTCGGAATGTGCGTATCTGGGTGGCCGCGAAATCGTTGATCATCAGCGACGGGAAAACAATCAGGTTCCGACCGCGCCGCAGCATCCAGTTCACCTTGCCCGTTGGATAATCCCGTTCCAGCCGGTCCTCTGCTTCGGACAGCGGCGATGTGGATAGCGGATCGCGGTCCGCCCAGATCACCATGTGTCCCTGTCCCAGGTCGTAGCAGCCGTTGCGCACGTTTTTTTTCGCCAGACGGCCGGTTTCGGTCTTCATCATGCCTTCGTAGCCTTCGCGGGCTTCGCGCTGTTTGACCGTGCTCGCGAAAATACGGTGGACCGTGCTGGTGTGATACCCGTCGACCGCGTTCTCGGCCGACGCCTTCCAGTTGCCGGCAATCACGTATTTCTGCGACCCGGGCAGGACCTCAAGACCCGCGGCAGACTGATCGGCCACGAAATCGATAAAGGCCTTCGATTCACCGAGAAAATTTTCAAGCGTATCGACATCCGCCGACAGGCTGCCGAATACGAACCCCTTGTAGCTGGCGATACCGCCAATTTCGGTCAGGTCGTATGTGCTGCGATCGAACGCAGCGCCATAACCGGTTTCCTCGTCCTTTATGCGGATGCAGGCACCGTCGCATTTATAGGTCCAGCCATGGAACCGGCAGGTGAGTGTCTTCGCGTTGCCGTGTTGCAACGGCGTCAGGATCGCGCCCCGATGCGAACACGCATTCAGGAACCCTTTAAGGCTGCCATCTTCCTGGCGATGCACGAAAACCGGCTGACGTCCGATATGGGCCGCAAAATAGTCGCCCGGTTTCTTAACCTGGCTTTCGTGGCACAGGAAAATCCAGTCGGCTTCGAAAATGTTCCTGATTTCAGCCTCGAACAGCTCCTGGTCGAGATAGATCCGGCGGTCGACGCGAAACACATGGTCTTCCGGGCGATCGTCAATCAAATCGTTTACCCCCGTGCGGGTGACCAGACCATCCATTGTCTCTCTCCTTATTCCGCGGCCGATGCGATAACGGCGCCATAGCCGAGGGCGCGGGAAATATCCTCGGAAGCTGCCCGCACACGTTTGATACAGTCATTGCGCCGATTGTCCGACAACCGCACCTCCGGCCCGAAGACACAAACACTGCCCTTGACGGCGCCGGTACGGTCGAACACGGGCGCCGCGACCGCGACGGCGCCCTCGATGATCTCACCCATCGACACCCGGACGCCGGTGCGGCGAACGTCTTCGAACTCGGGATCGGATGATGCCGGTTCGGTGAAGGCAAGCATCGCCTTGCCCGACGCGCCGGTCTCGAGATCTTCCATAGAGCCGACGCCCCGCGTGAAGGTAAGCGCCTGCGAACTCTGAAGTTCCTCGATACAGATTTTCTTGCCGTTCTCCGCGGCAACGAACAGGGCAACGGTCTCCCCGGTCTCTTTCCACAACCGGGTGAGGATCGGGCGCGCGGCACGGAGAAAATCGTCCTGCCCGATCCAGTTCGCGCCGAGGCGGCTTGCCTCATGCCCGAGTTCGAACCGCTGCGGATCGCCAAAGGAGCGGATGACCCCTTTACCGGCAAGCGTTGCCAGAATCCGGTACAGCGTCGGGCGGCTGAGCCCGGTGCGCTTCTGCAGGTCGGTCACGCTGAGTTGCGGTGTCTCATGATCGAAACACGACAAGACGTCGATCGCCCGCTCGATAGAGCGGATGGTCTTGGCTGTATCGTCATTGGTCGAATCAGGCATTTATGTACGCCATGTGGACATTGTGTACACTATCGATACAAAGCCGCCAAGAACGAGTCAACCGATCCGGTCAGACCGTATGCCGCCCAGGGCCGAAGTCCTGCATGACCGTGTTATGCGCAATCCGCGTCTGGCGGGTCGATGGCGGCGTATTGCGGGACCGCCCGACATAGCGCGGAATACCATCGGTGAACGCCGCCGCCACCGCCGGATAGTCGCCATGCTTGATCGCATCCAGCGCTGTGTTCGCACTGCTGCCGAGCGGGGCATCCAGCAGGATGACGTCCGCTGCCCTGCCCCGTTTGATGAACCCGGTATTGATCTTATAGGCATTCGCATTGTTGCCGGTCGCCGCCGCCAGCATCATCTCCGGCGAGTGCTTTGACAGGCACGCCATTTCAACGACCGTCTTGATCATGCCGAGCGGCATGACACCGGTGCCGGTCGGCGTATCGGTCGCAAAGATAAGACGGTCGAACGCATCGGCTTCGATCGCCATGTCGAGACACATGAGGGC
>JAYOMI010000083.1:0-3533 GCA_038120765.1 Rhodospirillaceae bacterium
ATCGAGATGCCGGCAACGCCGGAGCGTGTCTGGCGGGTGATACGGGGGTAGGCGTCTGTGATCAGTCGTTGTCTGCGCGTTTCCGCCGCCGCGCCAGCCCGATGGTGGCCATGCCGACGGCGAATATCGCGCTTATGGCCGGCTCCGATACTTCCGATGTTTCGGACACGATGGTGAAGTTGTTGAACGTGCCGCCCTCGCCGATGGTGCCGAACTGGTAGGCGAATCCGACCAGCTCCGCGTTTTCGTATTCCTCTACCGTCACGATAACGAAATCGATCAGATTGATATCGAGAGTCTCCGGCATCAGGTCGGACGCGCTCAGGGCGCCGCCGATCATCGTGCCGTCCACGTCGATGAAGGTCAGGCCGAAATTGATGGCGTCTATGGCGGCGCCGTCACCGATCGTCGAGCCGCCGCTGAATGTCGATCCGGGCTGCCAGCCATTGACCGAGAAGAAATCGAACGTGGTGCCGCCCGGCAGCAGGTTGAGCAGTTCGGCGGGCGTGCGGGTGACGTCGTTTTCCTGCTCTGCGATAAGGGTCGGGCTTATATAGGTATTGGTGTCGGGCGGGGTAACGGGTAGCCCTGGAATAGCCGGGTTTGCGAATCCGCCGGTGAATTCGGTGCCGAGCTCTTGTCCGCTGCCGCCATCGGCCGGGCTTGCGAACTCTGTGTTGATCCTTGCAGCCGTCGGGTCGTAGCTGAATGTGGACGTGAAATTCAGCCCCACGAAGGATTAGAAGATATTCGGGCCGACGGTCAGCGAATCCGGGGCGTCGGTGAACGCACCGTTGACCGTGATGCTGACGGGTGCGGCAGAGGCGGGGCCCTGGACCATGATGCCGGAGGCGATGACGATGGCTGTAAGGGCGGCGATGGGGGATGAAATCTTCACGTCTGTTCTCCTGTTTCCCGGCGGTCTTGATGGCCGCCTAGGGTACTTTTTCTTCTGCAACACACTGAAACACATCAGTGCGGCCAAGCTAGAGAGAAACGATTGCGACCGCCACCCCGATTTATGGTTAACGCTTGATTAATTGTCGGCCGCGGCGGGTCTGGGGTATCTGGACGATGCGCGACCGCCCGACGTCGGGATGTCTAACCGATTTTGCGCCCATCATGTACAGTGATGGAAAACCACAACAAGGGATCACCGCCATGCCGCTTTCCATGTATCAGGCCTCCGTGCCGCTGTTCACGCAGACGCTGTCGGGAATGTCGACCGTTCTGGACAGGGGCGCAGCGCATTACGCCGACAAGCAATGGGATATCGCGGGCCTTGTATCGATGCGCCTCGCCCCGGACATGATGACCCTGGCCGAGCAGGTGCAAATGGCATGCCACCATTCCGTTGTCGCCGTATCGCGCTTCGCCGATATCGACCAACCGGAGCTCGGCGCCACCGACACCGACATATCAGCCATGAAGGCGCGCATCGCCGCGTCGCTTGCTTTCATGGCGGGGGTGAAGCCCGAGCAGATGGAGGGCAGCGAAACACGCCGTGCCGAGATACAAATCCGCGTCGGGCCGGCAGCATTCGCAGGTCAGGACCTGCTGCTGCATTTCGCGATTCCGCAGGTGCTTATTCAGGCCACCACCGCATATGACAACGTCCGCCATGCGGGAGCCGGTCTCGCCAAGATCGATTTTCTCGGAGACGCCTTCAGCCGCAAGATCGACTAGCGGCCGCACGGCCGACGAAAAAAAGCGCAACCGTTACAGAGTGTGTTTGAGCCGTTTGACGCATAGTATAACTATAGAAATCAGGGGTCACAGAAAGAGGGATTTTAATTCAAGGCCATAAGTGTGTATGGTCTTTATTTCAGGTTAGAATCATCAGTCTCGGGTTATTATACTGACTATTGATTTGAACATGTTCCGGTCAGCGCAAATCAATGTTTCCGTAAGTGACGGGCGTAAGGAATATTTGAGTGTGACCGGTTTTAGTATGCTTGGGTTAGGTAGGACATGTGTGCGACATCTTCTTCAGGGTTGAGGTGCGCTCCGATTCCGGTAAATGACTCGGCACGTCTGGCGGAGCTTTACCGTTTCGATATACTCGATACGTCGCCTGAAGAGGCGTTCGATCGGCTGACGGCGCTGACCGCCCTCACGTTCAATACCCCGTTTGCCCTGATTACCCTGGTCGACAGGGATCGCAGCTGGTTCAAGTCGCAGGTCGGTTTTCCGATAGACGAAACACCCCGGGACGCCGGATTTTGCGCGCATACGATCATGAATGAAGAAATCATGGTGGTGCCGGATGCCGCGCAGGACGTGCGCTTTGCAAATGACGAGGCTGTTGCCGGACCGGCGGCGGTCCGCTTCTATGCAGGGGCTCCGCTTGTGCTGTCCTCGGGCTTCCGTCCGGGAACGCTTTGCATGATGGATACGCGCCCGCGGCCGAGGGGCCTCTCGGAACGGGAAGCGGAAATTCTCAAGGGTTTTGCGGCTCTCGTCGTCCGGGAGATCGAATGCCGTCAGGAATTTATGAGCGAAAAGACGGGTCTCTTTGACGAATTGCAGAATGCCCAGTCGGCGAAGCAGCAGTTCCTGCATATGCTCAGCCACGAATTGCGAACACCTCTGAATGCCGTCCTCGGGTTCAGCGCGATGATTGCCGCGGCGCCTGAAGACAAGGTCGCGCAGAAATACAGGGAGTACGCGGAAGATATCGGACAGGCCGGAGACCATCTTCTCGACCTCGTCGACGGCATGCTGGACTGGACGCGCCTCGAACGCGGTGAACTCGGAATAGAGGAGAAAGTTGCGCCTGTATCGGAACTCCTGGAAATGGCGATCGGTCTCCTTCCGTCGGCCGGGGAGCGGGTAGCCGTGCCACCGATGGAGCACCTGCCGAAACTCCGCTGCGATCCCCGGTATGTGTTGCAGGTATTTGCGCATGTCATAGACAATGCGATCAGGTTCTCGCCACAGGGTGAGCCGGTGGAGATACGCGCAGAGGTAAATGACCATGGAAATCTGGTGGTCCGCGTCTCGGATAAAGGGCCCGGCCTGAACAATACCGACCGGGCACGCGCCTTCGACCTGTTCGAGAAATTCGACCCGGCGGGCATGACTGTGACCGAAGGCATAGGTCTTGGCCTGCCGATAAGCCGCAAACTGATGGAATTTCACGGCGGAAGCATCGATTTTGACAACGATCAGGTCGATGGCTCAACCGTCGTCCTGACGTTTCCGGCGCATCGCACCGTTGTCTTAGCGCCGTCAGACAACCCCGTCTTTCGTGAACTTGGCGATCTCTTCGTCGGAATAGCCGTAGCGCTGCAGCATGTCGATGGTGTGCTCGCCATACTCGGGCGCCGCGGTAACATCGTCGACGTCATGGCGGTTGGGTGTGCGCATCAGATGTACCGGCTGTGCGACGATCTCGAAATCTCCGAGGGCTTTTGACGATACTTTTTTCGCAATGCCCGTGTGAATAACCTGCGGATCGGCGAAGACCTGGTCCAGAGTATAAATCGGTCCGCACGGGATGCGGGCCCCGTTCAGAAGCTCGATCCAGTGGG
>JAYOMI010000083.1:3575-15692 GCA_038120765.1 Rhodospirillaceae bacterium
CATCGTTACCTTTTCGATCTCTGCGATAAGCGCCGGGCGGTTTGCATAGCGGTCGTCGAAAGTGGCGAAGCGCGGATCGTCGACCAGCGCATCCAGGCCGGTTGTCTCGCAGAAACGACCCCACATTTCGGGCATCGGTGCGATATTGATAAAGCTGTCGCTGGTGCGGAACGCGCCCATCGGCGTAATGGACGGATGATGGTTGCCGGCCTGCGGCGGCACCTTTCTCTCAACCGTCCAGCTCGCCGCCTGGAAATCCAGCAGGAAGATCATTGCCTCGACCAGGGATGTCTGCACCCACTGGCCTTCGCCCGACCGTTCGCGCTCCAGCAATGCGAGCGAAATACCGTTGGCGCACAGTATGCCCGCGGTCATGTCGCTGAGGGCGGCGCCCGAACGCATCGGACCCGATCCCGGCTCGCCGGTGACCATCATGTGGCCGCCCATTCCCTGCGCGATCTGGTCGAGGCAGGGACGTTCGGCGTAGGGGCCGTCCTGGCCAAAGCCGGAAATGCTGCCGAGAATGATACGGGGATTGATCGCTTTCAGCGTTTCGTAATCGACGCCGAGGCGGTCTTTCACGCCAGGGCGCATATTTTCGACAACGACATCGGCTTTTGCCGCCATCCTGTAAAAAATTGCACGGCCTTCCTCGGACTTCAGGTCGAGGGTCATCGATTTCTTGTTGCGGTGCAGGTTCTGGAAGTCCGCGCCGCTGCGCCGGCCGAGATCGGCGCTGCCCGGCGCGCCGGGTGTTTCGATCTTGACCACGTCGGCGCCCCAGTCGGCGAGCTGGCGCACCGCGGTCGGCCCGGAGCGTGCCCGGGTAAGATCGAGCACGGTGATGTGCGAGAGAACTTGCGCTTTGGCGGCGTCGGTCATCGGAAAGCTTCCTCGTTGGCAATATGTGATTCCAAGGTTTATCGGATAAACAATAGAACATGAACGATTTGTTGCGCGCGACGCCGAATTCCCCCGATCCGCGAGGCTTCCTGTAATGCGGGAGCCGGCGGCGCGGGACGCCTATTCTTGGAGAATTCAGGGGCCGGTCTACGGAACGGCCTTTTTTACCGGCAATCTTTACCCGATAAGCCACGTCGTGGTGCCGCTCTGGGCAGCGATAGAGCTGGATGCGTCGCTGCTGATGGTCGGCATCATCATTGCCAGCCGTCAGTTGCTGCCCGTCACCATGTCTATCCACGGCGGCGCCCTGCTGGACCGTTTCGGCCCGCGCCGGGTGATCATGGTTCTGGGCGTGCTGGGCGCGCTTTCCACCGCGATGGTGCCGTTTTTTCCGTTTGTCTGGGCGACGATCCTGTTTCAGATCATCATCGGGTTTTGCGAGACGACAAACTGGATCGGCGTTCAGAGCGCGGTCGGTACGCTGATGAAGGGTAACGCTGTGTATGCCGGGCGGATGACTGCATCGGCGCGGATCGGCGGTTTTTTCGGCCCGTTGCTGGTCGGGGTCGCCTATGAGACGGGCGGCCCGGTCGGCGGGTTTCTCTGTTTCGGCGCCTGGGCGCTTTGCGGCGCGATCGGCGCGATGTTCCTGCCGCACCATGTTGACCGTGCGAAGGACGAGGCCGTTTCATCGTCATCGACCCCCGGAGGAGCACCCGCGGCTTCCCCGGCCGCAGAGCGGAAAGATGTTCTTCCCAGTCTGTCGGACTATCGCGAGGCCTTCAGGCTGTTGCTGATTCCGGCAATCGCGCTGGTGATTGCCGCGACCTTCATGCGTCAGACCGGTTCGGGCATGCAGGCCTCGTTTTACGGAATCTGGCTGAAGGATCTTGGCTATGAGGCGACCTCGATCGGATTGCTGGTCGGCATCGGCAACGGCGCCTCCGCCGTCGCCGCGCTCTGCATCGGGCCGCTGACCCGTCGAATCGCGGATTACTGGCTGCTTATCCTGGCGGTCGGGGCCGCAATTGTCGGGGTCGCGGCGACGCCGCTATTCGATGCCTGGGTGTTTCTCGCGCTGGCGATCTGCGTGCGGGGTGCCGGACAGGGACTCAATCTCCCGCTTATGATGTCGATCGCTTCCCGCTCGGTCGCACCTGGACTACAGGGGCGCGCCGCTGCATTGCGGATATCGTTCAACCGGTTCGGGGGAATGCTGTTCCCGGTGATCATGGGCGCGCTCGCGGAAGTCATCGGGCTGGAATATGCGTTTTATGCGATTGGCGGGATCGGGATACTCCTGATCTGCGGGCTGTCCGTCTGGATATTGCGCACCCGCGATCAGTTCGGCAGCTGATCTCCTCATCCGCGCCCGTGGTCTGGCCGATATCGATGGAGTGTCGGTTTTCCTTGCAGTCCGGGCTCGGATATGGATTTTCCCACTTTAGGGCATTGAAATAACACTTTGAAAAATATACAAGAAGAACAGAACTAAAAGACTTCTTCGTAGTGGCACAGTTCTTGCTTTGTTGAAGTCCGGGGTAGGCGTAAAGTACTCTTACGCGTAAAAGACGATAAATATGTTAGGTAGTCTCTCCCGGATCGGCGGCATCGCAGTTGCGCTGGCCGCTATCGGCGTTTTCAGCGCGCCGGCTCATGCTGTCGTGACGTTCGACCAGAACGTCACCAATAACGCCATCTTCGGCAGCGGCAACGCGAATGGCGGCTTTACCGTTGACCGCAGCAACGGTATCGAACTCGGCCTTCGGACAAAGGTCCGGTTCAACGGTTCGAACCTGCCGGAAAACACATTCAACAGCAACGGCGACGGCACCTACAGCTTCGCCGCGGGACAGCCCTCGGGCGGTGGGTTCGGTTTCGCATCGGGTTATCCGTCGACGGCCACCTGGAACTTCGAATGGTCGATCAATTCGGATTTCGATAGCACCACGGGCCTGTTTCTGAGCGATCTGAGCTATGAGCTGGGCATTGATTTCGACGCCGGGGTCGGCACGAATTTCCTGACCATGGATCCGATCAATCAGCCGAACGGCGATCACTCCTTTGGCAACAATTCGACCGGGCAGGGCGCCGGCAGCGAAGCCACGGACCCCGCCGATTACGTGGCCCTTACCGGGGCGAACAACCTCGCGCAGAATTCCTGGAACCTGGAATTTTTCGATAGCGGCGCGTTTCCCTTCGACGCCAATGTCGATGGGACCTACGACATTTATCTTCTCGCACGCGATGAATTCGGTGGGCAGGTCTCCCGTGTGGATATTCAGCTGATCGTCGGTAACGGTGCAGCGGAAGTCCCGGAACCGGGCGTCCTCGCCATCCTCGGTCTCGGCTTGGCCGGTCTCGGCGCGATGCGGCGGCGCTCGCGGGTCTGACGGAGCAGTGCCGGTCCCGACCGTCATCGGGGACGTGAATAAGGCGGTCTTTCGGGGCCGCCTTTTTGCTTGTCCGGTACATGGTCCGCTTTAGGATGGATGCATGAATTTCAAAGGGAGATCAAAAAGATGGTTGACGTAAAACAAAAGGAGCAGGTCGACCGACGGGCGCGCGAGGTTCGCTCAACCTGCAAGGCGGGTGGCGTCGTCTGTGAAATTTCGACAGGCGAGGGGCATACCATCGTCACCGATGAGCCCGAGTCCCGCGGCGGCACCGCTCTATCATCTTGCGGCTTCGCTGGCGGCCTGCCAGACCGTCCAGATTCACAAGGTCGCGGAAGCCATGCGCTTTGAGCACGGCGACATCAATATCGATTGCTCGGCGACCACCGATCTCATCGAAGGCCTGGAGGGCAATACCAGCGGTGTGATGCATTTCTGCGAAGCGGAGATGATCATCGATATCGAGACGAATGAGAGGGAGAAGAAAATCGAGCGGCTGAAAAAGCTGTCCGAGGACCGCTGTCCGGTCGGCCGCCTGTTTACAGAGGCAGGGTACCCGCCACGGGTGACCTGGAACATCCTGCCGATGAAGGGCTAGAAAAAATACCGGCCGGGCGTCGCGGTCAGCGCGCCTGGCCGGCTTTCATCATCTTTGCGGCAAGCGCATAGCCGCCGCTCGCGCCGTCCAGGAAGTGCAGGTGGTCGTCGGTTTCCACCGATGGCACAATACATGTCATGATCGCGGCGTCCTGTTCGTAGATGCCGTAGCGGATTGTCCCGTCGGCACTGGCGGTTTCCAATAACGCCTTGGCCCGGGCGAGTGTTTGCGGATCGCAATCGACCGTCATGCGCACCACGTCATCGAATTTCCGGAAATCCGTATTTAGTCCGGTCATGCGGCGATAATGGGCCGGATCGAAGTTCCGGGTTTTCCAGCCGGTCTTGAACAGAACCCATCCAATGGCCGAAATCATCGCAATTTTGAGCTTTTCTCTGCCGCGGGCACCCCGAGACGCGGCCGCCCGCGCTTCGAGATCAAGCCCCTTGGGCGGCCAGCCGAAATCCGGCCCCTGTTCGGCAATCGGGTGGCTCCCGCGCCCGCCTGCCTCGAAGAGTTCGATGATCTGGCCGATAATCCGGTCATAGGCACCGTCATCTGCTGTGGTTCCGACGCCGGCGGCAGGCCCGACGATGAGCGACAGGATACACCCCAGACTGCTTTCGATCGGTTTCCACCGGCAGGACAGGCCTGTCAGGTCGGGACGCGACCCGGGTGCCGCCGGGGCAACCGCAAACCGGTCCTGTTTCATCTCGGCTTCCGCCCATTCGACCCCGTGGCCGGAGAACATGGCAAAGGCTACGGCGGGAGACGCGCCCAGTCGCGCGACCCGCACGTCATAGCCGGCGGCGCGGATATCGGCGACCGGCACCATCGCCGCGCGGAGCGCCAGATCAAGCTCTTCCTCCACCCAGCGGGCCGTTCGTGCAAGCGCGTCTTCGGCTTTGTCCCGGTATTCGCCCGGCACCGCGAAGCTCACGCCGTCACCGCCAAAAGCGAACGGGAAATCCTGATGCCCAAGGGCATTGATAACCGCCAAAATCGCAGCCGCGCCCGCCATGTTGACCGCTTTGTACTGGCCGGATTCGATTGCCCTGGTCGACCCGATGACATCCGTGAGCCCGATAAACCAGTCTTCGGGCATCTGCCTGTACACGCGATCGTCGACGACCTTCGCGAAGTCGTCGAAAACCGGGATTTCCGTATAAAAGCGCGTTGCAGGGTCGCTCATCGGAAAATTCCCTAGGGATAAAAGTTCAACAAGGCTACGTGCCCTGCAAGCGCCCGGATCATGGCGCCCGGTTGCTAAAGTTTCCCCAAAACCTGCAAAACGTCTTCCGGCGTCACCGGAACCGCGGTGACTTCGCCGCCAAAGGGCCGGATCGCATCGTTAACGGCGCTCAGAATCGTCTGTGGTACGCCTGCCATGCCGCTTTCGCCGGCCCCTTTGGCGCCAAGGGTGGTCTTGGATGTCGGCGTGATGACATGTTCTACAACGATATCCGGCATTTCGAAGGACATCGGTACCAGGTAATCCGCCATGGTCGCATTCTGGAGCTGGCCGGCCTCATCATAGATGCAATGTTCGTAGAGCGCGTCGCCGAGCCCGTGAACCACCGACCCCCGCTGCTGTTCGTCGACGAGTTGCGGATTGATCACGCGCCCGCAGTCCTCGACAAGCCAGTAGTTCAGGACTTTGACGAAACCGGTATCGGTATCGACCTCGACATAGGCGGCATGTGCGGCATTCGTGAAGATATAGTCGCGCACCCGGAAACGTTCGGTGGCGACGAGGACCGGGTGATAATCGTCCGGCAGTTCGTAGGACCGGAGGAATGCGATATTTCCGAGTTCCGCCAATGTTATCCGCTCGTTGCCGGACTCCGTTTCGATTACCGTACCGTCCCGGATATCGAGCGCCGATGCATCGGTCTGCAACAGGACCCCGGCGAGTTCCAGAATCTGAGCGCGCAGCGTCAGCGCGGCTTTCCAGGATGCTTCCCCGCCGATCCCGGCGCCGCGCGATCCATATGTACCGCCGCCATAGGGCATTACGTCCGTATCGCCGGTTATCACGCGGACATCGTCAAACGACATGCCGATTGCGGCGGCGACGACCTGGGCTACCATTGTCTCGGTCCCCTGACCCTGTTCGGTCACGCCGATCTGGCAGGTAACGCCCCCCGCGGGCTCGAAGCGGATTGTGCAGCCGTCAACGGCGGAGATCGGCACCCTGGCCGGCCCGTAGATCAGGGCGCCCGGGTTTGTCCCCTTGATAAACGACGCAAATCCTATTCCCCGGTGGACACCCCGTTCTTTTGCGGCAGCCTGGTCGCGCTTCAGCGCGTCGAGATCGATCGTCTTTTCCAGCTTTTCAAGGCAGGCCTGGTGCGACAGGTCCTGCAATGGCACGCCGCCGGGCGAGTTCGCGGGGTAGGCATTATCGGGGATGAAATTACGACGCCGGATATCAAGCCGGTCGATGCCCAATTCAACCGCCGCTTTCTCCAGCAGGCTGTCGCAGGCGACGATACCCATGGGGTGTCCGACCGCGCGGTACTGGGAAATCGGCACCATGTTCTGGAATACCACGGTCGTTTTGCCGCGAAAGCCGCCGACCCGGTAGGGCCCGCCCGCGATATTCAGTACCTGATTGCCTTCGACGATGCTGGTGCGCGGATAGGCCGAAAAGGGACCGCCGCCGACCAGGTCGTCTATCTCGAACGCGGTGATACGACCGTCCGTGTCGAGGCCCATTTTCGCCGTTACCCGGTGATGTCGGGCGTGGATGTCGGAAACGAAGGATTCGATCCGGTCTGCGCGCCAGCGGATTGGGCGGTCCAGCATGATCGACAGCACCGCAGTCGCGAATTCATCGCCGTACAGATGGCTCTTGATTCCGTAGGAGCCGCCGCAATCCTGGGTCCGCACCCGGATGTCGCGTTCCGGTATGCCGAGATGTTTTGAATAGAGCGTCTGGATCATATGCGGCGCCTGGCCGCCGTAATAGACATTCAGCCGCTTCTCGGAGCGCTCATAGGACGAGATCACGGCGCGCGGCTCCAGGGTTACGCCGGTGTGGCGGCCGAAATGGTAGGTCTGTTCGACGATATGGGCGGCGGCGGCGAACCCCGAGTCCGGATCGCCGGTTTCGACGATGCGCTCGTACATCTTGTTATCGCCGAATTCCGGGTGAATGACGGGCGTGTCCGCATTCAGCGCGGTGTCCATTTCCGTGACTGCCGGCAGTTCCAGCCAATCCACGGCGACCAACTCCGCCGCATCCTCGGCAAGCGCGCGCGTTTCGGCGACGACGGCGCAGACGGGCTCTCCCTGCCACCGCGCGCGATCGACGGCGAGAGCGTATTGCGGGATTGTCTTGAGGGCAGGCTGGTTTTCCATGACGGCCAGCCAGGGCGTCATCCGCTCGGCGATCTCGGCGCCGGTGACAACGGCAATAACGCCTGGCATCGCGGCGGCGGCAGTCGTATCGATGCCCCCGATTTCGGCATGAGCATAGGGACTGCGTACGTAAGCCACGTCGGCCAGTCGCGGGAGAACCAGGTCGTCAACATACGTGCCGCGTCCTTCAATAGCCCGCCGGGCCATCAGCCGGGCAGGGGATTTTCCGATTTCCGTTCCGGTGGCTGCCGGGTCAGGTGTATTCCCATCCATTGCTTGACTGTCCTGTCGCTTCATTCCCACGAAGACTTCACGCTCAAAGTCCTTGCTCCGATATTACATCCGATGCGCCGTGCTGTCTCAGGCCTCTGCCGCTTTTCGTGAACTGGCCGCGTACCAGAAGGTGACCGCAGCGGCGATCGCCAGGAGCGGGATGGCGCCGATATTCACCCAGTCCCAGCCGAAGAAATGGATAAAGGCCCCGGAGGACAGGGAGCCTATCGCGACCACGGTATAGATGATCTGGTTCATCATGCCCTGTGTCTTGCCGCGTTCCGCCGGCGTATAGGCGGTCGTCATAAGGGTGGTGGCGGCGGTGAAGGTGAAGTTCCAGCCGACCCCCAGCAGGAACATCGCGAGCCAGAAATTCATCACCTCAATGCCGGCCAGCGCGATGGCGATACACGCGCTTTCAAGAACCAGCCCGGCGGTAATTATTCTGATTTCGCCGAATTTCTTGATCAGGTTGCCGGTGAAGAAACCCGGCGCGAACATGGCGACGGTATGCCAGCCGATAACGCTGGTCATCGAGCCGAAGCTGTGACCGCAAATGTGGATCATGGCGATCGGCGTCGCCGTCATCAGGAAGTTCATCACCGTCTGGGCGATCGTTGCCGAGACGGCGGCAGCGATAAACACCGGCTGCTTCATGATCTCCAGCAGCGGGCGCTGGGCGCCGTCGAGCTGCTTCTTTGTCAGGTTGGGGATGCTGAGGAACATCAGGGCAAGGGCTGCGAGCAGGGCGACGGCGATCATGAACAGGAAGCCGCCCATGAACCGGTAATCGGCGATCAGCATTTCGCCCCAGTCGGCAAGTTGCGGGCCTGCCAGACCGGCAAATACGCCGCCCGCGAGGACCAGCGAAATCGCGCGGGGCCGGAATGCCTCGGATGCGACGTCGGCGACGGCAAACCGGTAGAGCTGGGCAAACCCGGCAAAAAAACCGAACAGAAGACCGCCCAGCGCCAGCAGCCAGAAACTCTCGATAAAGATAGCCGCAGCGCAGGCCGCCCCGCTGGCCGCCGCGAGAACGGTCCCGCACAGGAAGCCCGCCTTTCGCCCCACGCGCCGCGAAAACAGGGATGCCGGCATGGCGGCAAGGGCGGTGCCCACCACGACCAGCGCCGTTGGTAGCGTTGCCAGCGCCAGATGCGGGGCAATTCCGAGAGCAACAGCGGGTGAGGTGACCATGAAGAGACCGCGGCCCGTCCCGAAAAGCATCTGGCAGGTGCCGAGGACGAGGACGTTTTTATGGTCGCGTTTCATATTCGTTGTATCCGCTGGAAAGAAGACACCCCGGCCAAGGAGGCCGGGGTGCTGTTAGATAGAGAATAACTCTCGGTCTATCAGGATTTGCCGAAAATTATTGCCCGTGCCCGCTCGAGTACTTTCTCGTCCACGTCGAGAGAATCGTTGACGATCTTCTGGAGAACCGGTCCGGTCGCTGATTTGACGCGCAGCTTCCGCTTCTCGGCGTTGACGGTAAAGTTCGGGTCCGCAACCGCCTTGGCAAATGCTGCCCGCAGGAAATCGATGCGGTCCTGCGGCACGCCCGGCGGCACCGTGAGGCCGCGGCCGATGGGGCCCATGGTCGCCATGAAGTTAACGATCTTGCGATCGTCGCCCGACACCATTTCCTGGAGCATTGGAACATTGGGAAGGTCGTCTTCCTTCTCGACGCCGATCTGGATCACCGCCTTCGTGAAGCCTTTCTGGAACCAGTCTTCGTGAGCCGATTTCCAGGACAGCCATGTGACCGACAGACCCTGAACTTCGCCCTGTTCAATGGCAAGCTGGACCTTTCGTGATCCCTTGTACCCGCTGACGATCTTGAACTTGCTGCCATAGACGCCGTTGACCAGCTTGGGCATCAGGAAGGTCTGGGATCCCTGACCGGTGGAGCCCATGATGACCTCTTTTTCCTTCAGATCGCTGAGCTTCGTGATACCTGCGTCGCTGCGGATGCCGATAACGGAATTGCTCTGGACGGCGGTACCGAGCCAGGTGAAGTCTGCGGATTTGTACTTGACGGCCTTGGGGCGTAGCAGCTCCGAGATGACGATCGTATCCGGCGGCATGAACAGGGTCAGGCCGTCTTTCGATCCGACATTGTAGACAAAATTGGTCGCTTTCAGCCCGCCGGCGCCCGGCATGGACTGGGTGATAATTGTCTTTGCGCCGAGATAAGGGGCAAGGTACTCCGCCAGAATCTGGGAATACTTGCCGTACGTGCCGCCGACGCCAAAGCCGAAGACGATTTTAAGAGTCTTGTCCTTGTAAAATTCTGCAGCCGTCTCTGCGGTGGCGGCGGTGGTGCCGCCGAAGACGAGTGCCGCTACGAGAGCGGCCCCGGTAAATCTCTTGGATAACATGTTACCTCCGATATTCATTCGTTTGTTGAGCGGTTGGTTTCTTCACCGTGAGGGGATACAAGCAGATTTTTGCAAAAACCTCAATTCCTTCGATTTCGAAGGAATCCCCCGCTATCCGGTATTCCGCTTCGACTCGCCTCCGGTTAGGCTGCGGTTTGAGCGTCTCAGGAAAACCGGAATGAATTTCTTGCCAATGCCTCGACCCGGCGCAGGACCAGACAGTCGATGATACTGTTTGCCGCGATAGAAACGCGCTGGCTGAAGCTGCCGCCCAATATACGTGGCATTCTCTGGCTTGTTATGGGGAGCCTTGCCTTTTCGATCAACGACCTGTTTGTGAAGTCGCTGGGCCAGACGATGTCGCCCTTCCAGTTGGCATTTTTCCGCTACGCGATCGGCTTTCTGATCATGGCACCTGTTTTCCTGCGTATGGGCGCCGGCGGGCTGCGAACATCGAGGCCGGGGATTCATGCCGGGCGGCTCGTCCTCGCATGTATCGCCCAGGTCGGCGTTTACGCATCCGTGGTTCACCTGCCGCTCGCAGATGCGACGGCGCTGGCTTTCTCGCGTATCCTGTTCACGACCATCGTCGCGGTGATCGTCCTGCGCGAGGTGGTCAGCGGCGGCCGCTGGACTGCGACCTTCGCCGGGTTTGTCGGCGTGGTCATCATGGTGCGGCCCGGCGGTGAGGTCGATCCTGTGGCCTTCATTGCAATCGGTGCTGCCTGTACGTTCGCCGTCGCTAACGTCCTGATCCGGCTGATGTCGACCACCGAACCTCCCAACCGGATTCTTTTCTATTATCAGGCAGGCGGTATCGCCGTGTTCCTGGTCCCGACAATTCTGCTCTGGCAGAGTCCGCCGGACTTCGTGTCGTGGCTTATGGCAATTGCGATCGGCATTCTTACCGCGATCGGCATGATCGGATTTATCCGGGGGTTCGCCGTCGGGGAGGCAAGCGTGATCGGGCCGACCGAATATGTCCGGCTGATCTTCGCGGCGACGTTCGGCTTGCTGATATTCGGCGAAGTGCCGGACATCTGGACGATCGTCGGCGCGCTGATCATCGTGGCCTGCACCAGCTTTATCGCCCGCATGGAATCCGCGAGGAAGCGGCCCGCCAACTAGCCCCGGCGGCGGGACAGCCACTCCACGCTGTTGAACGCGTCGTCGCGCGCGGCTTGTTGCGTATCAAATGTATCGGCGCCGGCCCGCCCGGTGGCTTGCCAGCCGGACGGATCTTCGGGTTCGCGCCGCCATTCGTCCCACGCATAGGCGCCTTCTGCATTGCGAAAGATGTCTACACAAAGCCGGCCGTCTTCCGTTTCCGGCGACGCGACGACCAGGCGGCCTTCTCGCTTCACGCGCCGAATTGTCTGTCGAGAAACGCGACGCTGCGCTCGTAGGCGGTCTGTGCGGCATCTGCGTTATGGTTGGCCTGTTCCGGATTGTAGAAGGCATGTCCGGCGCCGGGATAGATGTGAAATTCGACCTCGGGATAGTTTGCTTCGATCTGGCGCACGGTGCCGATCGGCAGAATGTGATCGCGATCGCCATAATGCATCATCGCGGGGCACCTGGCGTGGCGAGCGAGATAGTCCGGGATGTCGGTTCCGTAAAAGATTACGGCCGCATCGAGGTCGAGCCTGGAGGCGGATACCCACGCCCATGTACCGCCGGTGCAGAAGCCTGCAACAGCGACCTTGCCGGCAGTCGTCCGCAGCGCATCCGCGCAGGCCGCTACGTCGAGCAGAACCGTTTCTTCGGCAAGGTGTTCGCGAAACGCCATGCCGCCCTTGTGTCCGTCCTGATCGTAGTCGAAGACGGTATTCGGCGCCGCCCTGTCGTAGAGGGCCGGCGCGATGGATGCATAACCGCGTTCGGCGAACTGGTCGCAGACGTCCGCCAGATGCGTGGTCAGTCCGTATATTGCCTGAAGAAAAACAATGCCGCCCTTTACCGGGCCCTCGGGATCGCTGCGCCATGCATCGAAGCGGTGACCGTCCGACGCTGTTACCTTTACGCTTTGCGCCATAAAAAAATCCTCCTTTGCCGCCGTGTTGCGGGCATGAGGATAGTTCATCTGGCGGCGCGGTTGTAGAGCGCTGATCCGTCAGCCTGATTGCTATCGAAGCGGGACTACCGTGTCATTTGTCCGTCGTCAAAATTTTTGGGCCAGTTGATCGTCTGATTTAACGGAGGATCT